>NZ_JBFPNH010000030.1:0-108449 GCF_040815545.1 Streptomyces sp. LMG1-1-1.1 | reverse complement strand
GTCCGTACGCCCGTCGGGGCGCCCCACCGCCTCCGGCCCCGAGGGCCGCCGCGGCGTGGCGTCCTGCCCCTGGTCGTGCGCCGTCGGCGGATGGACGGGCGGAGGCCCCTCGGGCCGTGCGGCCGGCGGGCGGACCGGCGTCGCGGCCTCGGGCCGATCCGTCGCAGGAGGGACCGGTGTCGCGGCCTCGGGTCGTACGGTCGGGGGGCGGACCGGGGTCGGGGCGTCGGCCGGGTCGTCGGCGGCCGCGCAGGCGGCGAGCATCCGGCGGGCGTCGGCGGCGCCCAGACGGAGGGCCGGGTCGCGTTCGAGGAGGCCCTGGACGACCGGGACGAGCGGTCCCATCCGCTCCGACGGCCGGATCTCCTCGTACACCACGGCGTGCAGGACGGCGCCGATCGAGTCGCGGCGGAAGGGCGAGGTGCCCGTGGCCGCCGCGCAGAGGAGCGCCCCGAGCGACCACAGGTCGGAGGCCGGGCCGGCGGCGGCGCCCTGCATCCGCTCCGGCGCGGTGTACTCGGGGGTGCCGACGAAGACGCCGGTGCCGCTGAGCGTGGTGGCGCCGGGGAGGCTGGCGATGCCGAAGTCGGTGAGGACCGCCCGGCCGCTGCCCTTCTCCAGGAGGACGTTGGCCGGTTTCACGTCCCGGTGCAGCACGTCGAGGGCGTGGGCGGCGCCGAGCGCGTCGAGCAGGTCGAGGCCGAGGAGGGCGGTCTCCCGGACGGTCAGGACGCGGCCGGCCGCCAGCCGGTCGGCGAGCGAACCGCCCTCGACCAGCTCCATCACCAGCGCGGGCCGGCCCTCGTGCTCGACGACGTCGTGGACGACGATCACGTGGGGGTGCCGGATCCGGGCGACGACCCGCGCCTCCCGCAGCGCGCCCGCCGGGTCGGCCGCGTCGTCGAGCACGAGCGCCTTGACCGCGACCTGGCGGCCGAGCAGCTCGTCGGTGGCCCGCCGGACGACGCCCATGCCGCCCTGTCCGAGCCGCTCCCCCAGGCGGTACCGCCCGCCGATGAGCCCGTGGCCGGCCTGCTCAGGCCCGTTGTGCGACGACACTCGACCTCCCCCGTCCGCTGGACACGGACATGATGCCGCAGTCGCGGCGCCTCCGGACACGGCGAGGGGCGCCTCCCGAACGGCGGGAAGGCGGCGTGGGGCGCACCCCGAACGGCGGGAAAGCAGGGAGGGCCGCACCCCGGTCGGTCGGGGTGCGGCCCTCGCCCAGTGTGCGGCGCCGTAGGTCAGACGGCGAGCTCGACCGTGATGTTGCCGCGGGTCGCCTTGGAGTACGGGCAGACCTGGTGGGCCTTCTCGATCAGGCTCTTGGCGGTCTCGGCGTCCACGTTGGGGATGGTCGCCGAGATCTTGACGATGATGCCGAAGCCGTCGTCGTTCTTGCCGATGCCGACCTCGGCGGTGACCGTCGAGCCGGAGACGTCCGCGTTCTCGTTGCGGGCGACGACGCCCAGCGCGCCCTGGAAGCAGGCGCTGTAGCCGGCCGCGAAGAGCTGCTCGGGGTTGGTGCCGGCGCCGGAGCCGCCCATGGCCTTGGGCGGGTTGACGACGACGTCGAGCTGACCGTCGTCCGTGGCCACCCGACCGTCACGGCCGTTCTCGGCGGTGGCGACGGCGGTGTACAGGACGTCGGTGTGCTGGATGGACATGCCGGGTACTTCCTTCTGCTGTTCGCCGCGACTCGCGCCCACGATCGCGGCGGCTGAGGGAAGACTAACGGGTCACCGAGACGATCATCTTTCCGGTGTTGTCCCCGCGGAGGAGCCCGAGGAAGGCGTCCACGCCGTTCTCGATGCCCTCGACGAAGGTCTCGCGGTGCTTCAGCTCGCCGGAGGCGAGCCAGCCGCCGACCTCCTGGACGAACTGGTTCTGCAGGCCGTAGTGGTCGCCGACGAGGACGCCCTGGAGCCGCAGCCGCTTGCCGATGATCATCGCCATGTTGCGGGGTCCCGCGACCGGCTCGGTGTCGTTGTACTGGGCGATCATGCCGCAGATGGTGGCGCGGCCGTGCACGTTGAGCGAGGAGATCGCGGCTTCGAGGTGGTCGCCGCCGACGTTGTCGAAGTAGACGTCGATGCCGTCCGGGGCGGCCTCGCGCAGCTGGTCCTTGACCGGGCCGTTCTTGTAGTTGAAGGCGGCGTCGAAGCCGAGCTCCTCGACGAGGAACTTGACCTTCTCGTCGGAGCCGGCGGAGCCGATGACGCGGGAGGCGCCCCGGAGCTTCGCCATCTGGCCGACCTGGCTGCCGACGGCCCCGGCCGCGCCGGAGACGAACACGGCGTCGCCCTCCTTGAAGGAGGCGACCTCGAAGAGCCCGGCGTAGGCCGTGAGGCCGGTCATGCCGAGCACGCCCAGGTACGCGGAGAGGGGGGCGAGCGCCGGGTCGACCTTGGTGGCGCCCTTGGCCGGGACGTCGGCGTACTCGCGCCAGCCGAGACCGTGCAGGACGTGGTCGCCGACGGCGAAGCCCTCGGCGTTCGAGGCGACGACCTCGCCGACCGCGCCGCCGTCCATCGGGTGGTCCAGCTGGAACGGCGGGATGTACGACTTCACGTCGTTCATCCGGCCGCGCATGTACGGGTCGACGGAGAAGTGCAGGTTGCGCACGAGGATGCGGCCCTCGGCGGGCTCGGCGACCGGGGTCTCGCGCAGCGCGAAGTCCGCGGGGACGGGCCAGCCGTGCGGACGGGCGACGAGGTGCCACTCACGGCTGGACGCGGGAAGTACGGACATGAGCACGGCCTCCAGAAAAGCTTTGGATCACAAAAGGTTTACTACCTCAAACAACCATGCGCCTGAATATTTCATGTTGTCAAGTATCTGGGTAGACTGAGCCCCATGGCCACCTCACGCACGGACCCCCTCACCCTCGAAGTCGTCGAGCTGATCGGCACGGTCGTGGCGCGCTACTACGAGGAGTACGAGCAGGCGGCCGCGCAGCACGCCCTCACCGGCGCCCAGGCCCGCGTCCTCGGCCTGCTCTCCCTCGACCCGCTGCCCATGCGCCGCATCGCCCAGAAGCTGAAGTGCGAGCCCTCCAACATCACCGGCATCGTCGACCGCCTCGAAGCCCGCGGCCTGGTCGAACGCCACCCCGACCCGGACGACCGCCGCGTCAAACTCGCCGTCCCCACCGCCGAGGGCCACGACACCGCCCGCCGCCTACGCGACTCCCTCGGCTTCGCCCGCGAACCCCTCGGCGAACTCTCCGAGACCGAGCGCACCCTCCTCCGCGACCTGCTCAGGCGCATGCTGGGCGAAGGCGTCGCGTAGGACCCGACCCCCGGCTCCTACACGCACCACCAGAGGAAACGGGTACAGGTCTGCGTCGGGCTCGGCGTCGGCGAGCCACTCGGCGTGGGCCCCGTCGTCGAGGGCGTGGCCCCGCCGGGACTTCCCGAGCCGGTGGGAGTCGGGGTACCCGCCGTCGACGACGGCGTCGCGGCGGGCGCGGACGGCGAACCCGTGCCCGTCGGCTGCTCCGCCGGGACACCGCCGTCTCCCTGCCCCGTGGCCGGACCCGGCCCCGACCCCGTACCGGACGCCGCTCCCGTACCCGCCCCGGACGCGGAACCCGATCCCCGCCGACTTCCCGTGCCGGTACCCGCACTCACCTGGCGAGGCCGACCGGAAGCCGGCGCGTCGGTGACCGCGGACGGACCCACGCCGTCCGGCGGCTGCGTGTCGTCCAGCGGTTCGGGCGCGAGCGGCGTCGCGGTGACGTCCAACTCCTCGACCGCCGTGGCGGCACCGTCCGCCGGCGGATCCTCCAGCGCCAGCCGCGCGAGGCTCAGCGTTCCGGCCGCGAGGACCAGGCCCACCGTACTCACCAGGACCGTGCGCGCCCCACGCGACCGGGAGCGCCTTCCCCGACGTGCGGTCGTACGCCCCCGGGCCGCCGCGAGCTCCCGCCCGGCGCCGCGCGCGGCACGCCGCCCACCCGCGGAGGGTCGCGGCGGCTCCAGGACGTCCAGTTCGTAGACGTGCTCGGGGGCGGGATCGGGCGCGGGATCGGGATCGCGACCGGAAGGGTCCGGCTCGGAGTACGCGCGGTCCGGCTCGGCACGGGCGCCGTCCGGCTCGGGGTACCTTCCGCGCGGCTCGGCGTAGGTGCTGGCCGGCTCGGCGTAGCCGAGGTGGGGATCGGTATAGGCAGGCCGGGGTTCGGCGTAGGCGAGGTGGGGCTCGGTGTGGGCAGCCCGGGGTTCGGCGTAGGCGAGGTGGGGCTCACCGTAGGCGGGGTCCTGGGTGTGGACCGGTGTGGGGGCCGGCGGGTCGGCCGGTATGTGGGGGGTCTGGTACCGCAGTTGCTCGACGGGAGTCCCGCACCCGGCACAGGCGAGGGCCCCGTTGAGATGCCGCCGGCACGCGTAGCAGTAGTCCATGGGGCCCGCAGGCTATGCGGCCCGGTGCGGTGACAACGAGGCGGCAAGGTGAGGATCCTGTGAGGAAACCCCAGGTCGTCGGCGGTGCGCCGCGATTCTCCCGCTTCGGGAAGGATCGCCTCCGGACCCGCCGCGCCCGGCCCACCACCTCCGTCACCGGCCGCACGCGGAGGGTGTCCGAACCGGTCGGCCACGCGGGCTTCCCGTCGGGTCGGCGCGGCCCGGCCCGCCCGGCGCGGAAGGCGTCCGGTCGATCGGTCGGCCCGGCACGGAGGCGCCCGGCCGGCCATCCGCCCGCCCCACCCGCGAGCCGTCCGACCCCTCCGCCCGGGCCGGCCCGCAGGCGTCGGCGGGCCCCGGGCGGCGCAGCCCAGCGCGCGCCGGGGCCCGGACGGCCGGACGATGCGAACAGGAACGCGCAACGCGAACCACCTCGCCCGTGCCAGCACCGCACTCCGGAGGATCCGCCGTGACCGTCAGCCTTGAGCAGCTGCGTCGTTGCCATGTCGCCGTCGACCTGGGTGCCGCCCGCACCCGGGTCTTCGTCAAGGGCGCCGGACTCGTCGTCGACGAGCCGAGCGTCGCCGCCGTCAACACCCGTACCGGAGCGCTGATCGCCGTCGGCGCGCTGGCGGAGAAGATGACCGGCCGCACCCCCGACTACATCCGGGTCGTCCGCCCGGTGTCGGGCGGCACCGTCGTCGACATCGACATGGCGCAGCGGATGCTCCGCCATCTCCTCGGCGAGAAGCTGCGCCGGCAGCTGCGCCGCAAGCCCCGGCTGCGCGCGGCCGCGTGCACCCCGCACGACAGCGACCCGCTGGCGCAGCGCGCCGCCGTGGAGACCCTCGTCGGTCTCGGGGCGCGCCGGGTCGAACTGGTCGACACCCTGATCGCGGCGGCGGTGGGCTGCGGCCTTCCGGTCGAGCAGCCGACGGCGACCATGATCATGGTGTGCGGGGCGGCGACGACCCAGGTCGCGGTGCTCTCGCTCGGCGCGATCGTGACGGCCGAGCGGATGCCGGTCGGCGGCGACGCCATCGACCACGCCGTCATCCAGCACCTGCGCCACCACCACGAGCTGATGCTGCCGAGCCAGTCGGTCCGGCCGCTGCAACTCGCCCTGAGCGGGAACGGCCTGACGGCCGAGGGCCCGGCCGTGACCGAGATCCACGGCCGGGACGTCGCCACGGGCCTGGCCCGTTCGGTCACCGTCGACACGGCCGCCGTGCGGGAGGCGATCCACACCCCGCTGACGGCGGTCCTCGACGGCATCGGGAAGGTGCTGCGGGACTGCCCGCCGGACCTGGTGGCCGACCTCGCGGACCGCGGGATCATGATGGTCGGCGGCAGCGCCCTGCTGCCGGGGCTGGACCAGATGCTGCGCGAGGCGACCGGGATGCCGGTGCACATCGCCGAACGCCCGGACGTCTGCGCGGTCCTGGGCCTCGGCGCGATGCTGGAGGGCAAGGTCCAGCCGATGATCCTCGACCCGCTGGCGGAGCGGAACCCGCTGGACGACGAGGACTGAGCCCGGCGTACGCAAAGCAGCCAAATCCCCTGATTCGTACGACAATGAGACCATGACGATCATGGACGAGGACGCCGAGGCCGCGGACACCGACGACGGCACCGACACGCCCCGCCTGCCCCTGCTGCTCGAAGCGGTCCTCAGCGTCGGCACGGATCTCGAACTGCGCACCACCCTCCAGCACATCGTGGACTCCGCGACCGAGCTGACCGGGGCGCGCTACGGGGCGCTCGGGGTCGTCGACCCCGAGCGCCACCGGCTCACCGAACTCTTCACGTCCGGCATGACGGACGAGGACCGGCAGCGCATCGCCCTGATCCCCGACGACCCCACCGGGCCCCCCGACAACCGCACCGGGCTCACGGACGACCGCACCGGGCCCCCCGACAACCGCACCGGGCTCACGGACGACCGCACCGGCCTCCCCGACGACCCCACCGGGCCCCCCGACGACCGCACCGGCCTCCCGGACGACCCCACCGGTCTCCTCGGCGCCCTCGTGCGGGACCCTCGGTCGTCGCTCCGGATCGACGACCTGACGGCCGATCCGCGTACCGCGGGCGTACCGGAGGGCCATCCGGAGACGCGCGCCTTCCTCGGCGTCCCGATCCGGGTCCACACCGAGGTCTTCGGCAATCTGTACCTCACCGAGAAGCGCCCGGGCGGCTTCACCGAGGAGGACCTCGCGCTGCTCCGGGTCCTTGCCTCCCAGGCGGGCATCGCCATCGGCAACGCCCGCCTGTACGAGACGGCCCGGCAGCGGGAACGCTGGATCGAGGGGGCCGCGGCCGTGACCACGGCCCTGCTCACCGGCGCGTCCGCCGAGAACGCCCTGACGACCGTGGCCGAACGGGCCCGCCTCCTCGCCGGCGCCTCGGCCGGGGTGGTCCTCCAGCCCACCGCCGAGGGCGGGATGGAGATCGTCGCCGCCTCCGCGACCGACGACCCGGGCGACCTGGTCGGCACGACGATCGCGCCCGGCTCCCCCGTGCTCGTCCAGCTCCTCGGCGGGGAAGCCGTCTTCGTCGAGGACTCCGCGACCGACCCCAGGATGACGACCGCCGTCCGCACCCGCTTCGGCCCGTCGATGATGCTGCCGCTGCAGAGCGGCGGGAAGCTGATCGGCACTCTCGCGCTGCCCCGGCGGCGCGGCGACCCGCCGTACTCGGCCGTGGACCGGCTCCTCGCCTCCCAGTTCGCCTCGCAGGCCGCGCTCGCCCTGGTCCTCGCGGACGCGCGCCACGACCGGGAACGGCTCGCCGTGTACGAGGACCGGGACCGGATCGCGCGGGACCTCCACGACCTGGTCGTCCAGCGCCTGTTCGCCACCGAGATGATGCTGGAGTCGACCCGCCGCCGCGCCGCCGGCTCGTCCGACGAGAACGAGCTGCTCGGCCGCGCCGTCGACGAGCTCGACTCGACGATCCAGGAAGTGCGTACGACCATCTTCGCCCTCCAGCAGCCCCCCGCCGACGCGCCCGCGTCCTTCCGCGGCCGCGTCCTCCGCGAGACCGGCGGCGCCGCCGCCCTCCTCGGCTTCCAGCCGTCCGTCCACTTCTCCGGCGCCGTCGACACCCTCACCGAGGACGACCAGGCCGCCCGGCTCCTCGCCACCCTGCGCGGCGCACTCGCCGCCGCCCACCGCCGTCCCCACGTCACCGCGCTCACCGTCGACGTCTCCGCCGGACCCGACGGCGTCCACCTCCGCGTCGAGGACGACGGAACGCCACCGGTGACCGTGACGTGGCCGTAGGCGTTCCGTCGTCCGGACCCCCTGGTCGGGGTGACACGGCTGGAGTGCGGCCGTCGGAGACGTACGGCTCCCAGTGCCGGGCGACCGGCGCCATGGAGTCCGTACCGGGTCCCCGGACGCGGGCACCCGTACGGAGCAGTCCCGCGCGCCGCGCCTCCCGTCGGGATCTTGACTGGGGGGTGTGGACACCGACACCAAGCCCCCGACCGCGGCGGCCTACCGCAACCTGGTGATGGCCACCATCGGCTTCGCGCTCACGTTCTGGGCGTGGGACCTGATCGCACCCCTGGCCAGCTGGTACGGCGACCGCCTCGAACTCAGCTCGTTCCAGCAGTCGCTGCTCGTCGCGATCCCCGTCCTGGTCGGCTCGGTCGGGCGCGTCCCGGCGGGCGCGCTGACGGACCGGTACGGCGCGAAGACGATGTTCCCGCTCGTCTCGGCGCTGACGATCATCCCCGTGCTCCTCCTGATCGTGGCCACGGACAGCTACGGCCTGATGCTGGTCGTCGGCTTCCTGCTCGGCCTCGGCGGCACGACGTTCGCCATCGGCATCCCGCTGGTCAACTCCTGGTTCCCGCCCGCCAAAAGGGGACTGGCCCTCGGGGTGTTCGGCATGGGCATGGGCGGCGTCGCGCTCTCCGGCTACTTCACGCCCCGGATCGCGAAGCACGGCGAGAACCTGCCGTTCATCGTCGTGGCCATCGCCCTCGCCGTGTACGCCGTGCTCGCCACCTTCCTCATCACCGACCGGCCCGACCGGCCTGTGCCCACCGCCTCCCTCGCGAGCCGCCTCGGCGCGGCCGGGCGGCTACGGGTGACGTGGGAGCTCTCGGCGCTGTACGCGATCGGCTTCGGCGGCATCGTCGCGTTCGGCGTCTACCTGCCCACGTACCTCAAGACCTGGTACGAGCTCGACCCCACCGACGCGGGCACCAAGGCCGCCGGGTTCGCCCTCGTCACCGTCGTCTTCCGGCCCATCGGCGGCTGGCTCTCCGACCGGATCCACCCCGCGCTCGTCACCGCCGCCGCGCTCGGCGTCGTCGCCCTCCTCGCCATCGTCCAGGCCTTCGACCCGCCGCTCGACCCCGGCGGTACCACCGCCCTCCTCATCATGGCCGCCGGCCTCGGCACCGCGAGCGGCTCCGTCTTCGCCCTCGTCTCCCAAGTCACCCCCCAAGCCAAGGTCGGCAGCGTCACCGGCATCGTCGGCGCGATGGGCGGCCTCGGCGGGTTCCTCCCGCCGCTCGTCATGGGCGCGATCTACAGCGCCAAGGGCTCCTACTCCATCGGCTTCATGCTCCTCTCCGACCTCGCCCTCGCGGGCTGCGTCTACGCCTACGGCCGCATGCGCACCATCCGCCCCGGCGCCGCGGCCCCCGACCCCCAATCCCCCCACCTCACCACCACCCACCCCTGACCCCACGCCTCCACCACCGCCCGCGCCTCCGCCCCGGCCGCCGCCACCCGCGCCTCCACCCTGGCCGACGCCACCACCCGCGCCTCCACCCTGGCCGACGCCACCACACCCGCGCCTCCACGCCGGCCGCCGCCGCCACCACACCCGCGCCACGCGTGTCCGCACCCGTGCCACGTGCGGGCTGCGCCCGCGTGCCCGCCGCCGCCCGGCCCTGCCCCGCCCCACCGCCGTGTGGGCAATCGTCCCGCTGGGGCGGGACGGGTGGGCACACGGGACGGCGCCCTTGGCGGCGCCTCGCCCCCCTGCACCTGCCCGCACCCATAGTTCGCCGCGCGACCGGTGCGGGTTCGGGCGCGGAAGCCTAGGCCCGGCAAGGGGCGCCGTTCCGTTGTGCCCACCCGTTCCGCCCCAGCGGAACGATTGCCCACAACGAGGGTGGCCGGGGTGGGGCACCGTCCGTTGCGCCCGCAGCGGGGCGGGCGGGGGCGCGTCGTCCGTTGTGCCCACAACGGGGGTGGGCCGGGGAAGGTGGGCACCACCCCGGCGAACGAGTGCCCACAACGAGGGCGGCCCGGGGAGGGGGCATCGATTCCCGGCCGACGAGTGCCCACAACGGGGTGGGCCGGGGAGGGGGGGCGGTCACGGTGGAGGCCCGGGGCTGGTGGGGGTGGGGCGGCAGAATGGGGTGGTAGGGGTGACCTGGTGGAGCGAGGAGTGTGAACGGTGAGCGCGTTGTTTCCGGCGTTGACGGCTCTGAACGACCGGCCCGCGGTGCGCTTCGGCGCGGACCGCTTGACGTACGGCGAGTTGGCGCGGGCCGCCGGGGCGTCGGCGGCGCGGATCGGGGGGATGGAGCGGGTCGCGGTGTGGGCGACGCCGAGTGCGTACACGGTGGTGGCGGTGGTGGCGGCCCTGACGGCGGGCGTGCCCGTCGTGCCGCTCAATCCGCGGACGGGCGAACGGGAGTTGGCGCACATCGTCGGGGACAGCGCGCCCGGCGCGGTCCTGGCGGGCCCGGCGGACGAACTGCCGGCCGGGCTGGCGGGCATCGAGCGGATCGACGTGGAGCTCGGCGGACGAGGCGGCCCCGATGGCTCCGGCGACCCCATCGACCCCACTGGCGCCCTCAACCCCACGGGCACTCTCAACCCCACCAGTCCTCCCCCGTCCGAGGCCCACGACCCCGAGTCCCCCGCCCTGGTCGTGTACACGTCGGGTACGACGGGGCCGCCGAAGGGGGTGGAGTTGTCGCGGCGGGCGGTGGCCGCGTCGTTGGACGCGTTGGCGGAGGCGTGGGGGTGGACGGCGGAGGACGTGGTGGTGCACGGGTTGCCGTTGTTCCATGTGCATGGGTTGGTGCTCGGTGTGTTGGGGCCGTTGCGGAGGGGTGGGGAGGTACGGCACTTGGGCGCGTTCTCGGTGGAGGGCGTGGCGCGGGAGCTGGGGGCGGGGGGTGGGACGGTGCTGTTCGGCGTACCGACGATGTACCACCGGTTGGCGGAGGCGCTCGACGGGGACGCGGGGCTCGTGGCGGCTCTGGCGGGGGCGCGGCTGCTCGTGTCCGGTTCGGCGGCGCTGCCGGTGCACGACCATGAGCGGATCGCGGCGGCGACGGGGCGGGTGGTGGTGGAGCGGTACGGGATGACGGAGACGCTGATGAACACCAGTGTGCTGCCGGGGGGCGAGCCGCGGCCGGGGACGGTCGGGGTGCCGTTGGCGGGGGTGGATCTGCGGCTGGTGGACGAGGACGGTTCGGTGCTGGGGCTGCTGGACGGGGAGACGGTCGGGGAGGTGCAGGTGAGGGGGCCGAACCTGTTCTCGGGGTACCTGGGCCGGCCGGAGGCGACGGCGGCGGCGTTCGACGGCGACTGGTTCCGGACCGGGGACATGGCGGTGCGCGAGGCGGACGGGGCGGTCCGGCTGGTGGGGCGGAAGGCGACCGACCTGATCAAGAGCGGTGGCTACAAGATCGGGGCCGGTGAGATCGAGAACGCGCTGCTCGACCACCCGGGTGTGCTGGAGGCGGCCGTCACGGGCGAGCCGGACGCGGATCTGGGCGAGCGGATCGTGGCCTGGGTGGTGCCGCGGGACGGGGAGAAGCCGCCGGGGGAGGCCGAGCTCGCCGATCACGTGGCGGGGCTGCTCGCCCCGCACAAGCGGCCTCGCGTGGTGCGCTATCTGGACGCGCTGCCCCGCAACGACATGGGGAAGGTCCTGAAGAAGGCGCTGCCTGGGACCCGTTGAGCCTCAGGGGTCGGGTCCTTTGGTACCCGCCGAGCGGGAAGGCCCGGGTCCCACCCCGGAAGCCCCGGGCGCCCACGAACCGCGCAAGGCCGGGCCCCCTCCCCGCAGGGAAGGTGCCCGGCCCGTTGTCATGGGGCTACTTCACGCCGATCGCGCGGATCAGTTCCTGGGTGACGGAGCCGCCGCGGTCGTCGGCGGCGCCGGCGCGGAGGGAGACGGAGGGGGCGGTGGAGGGGATGTGGAGTTCGCCGGTCCAGCCAGCTGCGCGGGAGGACTTCTTGAGGGGGATCTTCGTCCAGGTCGTGCCCTCGTCGTAGGAGACGTCGAGGGTGGCGGTGGTGAGGGTGCCGGTGGCGGCCGCGCCCCGCACGTAGGAGGCGGAGATGCCGATGGGGATGCGGCTGCCGGCGCGGAGGTCGCCGTGGAGGTCGGTGTCCACGTCGAAGGCGAGGTTGAGCAGGGGCAGGTAGGTGACGCGGTCACCGGGGGTCTCGGCGGAGCGGAAGGTCCACTCGCTGTGGCCCTTGGTGCCGAGGCGCCAGCGGGCCGGGTCGAGGGTGGTGTCGGTGACGACCTTGTAGGCGGCTTCCTCGGCCGGGGCGTCCCAGGCGTAGGCGCCGGAGCTCTTCTTGCGGTCGACGCGGACGCCGTTGACGTACACCTCGGTGTACTGGGTCATGGAGTCGTCGCCCCAGACGTTGCCGAAGCCGGTGTGGTCGGTGCCGGAGTCGCCCCAGCCGGGGGTGTTGAAGCGGAGGTCGTTGCCGGTGCGCTGCTGGCCCCAGCCGAGTCCGGTGCCGAGCCAGGGGTGCCAGACGGGCCCGAACCAGTCGAGGTCCACGCGGCTGCCGCCCCGGTAGGACGGGGTGCCGCCGCGCTCCTCCAGGGAGTCGCCGAGGTCGACGGACTCGTGCCAGCGCTGGCCGGTGCCGGTGGACACGTACTCGGTGCGCTCGGTGGGGAAGGCGATCCACTCCTTGAAGCCGAAGCCGATCCGGAAGGTGTCGGTGAGCGAGTAGCGGAACTCGCCGCCGAGTTCGGGGCGTTTGGTCGGCATGCGGAACGTGGAGTGGAGGGTGGCGAGTTCGTCCTCGCGGGGGCGGAAGACGAGGTCCTTGCCGATGGCGCCGGGGTGGCCCTCGGAGAGGTCGTAGGTGTACGGGGTGAAGCGGGTGCCGGTGAGGTCGAGGCGCAGGCCGCGGGCGGCGCCGGCGGCGAGCCGCTTCGCGTCGGCCGCGTCGACGGTGGCGACGGCGAGGGGCCGGTCCTCGTAGTCGGCGGTGCCGAACCACTGCATCAGGCGGCCCGGCCGGTCGTCGGTGACGAACAGGGCCTTGGCGCCGGCGTCCTGGGCGGTCTGGGCGAGCTGCTTCGGGTCGGCGCCGTCGGTGAGCCGGACGAGGACGGCCTTGCCGGTGGCGTCCTTGCCCGCGTACTCGGCGGGGGTTCCGGTCCCGGCGTCGACGAGGCCGAGGCGTTGGCGGCCTTCGAGGAGGGTCGCGCCGGCCTGTGCGGTGGCTCCGGAGAGGCGGACGCCGTCGACGCTCGCCTCCACCATCGGCTTGCCGAGGCGCCAGACGGTCCGGTATTCGAAGGTGCCGTTCGCGACGGGGGCGGTGGGGGCGGCGAACAGCGAGTCGTAGGTCATCGGGACCTGGACGACGTCGGTGTACGAGCTGCCGTAGGCCTTGCGGTCGTACTCCATCAGGAGCTGGCGGGTCTCGGTCCGCTTCTCGACCTCGGCGCGGATCTCGCGCAGCTGCCGGCCGTCGAGGGTGATCGCGCGGTCGCGGTCGAGGACGACCTCGGGGGCGGCGAGGAAGCCGAGGCCGAGGGAGTCCGCGCCGTGGGAGCCGCGCACGTCGAGGAAGCTGTCGACGGTGTACGTGCCGGGCTTGAGCCGCAGCTGTACGGTGCCGGACTCGCCGACGGCCGCCGGGAAGGGGTCCTGGTCCGCGTCGAGCGCCTTCAGGCCCAGGTGGGCGGTGGTGGGGGCGCCGTCGCGGTCCTTGACGTGGACGGTGAGCGTGTAGCGCTCCTCCTCCTTGGTGAGGCCGAGCGCGGTGTGGGCGACGGGGGTGCCGCCGGCGGTGGCGGTGACGCGGCCGGAGGACCGGCCGACGGGGGCGGCGGTGCCGTCGCCGGTGACGGTGGTGCTCGCGGAGCCGTGGGCGGGGACGGTGAGGGAGGTGTCGGCGAGGGTCGCGACCCCGGGGGGCATGCCGTCGACGGTGAGGTTCAACTCAACCGGCTGGCCTGAGGAGTTGGCGTACGTGACGGTCTTGGCGACCGGCTTGTTCTCGGCGTAGGGCCAGGAGACGAAGCCGAGGTCGGCGGAGCCGGTGGCGGTGACGTTCGCGGTGACGGCGGCGGCCACGTCGACGCGTCCGGCGCCGAGTTCGTACGCGCCGGCGTCGAGCGTCTGCGACGAGGACATGAGCGCGTCCTTGAGGCGGGCGCCGGTCCAGTCGGGGTGCTTCTCGGCGAGCAGCGCGGCGACGCCGGCGACGTGCGGGGTCGCCATCGACGTACCGCTCATGGAGGTGTAGAGGCCGCTGCCGGGGACGAGCTGGGAGCGGGCGGCGAGGATGTCCACGCCGGGCGCCGACACGTCGGGCTTGAGGGCCTGGTCGCCGTGGCGGGGGCCCTGGCTGGTGAAGTAGGCGGCGCGGTCGTCGGAGTCGACGGCGCCGACGGTGAGCGCGGCGTCGGCTGCGCCGGGCGAGCCGATGGAGCCGGGGGCGCCGGAGTTGCCGGCGGCGATGACGAAGAGGGCGCCGGTCTCGGCGGAGAGGGTGTTCACCGCCTGGGCCATCGGGTCGGTGCCGTCGCTGGGTTCGCTGGAGCCGAGGCTCATCGACACGATCTTCGCGTCGACGTCCTTGGCGGCCCATTCCATGCCGGCGATGATCTGCGACTCGGTGCCGAAGCCCTGGTCGCTGAGGACCTTGCCGACCGCGAGGGTGGCGCCGGGGGCGACGCCCTTCTCCTTGCCGTCGGAGCCGGCACCGCTGCCGCCGATGGTGGAGGCGACGTGGGTGCCGTGGCCGCCGCGGTCGGCGACCTCCTGGCCCTCGATGAAGGACCTGGTCTCGGCGATCCGGCCCACGAGGTCGGGGTGCGCGAGGTCGGCGCCGGTGTCGAGGACGGCGACCTTGACGCCCTTGCCGGTGAGCCCGGCCTCCCAGGCCTTCGGGGTGCCGATCTGGGCGTTGGACTCGGCCATCGCGGCCTTGACCCGGCCGTCGAGCCAGACCTTGGCGGGGGCGGCCGCGGCCCGTGCGGCGGCGGGGGCGGTGAAGCCGCGCCAGAAGGCGGTGGGGTCGGTGGCGGTGACGGCGGCGCCGCCGATGCTCGGGAGGGCGCGGACGGTCTCGGCGCCGCGCGGGGCGGCGGTGGCGGCGCTCCGGGCCTTCCCGGCGCCGTACGTGACGATGAGGGGCAGTTCGCCGGTGATGCCCTGCTCGACGAGGCCGGTGACGTCGAAGAGGCGCGGGTCGAGCGCGCCGGAGGCCAGGTAGGGGCGGGCCTCGTCGGGGACGACCGTGACCCGGCCGTCGGAGATCCGGCTGCGGACGGCTCCGGTGGCGCCCTTCGCCCGGTCGACGGTGACGGTCCGCTGCCCGCCGCCGAGGTCGGTGAGGGTGACGCGGTCTCCGGTCACCAGGGTGACGGTGCTGCTCGTCGCGGACGCCTTGAAGGTGTCCGGCACGGCTGAGGGGGTGTTCCCGGCGGCGGCGGTCTGCCCGGCCGAGAGCATCACGAGGGAGACGCCCGCGGCGAGCAGCCCGGCCCTCCCTCTGGCGATGGGCGTGGTCATCGTCGTACTCCTCGCGGACCCGGGGTCGGGGGTGTTCCGGGTGCCGCGAGGAGTCTTGGCCGGTGGGGCGGGAGTTGACCCCGGCTACTCCTGGCGGTTATGTGCCGTGGCGGCCAACCGCCAGGAGGGTAAGGGGCGTTCGGGGAGATTGGTCACGGAGTCGGATCGAGGGCGTCATAGCGGCGGAATCCGCGCCCGTACAGCGCGAGCAGGCCGATGGCGAGGACGCAGGCGATTCCGCCGCCCGTGAGGGCCACCGCCGGGGAGGTCAGGTCGGCGACGGAGCCGGCGAGGAAGTCCCCGAGCCGGGGCCCGCCCGCGACCACCACGATGAAGACGCCCTGGAGCCGGCCGCGCATCTCGTCCGGCGCCGCGACCTGCATCATCGTGTTCCGGAAGATCATCGAGACGGTGTCGGCGCAGCCGGCGAGGGCGAGCAGGAGCACCCCGAGCCAGAGGTTCCGGGTCAGCCCGAAGACGGCGATGGCGGTGCCCCAGCAGGCCACCGCGATCAGGATCGCCTGGCCGTGGTGGCGGATGCGGCTCTGCCAGCCGGAGAGGACTCCGCCGAGGAGTGCCCCGAAGGCGGGTGCGGCGACCAGGAGCCCGGTGGTCTTCGCGTCGCCGCCGTACCAGAGGACGGCGACGGCGGGGAACAGGGCGCGGGGGTGGGCGAGGATCATCGCGCAGAAGTCCGAGAAGAACGTCATGCGCAGGTTGGGGCGGGTGGCCAGGAACCGCAGCCCGTCGAGGACCGAGGCCCGCTTGCTCCCGGTGCGGTCCGGCAGCATCGACGGCAGTCGCCACATCGCGTACAGGCTCGCGGAGAAGGCGACGGCGTCGACGAGGTACGCGGTCTGGTAGCCGGCGAGTCCGACGATCAGGCCGCCGAGGCTGGGGCCGACGAGGGTGCCGAAGGTCATGACCATCGAGTTGAGCGCGTTGGCGGCGCGCAGCTGCTCGGGGGGCAGGAGCCGGGGGATCATCGAGGTGCGGGCGGGCGAGTTGAGCGCGGCGCACACGGCCTGGAGGGCGACGATCCCGTACAGGAACCACACCCGGTGGAAGCCCGCGAAGGCGGCTCCGGCGAGCGCGATCGAGAGGGCGGCCGATCCGCAGGCGCTGGCGAGGCCGAGCTTGCGGCGGTCGACGGTGTCGGCGATGGCCCCGCCGTAGAGGCCGAACACGACGAGCGGGACGAGCGAGAAGAGGCCGACGAGCCCGACGGAGAACGGCGAGCGGGTGATGTCGTACACCTGGAGGGAGACGGCGAGCGCCGTCATGCCCTGCCCGACCCAGGAGACGGTACTGCCGCACCAGAGGCGGCGGTAGTGGGCGGAGGTCCGCAGCGGGGTGAGATCGGCGAAGACCCTGCGGCGTTCCTGCTGTTCCTTCTGTTCCTCCGCGGTGGTCACGCGACGTCGTACCGCAGCTCGGGACGCTCCCAGTGGATGTGTCCTGCGGGCGGCACGGCTCCGGTGCGGACGGCCCCGGTGCGCAGGTAGAACTCCTCGGCGGGCGGATGGGCCACGACCCGCACGGCGTCGAGCCCGGCGGCCCGCGCCTGCCCGGCCATGTGCTCCATCAGCAGCCGTCCGATCCCGAGCCCCTGGGCCGCGTCCGCGACGAACGCGAGGTCGAGCTCCGCCTCGTCGACGAGCAGCGCGTAGAACCCGAGGACGAGGCCGGTTCCGTCGGTGGCGACGAAGACGGGGTGGTGCTCGATGTACGCGCCGCCCACCTGGTACCCGTCGACCATGGCGGCGTAGTCCCCGCGGTAGGCGCGCGAGCCCCGGACGAGCCGGGTGAGCCGCTTGGAGTCGTCGGCGGTGGCGCGCCGGATGGTGATGTCGGACATGGGGCGAGTATAGGACCGCAGCTGGATGATGATCCTTACAATTGGGTGAAGCCCCGCCGTCTTGTGGGCAGCACCGGCCGCCCGCCCGGCAGGGCTCAGCCGCAGGCGCCCAGGGCGTCCGGGTCGACGGCGTCGAGCCGGACGGCCAGGGCGTCGAGGCGCTCGCGCAGGTCGCGGATCTCGGCGATGTCCAGGCCGGTGGCGGCGGCGATCCGCCGCGGTACGCCGAGGGCCTTCTCGCGCAGGGCGACCCCGTCGCCGGTGAGGCGCACGGTGACGGACCGCTCGTCCTGGGGGCTGCGGCGCCGCTCGACGTATCCGGCCGCCTCCAGGCGCTTGAGCAGCGGCGACAGGGTGCCGGAGTCGAGCCGCAGCCGCTCGCCGATGCCCTTGACGGGCAGCTCGCGGTGCTCCCAGAGCACGAGCATGACGAGGTACTGGGGGTAGGTGAGCCCGAGCTCCTTGAGGGCCTCGCGGTAGACGCCGTTGAAGGCGCGGGTCGCCGCGTGCAGCGAGAAGCAGATCTGGTGGTCGAGCCGGAGGAAGTCCTCGTCCGGGACCGTGTCGAGCGTCTCCATGCCTCCAGGATACGCGAGACCCCTCACACGCGATTAAGTTGTGCACAACTTAATAGTGCGCTATCAATAGAGGGCACCACCCCAGCTCCACCCCCCAGGACCGGGGCCACGCCCCCAGGACAGGACGGAAGAACCATGGACGCGATCTACACCGCCGTCGCCACCGCCAACGGCCGCGAGGGCCGCGCCGTCAGCTCCGACGGCCACATCGACCTCCCCCTCGCCCACCCGCAGGCCCTCGGCGGCAACGGTCAGGGCACCAACCCCGAGCAGCTCTTCGCCGCCGGGTACGCGGCCTGCTTCGCGAGCGCCATGGGCGTCGTCGCCCGCCAGGAGAGGATCGACATCTCCGAGGCCTCCGTCACCGCCGAGGTCTCCATCGGCAAGGACCCCGCCGACGGCGGCTTCGGCCTGGCGGTCGTGATGCGCGCCGAGTTCCCCGACCACCTCCAGGGCGAGGCCGGCCTCGCCCTCCTGAAGAAGACCCACGCCTTCTGCCCGTACTCGAAGGCCACCCGCGGCAACATCGAGGTCGAGCTCGTCGTCGAGTAATCCGGCCGGCCCCCGCGTCGCCGCCGCGACATGACCAAGGAACCCGGCTCGCAGGGTGGCGACGCGTCAGGCCCCCGGCATACCCTGGACCGTGGGCGGCGGCGCCCGGACTACCCATGTCCGATCAGGAGTTGGGAACATCGGAGCCGTGACGGGGGGGCTTTTGTTCCATGGCAGCCATGGCGCTCATGCACCGGGATTCGAGCATGAGCTGGTGGACCAGATGTGTGCGGTGACGGGCCTCGACGCTCCGAACGAGCGCGGCCTGCTGATCAGCATGCTCGCGAGCCGGTTACCCGAGCTGGCCAACATCCGGCAGCACGGCCGGACGCGTTCGGACATGCTGGAGATCGTCCAGGCGTGCCTGCGGCAGCCACGCGGACTGCCCGAGCTCCTCGACACCCTGACCGTCTACGCTCCCGGCTCCCCACCCGTGCAGAGGATCCGGCAGCTCGTCACCACCCCGCCCGTCCTCGCCGTCCTCCCCGAAGCGGAGTTACGCGAGGCCCGCACACTGCTCGCCCGCGTCCCGCACCTCGACGCGCACGAGGTGCTGTACGCGGCCGCCGGCGACCTCCCCCTCCCGCGGCACCCCGTCTCGACCCTCGGCGAGGCCTTCGACCTCCTCAGCCGGGTCAACGCCCGCCCCGACGGCCTGCTCCCCCTGATGGTGCTGGTCGAACACGTGGCCGCGGCCCTCGACGGATCCGACGTCCACCGGCCGGTCGCCACCGGTCTGCGCGAGTGGAACGACGCCCAGGCGGTCAAGCTCGGCCTCGCGCCCCAGCTCGAATCCGTCCGCACGGACACCTCCGACGACACGGCGGCACAACCAGCTCCCGCCTGTCTCGTTGTCCAGTTGGACAGACACGGAATGGACCCGAACCGGTATCTGCTCTCCCACTGGCGCCAGATACGTCCGGGTCCCTGGCGGCCACAGCGCGGAGAGGACCAGGTCGTGTCCTTGGACGAGGTCGAGGCCACCGTGGAACGGCTCGTCTTCCAGGCGGAGAAGGACTGGGCCGGCCGCCCCGGCAAACCGGTCCTCGAGTTCATCCTCCCCATGCACCTGCTCAACCGCCCCATGGAGTGGCTGCCCCTGGCGTCCGACTCCGCCTTCGCCGCCGCCCTGTGCCTGAGCTATCCGGTCGTGCTGCGCAGCCTGGAGCGCATGCGGGCACCCCACTTCCACCGGCGGTGGCACAACCGCTGGCAGCTGATGCTGGACACCTCCGAGACCGTCTGCCACTGGGACACGGCGGGTCGGCGCGGCCACGACCCCGTCCAGTGGAACAGCAGACTCACCGCCGACGAACGACTCGTGTCGGTCGCCCTCAACGCTCCCCCGCTGCCCGGCCCCGACGGCAGTCTGGCCTCACTGGAGACAGCCCTGCGCGCGGGAGTGCCGATGGCCGTATGGGACCGCCGCCCGGGGCCCTCCGGCGACTTCCGCCGCAGGGCCAAGAAGCTGATGAAGGGCAAGGCGATCGAGATGCCGCAGCGCGTGCAGCGCCTGCGGAACGAGGCGGCCACCGCCGCGGCCGCCCAACGGGACGTCCACGTGGGACGCCATCTGGCCGTCCTCTTCGACGACCCCAACCGCATCGTCGACTGGTCCGGATCGCCCGGGAACGACACCGCACACGTACGCGGCGGACACGACGACGAGGGGGAAACATGAGCGGTGTCCAACATCCGGTCGAGAGCAACCGGAACGGAGGGCACGTCAGCAGCCGCAGCTGGTGGATCTACCGCGGCACCGGACAGCCGCTGACCGACATCCGGCTCGGCGACATCCTGCCGCCGCCGCCCGGCTGGCGGGACTTCGACGGCGGCCCGGTACTCCCGCCCGTCCCGGCCGAGAGCGCCGAGACCGATCGCCGGCTCGGCGCCGTGGGCCGCGCCACGCCCCGGCAGGACCCGCACGACATCGACATGATCAACACCGCCCTGCTGCTCCGCAGGCCCCTCCTCGTCACGGGCCGGCCGGGGATCGGCAAGTCCACCCTGGCCTACCTCGTCGCGCGGGAACTGGGCCTCGGCCGCGTCCTGCACTGGGGCATCACCTCCCGCAGCACCCTGCGCTCCGGTCTGTACGAGTACGACGCCATCGGCCGCGCCCAGGCGTCCCTCGGCCGCGGCCGCACCGCCCTCCCCCCGGCGGACGGGGACCCCGACGACGCCGGAGGCCAGGCGAAGATCGGGGACTTCGTACGGCTCGGCCCGCTGGGCACCGCCCTGCTCCCGTACGAACTGCCCCGCGTCCTCCTCATCGACGAGCTCGACAAGAGCGACATCGACCTGCCGAGCGACCTGCTGCACGTCCTGGAGAACGGCGCGTACGACATCCCCGAACTGGTCCGCGCCCGCCACCAGGAGGGGCAGGCGGAGGTGTTCACCGACGACCCGGACCAGCGGGTCACCGTGACCGACGGACGCATCCGGTGCCGGGCCTTCCCGTTCGTGGTCATCACCAGCAACGGCGAGCGCCAGTTCCCGCCGGCCTTCCTCCGCCGCTGCGTCCGGCTGGACGTCTCCCCGCCCCGCGAGGACCAGCTCGCCGCCATGATCGCCGCCCACTTCCGGGACCAGGGCGGACGGCACGACGCCATGATCCGGCGGTTCATGGAGCGCAGCAGGGAGAACGGCGGGCTGGCCACGGACCAGCTCCTCAACGCGGTCTTCCTGCGGACGGCGGGGGTCCGGGAGGACGAGGAGGCATGGAGCGAACTGCTGGACGCGCTCTGGCGTGAGCTCTCGGGATCGCCCTGATGGACGACGACTCCCCTTCGTATCCCGAGGCCTTCGAGGTGGCGGAGGCGCTGTGGCTGCACGCGTACCAGACGCTCGCGGCCCGGCTGCCCCCGTCCACCGATCCGCCGCGGCCCCGGCCGGCGACACCGCCCGGCCTCTCCGCGCTGCCCGACCTCATGGAACTGCTCCCGCCGACCGGCACCGTGCCGGACACGGCACCCGACGGAACACCGACCTCCCAGGCCGACCACCCCCCGCCGCCGCCCCCGGAGGGCACCCGGCGGTCGCACCCGCGGGCCCTCGGGCTCCGGGCGCCGTTCCGGACGCTGCCCCAGGGGACCGTCCTCGGGTCCGCGCAGGAGCTCCACGAAGGGAACGTCAAGGCCGAAGCGCTGCCGGACCTGCACGACGCACCGGGCATCGCCCGGCGGCTGCGGCCGCTGAAGCAGCTGTCGCCCTCGGCGTACGACATCGAGCTGGACGAGGAGGCCACGGCCGAACACGCCGCCGAGGACGGCCTGTGGATGCCCTACACCCGGCCCGCGGGCGAGCGCCGCTTCGACCTCGTGCTCGTGGTGGACGACCACGCGACCATGGCGATCTGGGAGCAGACGATCGCCGAGTTCACCAGTCTGGTCGAGCAGTTGGGGGCGTTCCGGGACGTGCGGGTCCGCCGGCTCGGTGTGCGCGACACCCCGGACGGTGAGGAGGCCGTGCTGCGCGGCCCCGCCACCGGCCACGGCGGCGCCGCGGTGCCCGCCGAGCTGGTGGACCGGACCGGCCGCCGGATCGTCCTCGTCCTCACCGACGCCCTGGGACCGTCCTGGAAGAGCGGGGTCGCCCTGAAGGCCCTCGAACGGTGGTCGACCGCCGGGCCGACCGCGGTGGTGCACCTGCTGAACCAGCGGGACTGGCACCGCACCGGACTCACGCCCTGGCGGGTGCGGTTGCGCAGTCCGCGCGCGGGCGCGTCCAACGCCGCGCTGTCCGTGGCCTTCCCGCCGGAGGCGCGGGACCCGTTCGACCCGCCGCCCGACACGTGGAGGGTGGCCGTGCCGGTCCTGGAGCTGGAGGCCGACTGGCTGGGCCGGTGGGCCGCGCTCGTGGCCGGTGAGGCGCCCGGCTGGGTCGACGCCTCCGTCCTGCTGCTCGGCGCGCCCGACCGGTCCGAGGCGGACGGCGCCGAGCCGCCGGACGCCGTTCCCGCGCCGTCGGTGCAGGAGCGCATCCGCCGCTTCCGCAGCCACGCCACCCCCACCGCCTTCCGCCTGGCCACCCATCTGGCCGCCGCGATCCTCGAACCGCGCCTGGTGCGGGACGTGCGGCGCACGCTCGTGCCCGAGGCCCAACCGGTCCATGTGGCCGAGCTGTTCCTCAGCGGCCTGGTCGAGGAGTGCCCGCCCGACGAACCGGCGGGTTCCGTACCCGAGGCCCCGCTGGACTTCGTCGACGGGGCGCGCGAGGCGCTGCTGTCCAGTGCGATGCGGGCGGACACCGCGCGCGTCGTGCGCTCGGTGTCCGACTTCTACGGCGACCGGTTCGAGGCGGCCCGCGGGCTGCACGGAGCCCTGCTCGCCCCGGAACAGGTGCCCGACCCGCCGCTGACCGCGGAGAGCCTGCCGTTCGTCCGCGTCGAGCTGGCCGTCCTCCGCGCCCTGTCCGGGCCCTACCTGCTCCGGGCCCACCGGATCAGCGCGGCCCTGGAAGGGAGTTCGTCGGGAGCGTCGGACATACAGAACAGACCGGCACTAGTCCACGATATCCGCAGTACCCATGAAAATTCCGACACGGGCGGCTCTTCCATGACCGACACCACTGCCAGTCAGCACCAGCGCGAGGACGGAGGGGCCGTGAACGGCACCGCGGTCCCGTCGATTCCCGCACCGAGTCCCGACGGACTGCCGGGAACGGCGACCCCGGCGACGGGCACGCCGATCCCCGGACCGGTCGCACCGCAGCCGGACCGGCCCCGCTCCGCCGTCCCGGCCATCTGGGGCAACATCCCGCCGAACAACCCCAACTTCGTCGGCCGCGAGGACGTCCTCGCGCAGGTGCGCGAGCAGTTGCTGACCGGCGACACCTCGGCGGTGCTGCCGCACACGCTGCACGGCATGGGCGGTGTCGGAAAGTCCCAGATCGCCATCGAGTACGTCTACCGGTTCGCCGCCGACTACGACGTCGTCTGGTGGATCCCCTCCGAGCAGCCGACGATGATCCTCACCGCGCTCACCGAACTCGCCCAGCGGATGGGCCTGAACGTGAGCAACGAGGCCAACCGGGCCGTCCCCGCCGTCCGTGAGGCGCTGCGCAGGGGCGACCCGTTCACCCGGTGGCTCCTGGTGTTCGACAACGCCGAGAACGTGGAGGCCGTGCGCCCCTACTTCCCGACCGGCGGCACGGGGAAGATCCTCATCACCTCCCGGAACCAGGAATGGGACCGGGTGGCCAGGACGCTGTCCGTCGACGTCTTCACCCGCGAGGAGAGCAAGGCGCTGCTCCGGCGGCGCGCCCGCGACCTGAGCGACACCGACGCCGACAAGCTCGCCGAGGCCCTGGGCGACCTGCCGCTCGCCATCGAGCAGGCGGCGGCCTGGCAGGCGGTCACCGGCATGGCCGTGCCCGAGTACCTGCGGCTGATCAACGAGAAGATCGCCGAGCTGATGCTCGAACTCGTCCCGTCGCCGGACTACCCCATGTCGGTGGCCGCCGCCTGGGACGTCTCGCTGCGCCAGCTCGAACAGCGCAACCCCGCGGCCCTCCAACTCCTCCAGGTCTGCTCGTTCTTCGCGCCCGAACCGATCTCCCGCTCGCTGTTCAACAACTCGCGGAGCACCACGATCGCCCCCGAGCTCGACGACGCCCTTCGCCATCCGATCAAGCTCGGCCGGGCGATCCGCGAGATCAACGTCTACGCCCTGGCCCGCATCGAGCACCGGCACGACACCATCCAGCTGCACCGCCTGGTCCAGGCCGTGCTGGTCAACCGCATGTCCCCGCAGCAGCAGGCGGACATGCGGCACGGCGCGCACCTGCTCCTCGCCGACGCCAACCCCAACAGCCCCGGCTCGCGCGAGCTGTGGCCCCGCTACCAGGCGCTGCTGCCGCACGTGGTGGTGTCCCGGGCCGTGGAGTGCGAGTCGCCCTGGGTGCGCGGTCTGGTCCGCGGCATGGTGGAGTTCCTCTACGTGTGGGGCGACCACAAGAGCTCGGCGGCGATGGCCCGCGAGGCACTGGACATCTGGACCGAGAAGTTCGGCGCCGAGGACCAGCAGACGCTGGAGATGGCGAAGTGGCTGGCCTTCCTCCTGCGCGTGCTCGGCGAGTACCGGGAAGCCGCCGCGATGATGGAGCGCACCGCCGACATCTACATCCGCACGGCGGGCGAGGAGGACGAGGGCACCCTCGACGCCCTCATCCAGCTGTGCAGCGGTCTGCGGCTGCGGGCCGAGATGGCCCGGGGCCTGGAGATCAACCGGTCGGTGTACGAGCGCTCCCTGCGCACCTTCGGCGAGGACGACCCGGCCACCCTCCGCGCGGCCCACAGCCTCGGCGTCGGCCTGCGCCTGATGGGCCTGTACCGGGAGGCGCGCGCGCTCGACACGGAGACGGCCCGGCTGCGCGCCCTCAACCTGGGCGAGGACCACCTCGACACCCTGAACACCCGCACCGGCCAGGCCATCGACATCCGTGAGGACGGCGACTACCTGGAGGCCGCCGCCCACCTGGAGGCGGTCTACGAGCGCTACGTCGCCGTCTTCGGCGAGGACACCCCGGTCAGCCTCGGCTGCGCCCGCGTCCTCGCGGTGTGCCGCCGCCGCGCGGGCAACCACGAGGGGGCGCTGACCCTCGGCGAGACGGCGTGGACGAAGTTCGTGAACCGCTACGGCCCCGACCACCCGGACGCCGTCGCCTGCGCGGCCAACCTGGTCGTCGAGTTCCGGCAGGACGGGCAGCTGAGGCGCTCCAGGGAGCTCGGCGAGGCGACCGTCGAGCGCTACACGGCGAAGCTCGGGGCCTCCCACCCGTACACCCTGTCGGCCCGCACCAACCTGGCGATCACCCTGCGCCACCTGGGCGACCAGGACGCCGCCGGGGAGCAGCTCGCGTCGGCGCTGCCGGGTCTGCGCGACTCGCTGGGCGACGAGCACATCCTCACCCTGACGACGGCCATCGGATCGGCCAGTCACCACGCCGACGCGGGGCGTCACTCGGAGGCCCTGGAGCTGGACCGGCAGACCCTGGAGACCCTGACCCGGGTCGTCGGCGAGGACCACCCGACCACGCTGGCCTGCGCCACCAACCTCGTCCTCGACCTGCGCGCCATGAACCGCGACACCGAGGCCACGGCGCTGCACACCGAGACCCTGGCGCGCTTCCGCCGGAAGCTCGGTGAGGGCCACCCGGCGACCGTGGCCTCCGCCAGCGGCCGGCGGGCGGACGTCGACATCGCCCCCGTGCCCTTCTAGGGAGGCGACCGGCCCGCCGCCGGGACGGAGACGCACGAGAGCCGGCCGGGTCCTGGGACCCGGCCGGCTCTGTCGTACGGCGGCCGTTACGCCCGGGGGGCGGGGCCCGCGTCGGCGGTGGGCATGCGTCCGGCGTCGGGTCCCGGGCGGGGTTCGAGGGTTTCGCCGGTGCCGATGACGAGGTCGACGGGGACGGCGGGCGGGCCGTCGGCGGGGCGGCGCAGGAGTCCGATCAGCGGGCCGGTACCGGCCGTGGTCACGAGTGCCATCACGACGAGGAGCGCGTAGAGCCGGGGGCCGATCACGCCGGCCTGCAGGCCGACGTTGAGCACGATGAGCTCGGTGAGCCCTCGGGTGTTGAGCAGGACGCCGATCAGCAGCGACTCGCGCCAGGGAAGGCGGGTGCCGCGGGCCGAGAGCGAGCCGGCGGCGACCTTGCTCACCACCGCCGCGGCGCATATCACCACGAGCAGCACGAGGTCGGACGACCGCAGCCCGCCGAGCTTGACCGCCAGCCCGGAGACCGCGAAGAACACCGGAAGCAGCAGGCCGCCGATGTCCTGGAGCGGGCGCAGGAGCCGGCCGTCCGGGGAGCCGTCGGGGAGGCGGGGCATGATGACGCCGGCGAGCAGCGCGCCGAAGATCACGTGGAGCCCGAGCGCGTTCGTGGCCCAGGCCGAGGCCAGTGCCACGGTGACGGCGACGGGGAGGCGGGCGGAGGCCTGGGGGCCCGGTCGGCGCATCCACCACTCCAGCGCGGGCCGTACGCCGAAGAGCATCACCAGGACGTACAGGACGAGCAGGCCGGCCTTGAGGACCCAGTCGCGTACCGAGCCGTGCTCGCCGCCCACCAGGACGACGGCCAGGACGGGCCAGCTCAGGGCGTCGATGACCCCCGCGGAGGCCATGGCGACGGTGCCCGGCCTGGTCCCGGCGAGGCCCTGGTCCCTGATGATGCTGGCCAGCACGGGAACCGCCGTGATGGACAGGGCGATCGCCATGTAGAGGACGAAGGTGGTGTCGATCGGGTGCCCGCCGTTGACCGAGGCGAATGCTCCGGGGAGGAGCAGGACGATCCCGGCGCCCATCGCCATGGGGAGGACGAAGCCGCTCAGGGAGACGGCGGTCACGGCGCGCTGGCCGCGCAGCATCCCCAGGTCGAGTTCGTATCCGACGACGAAGAGGAAGAGCACCAGCGCCACTTGGGCCAGCGAGGTCAGGATGGGCTGGATCTGCGCCGGGAAGAGCGTCTCGTACACCTGCCCGGGGACCAGGCCGAGGAGGCTCGGGCCGAGCGCGATGCCCGCGAAGAGCTGTCCGACGACGGTGGGTTGACCGAGTCTTCGGGCCAGCGCTCCCAGGGCGTACGAGGCCGCGATCACCACGGCGAGGGCCGCGACGACGTGGCTGACGACGGACTCCGAGCTCACCGGCATTCCCCTTCCGGCAGGTGCCGCACAGTGAGGCACAGCCCCTACGGATTGTATCCGCTGTGGCCGCAAGTGCCCTATCGTGAAAGCCATTTGGCGTAGCGTCACGAACGGGGGGCAAGCAGTGACGACGGTGTTGTTCGTACACGGCACGGGGGTGCGCGAGCCGGCGTACACGGCCTCCCTGGAGCGGGTAAGGGAGGGATTGCGGCCGCTACGGCCCGACGTCGCCGTGGCGCCCTGCTACTGGGGCGGAAGCGCCGGAGCGGCGCTCCGTTCGAACGGCGTCTCCGTGCCGGGGTACGGGACGGGGCGCGGGGTCGCCGAGGCGGGCGCCCCGGGCGCGGAGGCCGGGGAGCTCGACGAGGACGTCGAGCTCTGGGGGCTCCTCTATGTGGACCCGCTCCTCGAACTGCGTCTGGTCGCATCGGAGTCCACCGGGCGCGCGGAACTGGCTCCGGGCGCCCTCCCGCCGGGCGAGGCGCTCCGGTCGGCGGCGCTGTCCCTGGCCGGGGACGGCGACCTGCGGCGGCTCCTGGACGCCGCGGGGATCGGGGAGGAGTTCGCCGCCGCCGTGGCCGCCGTCCTCACCTCGCCCGACGGCCGCCTGTTCCTGCGCGCCCCCGACGCGAGCGCCGCGACGACCGAGCTGGCCAGGGCGTTCGTCGCCGAGGCGGTACGCCGCCGGGTGGACCGGAACGGATCGACGTCGGCCTTCGACGGCACCGCGCGGGACGAGGCGGTCGCCCGGATCACGGCGCTGCTCCCCGGGGATCCGGCCGCCGGGGAGGGGACGGGGACGCACCGGGGGCCGGTGGCCAGGAAGGTCGGGCGGCTGGCCGGGCGGCTGGCGCTCGGCATGGCGTCGGCCCAGGTGGTGAAGCGGCGTTCGGCGCTCACCGACGCGGCCCATCCGGCGGCCGGGGACGTGCTGCTCTACCTGTCCCGGGGCGAGGCGATCCGCGAGGCCGTCCTGGCGGCGGTGCGGGCCGCCGAGCCGCCGGTCGTGCTGCTCGCGCACAGCCTCGGGGGCATCGCCTCGCTCGACCTGCTGGTGCAGCGGGAACTGCCGGAGGTCGCGCTCCTGGTCACCGTCGGCTCGCAGGCGCCGTTCCTGTACGAGCTGGGGGCGCTGCCCAGCCTGGAGCACGGCAGTCCGCTGCCGGCGCACGTGCCGCGCTGGCTGAACGTGTACGACCGGCGGGACCTGCTCGGCTATGTCGGCGCCGGGGTCTTCCCGGGGCGGGTCGACGACGTCGCCCTGGACGGCCGGCAGCCCTTCCCGCTGTCCCACAGCGCCTACTGGAGCAATCCGGAGCTGTACCGCCTCCTCGCGGGAGAGCTGCCGTGACCCCCGCGCGCCCCGAGCGCACGTACGCCGTCGTCGTCGGTGCCGAGCGGTACGACGCCGGCCCGTCCTGGGACCTGCCGGGACCCGCCGCGGACGCCCGCCGCTTCACCGCCTGGCTGCGCGGATGCGGGGTGCCCGCGTCGCACATCTCCCTGCTGCTCGCCCCGCTGCCCGGCGCGGGCGGACCGCGGGTCGACGTCGCCGAGGGTCCCGCCGGGCGGGAGGCCGTCCAGGAGGTGCTGACGCGGCGGCTGCCGGCCCTCGAAGGCGACCTCCTCTGGGTGTTCTGGGGCGGTCACGGGGTCACCGACCCGCAGGGGCACCGCCGGCTCTTCTACGCCGACGCCTCGGCGGACGAGCGCAGGAACCTGGACCTGGACGCCTGGCTGACCGCGTGCACGACCGATCTGCTGCCCGGTTTCCAGCGCCAGATCTGGCTGGTGGACTCCTGCCAGACCTTCGTCGAGGACCTCGGCTTCGCCCGCACCCTGCCCGCCGAGGTCCCCTCGGGCGGCGACCGGCTGCCCGGACGGGAGCAGTTCGTCCTGCTGGCCTCCGGGCCGGGTCAGCGGGCGGTGAACGACCCCGTGGGGCAGACCGGGGCGTTCTCCCGGGCGGTGCTCGACGCGCTGGCCGCGGCGGGCGGCGGCGCGTGGCCGCCCGACATGAGCGGGATCGCGGACACCGTGGTCGGCGGGTTCACCGGGCATGAGCAGCGGCCGACCTCGCTCTGGTACCGGTCCTGGGCGGGCGACGAGCGCCGGCTCGTGTTCCCGTCCACCCGCCGCCTGGAGGAGCCGGTGCCGGACGCGGCACTCAACGAGCTCATCGGTCTGCTCGCGGGCTGGCCCAGCCTGGCGGACCGCGACCAGCGCCAGCTGGTGCTCGGGATGCTGCCCGCCGACCTGGCCGGCTCCATCCCCCGGATGGGGGCGCCCCGGCCCGACATCATCAGCATCGTGCGCACCTGCCGTCGCCATCCCGGAGGTCTCGCGGCCCTCGTCGAGGCGGTCGCGCTGCTCGAACCGGGCTCCCTGGAGCAGCGCGATCTGAAGAACTGGGCAGATCGCTGGCTGACCGGGTGAACGGACGGGAGCGACCGGCTGATCACGCCCTTCCCGAACCCTCCTGCCTGCGTCATCATGAAGGCCAACGGGGTTCAGGGCAGTGCTAGGGGGATGTCGTATGTACACGTCCGACGATCACATGGGATCCGAGCTCGTCGATCTCAACGATGTCCCGCTGTCCGAACTCCGGTCGCAGGACCCGGGGCTGCACGCCCGCTCGCTGGAGCGGCTGCTGCGTCAGGTCGAGCGTCCCCGGGTCAACTTCTCCAGCGGCAGCGGCGACGGCCCGCCCGGGCGGGCCGACTGACGGATTCCCGGGAGGAGATCCGTGCAGACCGACGGACGTCACGAACCCGCCCGTACCGTGCACCATCTCATTCCCTCGGCGCACTTCGACGCCCTGGCCGCGGGGCGGGGCGGTCCCGACACGGTCCGCTTCCTGCGGACCGGTGAGTACAGCAGACGGCTTCTGCTGCTGCGCGCCCTGCTCGACGCGGTCGAGGTCACGCCGGGTGCGCTCGGCCCGCTGCCGGCCGTGGACAGCGCCTGGGACATCCTGACGGCCGCCCAGGAGCACGCCCCGGACGACTTCCGGGAGTTGCTGCTGCATCCGCAGGTCGGCGTGTGGCTCGGGCACGGGCTGCGGCGGATGCGGCACACGGCCTGGGGCGACGGGCCGCTCTGGACCGATCTCGGCCATCTGCACGCGGTGTGCGCCGTCGCGGCGCTGCGCGCCGGGCTTCCGCTGCGCACCACCGTGCCGCTGCGGGACGGCACCGCGATGTTCCCCACCCTCGGCCTCGCCCACCTGCCGGGGCATCCGCACTGGGCGACGACGGAGGTCGTCGTGGAGGCGGGCCGGTTGCGGATCGGCCCGCACGGGGCGCGCGTGGGACCGCCCGAACCGCCCGCGCCGTCCGACGGCGACGCCCCCGGGTGGCAGGGCCTGCGCCGGTTGCACGCGCACGCGGCGGGGCGGCGCAGGGACGTGTGGCTGGACGACATCGACCCGTACCGGGACCTGAGCGAGCCGCTGGCACCGCAGCGCCTCGACGCGGGTGAGACCGCCCGCTGGCAGGAGCGGTTCGCCCTGGCGCTGGAGGTCCTCGAGGACAGCGACCCGGAGTCGGCGGCGGCGCTCGCGGAGGGGTTACGGAGCCTGACGGTGGTCGCGCCGTCGTCGAGCGGGGTGGTCCTCAGCGCGTCCTCCGGCGATGCCTTCGGCGGTCTGCTGACCTCGCTGCCGCCTGATCCGGTCACTCTGGCGGTCACCCTGGTCCACGAGTTCCAGCACACCAAGCTGGGTGCGCTGCTCCACCTGCTGACGCTGGAGCGGGACGGCGGGGTCGAGCGGCATCACGCGCCCTGGCGGGACGACCCCCGCCCGCTGAGCGGGCTGCTGCAGGGCGCGTACGCCTTCCTCGGCATCACCGACTTCTGGTGCCGCCATCTGGACCGGGCGCCGCGAGCCGGGCGGGCGACGGCCGAGTTCGAGTTCGCCCTCAGCCGCCGGCAGACGCGGGAGGCCGTCGACACGCTCGGCGCGGATCCGGCGCTGACCGCCCACGGGCGCCGCTTCCTGAGGGGCATGGCCGCCCGGCTGCCCGCGTGGGCGGCCGACGGCAGGGTCCGGCCGGGCATCGACGCCATGGCGGCGTTCGCCGCCACCGATCACCGCACCGGCTGGCGGATCCGGCACCTGGTTCCGGCCCCGGACGACGTGCGCGCGCTGGCCAGGGCCTTCGTCACGGGGGCGGCGGCCGACTGCCGGGTCGCCGATTCCGCCGTGGTGCCCGATCTCGCCTCCCGCTGGCCCCATGCCCGGACCCGGCTGCTCCGGCAGGTCCTCGCCGCCGCGCCGGACTGCGGACGGCCCGCCCCGTCCCCCGCGGACCGCGCGCTCGTCACCGGGGATCCCGCGGCGCCGGGCGCGTACGCCGGTCTTCTCGCGGACGATCCCGAGTGCCCCGAGGCGTGGACCGGTCTGGTCCTCGCCCTCGCGTCGGGTGATCCCGCCGCGCGCCCGCTGCTCAGGCGCCCGGAGCTGCTGCGGGCGGTCCATCGCGAGCTCCGGGCCATGGGCACGCCGGTCGACCCGCGGCGGGTCGCCGGGTGGCTCGCCGCGGGGAGGGCGGCCGGACCACCGGGGTGAGTCGGCGCCCCGCTGCCGGTTTCTGTTGGTTCGCGTAGCCCCTTGGGGGTCAACGGGCCGCCGGGACCGTTCGGTTGTGAGTTTTCACGTTCGGGCACGGGGGGTTCGCCCACCGTACGACGGGCAGTCATGGGACGGCCGCCGGGAGGTGGTCCACGGGCGCTCTCCTTGGGGCGCCCGTCGGCCGGTCCCCCCGGTCGGCGCACAGCACCCGCGCCCGCACCCGCACCGTCCGTACTCACACCGGAGGAGAAACCCCCCATGGCCGACCTCAACCGTCGCCGGTTCCTGCAGCTGACCGGCGGGGCCGCCGCGTTCACGATGCTCTCGGAGAGCATCGCGCGCGCCGCTTCCATACCCGCGCAGGGTTCCACCGGCACGATCCAGGACGTCGAGCACATCGTCGTCCTGATGCAGGAGAACCGTTCCTTCGACCACTATTTCGGTGCAATGAAGGGCGTACGGGGCTTCGGCGACCCGCGTCCCGTCACGCTGCCCAGCGGGAAGCCGGTCTGGAACCAGTCGGACGGCAACAAGGTGACCCTGCCGTTCCGGCCGACGAGCGACCACCTCGGCATGGAGTTCCTCCAGGGCCTCAACCACGACTGGGCCGGCGGCCAGAGCGCCTTCAACAAGGGCAAGTACGACAACTGGATCCCGGCCAAGACCAAGGCCACGATGGCGTACCTCACCCGTGAGGACATCCCCTTCCACTACGCGCTCGCCGACGCCTTCACGATCTGCGACGCGTACCACTGCTCGTTCATCGGCTCGACCGACCCCAACCGCTACTACCTGTGGAGCGGTCACACCGGCAACGACGGCACGGGCGGCGGCCCCGTCCTCAACAACGCCGAGGCGGGCTACGGCTGGACCACCTACCCCGAGCGCCTGGAGGCGGCCGGGGTCTCCTGGAAGGTCTACCAGGACATCGGCGACGGCCTGAACGCCGCCGGCTCCTGGGGCTGGATCAACGACGCCTACCGCGGCAACTACGGCGACAACTCCCTCCTGTACTTCAACAACTACCGGAACGCCCAGCCCGGCAACCCGCTGTACGACAAGGCCCGCACCGGCACGAACGCCAAGAACGGCGAGGGCTTCTTCGACGTCCTGCGCGCCGACGTCCAGGCCGGCCGGCTGCCGAAGGTCTCCTGGATCGCCGCCCCCGAGGCCTTCTCGGAGCACGCCAACTGGCCCTCCAACTACGGCGCCTGGTACATCGCGCAGGTCCTGGACGCGCTGACCTCGAACCCGGACGTGTGGGCCCGTACGGCCCTGTTCATCACCTACGACGAGAACGACGGCTTCTTCGACCACGTCGTCCCGCCGTACGTCCCCGGCTCCGCCGCCCAGGGCCTCTCCACCGTCCCGACCGGCCTCGACTACTTCCCCGGCAAGACGGGGTACGCGGCCGGCCCGTACGGCCTCGGCCCCCGCGTCCCGATGATCGTCGTCTCGCCCTGGTCGACCGGCGGCTACACCTGCTCCGAGACCTTCGACCACACCTCGGTGATCCGCTTCATGGAGAGCCGCTTCGGGGTGCGCGAGCCCCAGATCTCGCCCTGGCGACGGGCCGTCTGCGGCGACCTGACCACCGCCTTCGACTTCACCCGCACCCAGACCCAGCCCGCCGCGCTCCCGCCGACCGCCGGCTACTACCCGCCGGACCGCAACCGCCACCCCGACTTCCTGGCCACCGCCCCGGCCGTCGGCACGATGCCCCGCCAGGAACCGGGCGCCAAGCCCACCCGGCCGCTGAAGTACGCCCCGTACGTCGACGGCACCGCGGACGTCACCGCCGGCACCTTCCGCCTCGCCTTCAGCGGCGGCCCGGCCGCGGGCGCCCAGTTCTACGTGACCTCGGCGAACCGCACCGACGCCCCCTGGACGTACACGACGGAGGCCGGGAAGTCGATCGCCGACACCTGGAACACCAAGTACTCCAAGGGCGTCACCGACCTCACCGTCCACGGCCCCAACGGCTTCCTCCGCCGCTTCCGCTCCCCCGGCAAGACCGCCGTCCCCGAGGTCGCCGCCCGCCACGACGGCACCACCGGCGACCTCACCCTCACCTTCACCAACGCGGGCGCCACCACCCAGGTGACCGTGACCGGCGCCTACGGCGGCACCCCCGTCACGCTGACCGTCGCCAAGGGCGCCACGGTCACCCACACCGTGCCCCTCGCCTCCTCCGGCCGCTGGTACGACGTCACCGTCACCTCCCCGGCCTCCACCGACTACCTCCGCCGCCTGGCGGGCCACGTCGAAACGGGCACGGCGGGCGTGACGGACCCGGGCATCCTCACGTACTGACGCACCGGACACACCACCGGGGCGGACGAGTGCGCGCACACTCGTCCGCCCCGGTGCGGCCACCGCCCTCCGGTCAGGTGAGGGCGCGCTGGTACTTGTACGTGACCTTGCCGTCGGTCAGGTCGAAGTACGCGACCGGCGGGAACAGGCCCGTCGAGGCGTCGCACTTGTAGGCGAGCTTGTGGCCCGTCGTGGCGGGCCAGTTGGGGTACGCCTCCTCGCGGACCACGCACGAGGCAGAGGGCACGACGGCCCAGAACTGCGCCTCGGTCATGCCCAGCTGGACCTTGTTGTACTTGGCGAGCGTCATGGACGGCGCCGCCGGCTTGTACAGGAACTCGTTCTGCTTCGAGACCAGCGTGCCGGCCGCGTTGAAGTTGAAGTTCCCGTACGGCACGTAGTCGCCGCTCGCGGTGAAGCACTGGATGGTCATGCTGCTGTTCTCGCACCAGCCGCTCGCCGAGCCGGGCGGGGGCGACTGCGCCGCCCCGACGACCATCTGCCAGACCGTGGCCCGGTCCGTGCCGAACGGCACCGCGGCGTACTTCTCGGCCGTGAAGCTGAAGCCCGCGTCCGCCCCCGTCTGCGCGCCGTGCGCCGCGCCGGCGCCGGCCGTGACCGCCGCAGCCGCCGCGACCCAGGTGACCGCCGCGCGCCATGCCTTCCTCATACCCTTACGCCCTTCCTGCCTGATCTGTCCGGATGCACGGCCATCCTTTCCGACGGCGCTCTCCGGATGATCTCTTCCGGCTCCGAGGGCCGGGGGTCAGGCGAACGCGGTACCGAGGTCCACGGGCCGCAGGGGCCCCGGGTCGAGGACGCGGCAGCCGCTCGGCGCCAGCCGGGACAACTGCTGGGCGGCAGAGGTCCGTTCGGCGTGGGCGGTCACGGCCGTGCCGAGCGGTGCGACCAGGTCGTCGTGGTGGGTCGGGATCAGCAGCGGCGGGTTCTCCGTGGCGCGCAGCAGCCGTTCCACGTAGCGGTGCACGGCGCCGTGCGAACTCATCGGCACCAGGGCGACGTCCGGTCGGATGCCGCTCAACTCCCGCTCGACGAAGTTGCTGGCGCCCATGAGCAGGATCCTCGGGCCCGAGTCGACGGACACCTGGTAGGCGAACGTGTCGCCCTCGACGAGGTCCCCGAGGACGGCCGGCCGGCGCGGCGGGGCGGCCCTGCGGCCGGGCGCGAAGGAGCCGTGGTCGGCCAGTTGGCTGTGCAGGCTGCGGAAGACCTCCACGGTGTACCCGTCGAACTGCAGGTACTCGCCACCCTTGACCTGGATCACGTCGGCGACGCGCGCGGGCGGTGTCCCCATGGCGGTGAGGAGGTGGCGGACGGTCTCGTCGCAGACCGTGCGGATCCGGGACCGCCGCCACTCCGGGCGGCCGAGGAGCTGGGGTACGTCCGCCACGTGGTCGAAGTGGCCGTGGCTGACCAGGATCAGCTCGGGCGCACCGGCCAGGTGGTGCGCCGCCACCCGCTCCACGGCGGCCGGGTCGTTCCGCAGCGGCAGTCCGGGGTCCAGTCGGCCGGTGGGCCCGAGGCAGGGCATGCGGCTCAGGTACGGGTCGAAGACGATGCTGCGGTCGCCGTCGATGACGATCTCCCAGCCGGCGACGCCGAGCCAGCGCAGCTCGACGGGGGTGGAGTAGGGGCCGCCGCGTCCTGGCGTCGGTGCGGCGGTGGACGTTCCCGTCCCGGCGATGGCGGCGCCCGATGCCGCGAGAACTCCCTTGAGTACCGTCCGTCGTTCAGCCAACGTTGCCGCCCCTGCCGTGCGTGATCCCTTGGAATGGGGCGACCATACGGGAGGTCTCGGTACGTACGGTGCCTTTCACGTCACCCCCGTACTCCGAACGAGGGACCCGCGGAGGGGCGCCGGAACACGCGTACGGGCCCCCGTCCCCCGCCGGCGGCGAGGAGCGGGGGCCCGTGGGGCGCGGCCGTCACCCCTTGCCGGAGCCGACCTTCAGGTAGTGCTCGTCCTGGCGCAGGATCGCCTGCATCACCTTCGTCAGGGGGACGCCCGGGTTGATCCCGATCTGCTCGCGCAGGATCTTCTTGGCCTGGTGGAAGACCTGGATGGCGTCGGCCTGCCGGCCCTCCGCGTAGTAGGCCATCATGAGCTTGACGTACAGGTCCTCCCGGAAGGGGTCGTGGTCGACCAGTCCGGACAGGCGGTTGATCGCTTCCGTGTAGTACCCGAGGCCGAGGTCGGCCTGGGCGCGCAGTTCGACCGCCGCGGTGCGTTCCTCCTGGAGCGACTCGGCCTTGAGGCGGAGCCGGCTCGACGTGACGTCGGCGAGGGCCGGGCCCCGCCAGAGGGCGAGTACCGCGTCGAGCCGTTCGGCGGCGTCCTGGTGCCTGCCGCGCTGGTGCAGGTCCCGGGCGGCCCGCACCGCGTCCCGGAACACGAAGAGGTCGATGGACTCCTGCGGCGCCCTCAGTTCGTAACCGCGGTCGTGCGAACGGATCACGTCGCGGGCGAGACCGGCGTGCGTCAGGGCCTTGCGGACCATCCAGGCCGAGGTCTGCAGCTGCCCGGTGACGGTGAGCGGGGGCTCGCCGTCCCAGGAGTCCTCGATGATCGCTTCTTTGGAGACGACCTGTCCGGCCCGCAGGGCGAGGGCGGCGAGGAATCGCCGCTGCCGCTGCCCCTGCATGGGAACCGGCTCACCCTCCTGCACGAGGGCCACCGGCCCGAGAAGCCGGATCGTCACCTCATTCCACGTACTCATGGCTTAACTTCCCCCGTCGAAGACGAGCCAAGCCCCTGCCGGAATGGGGCGGGCGTGGCTGGATGCGTTTTCGTGTGGCCAGTACTTGCCAATCCTTTGACGTGCGCGCGCTGATCCTAGGCGATCGAGGAGAACGCGGTGAGTGCGCGGAACGGCGCCTGGCTGAAAACTCACCGCAAAGGCCTCGGCTGTCAATCCGTCAGATTCTTGAGGAACTTGGCCGCAATGGGCCCCGCGTCACGGCCGCCCGACCCGCCGTCCTCAAGGAGAACGGCCCAGGCGAGGTTCCGGTCGCCCTGGTATCCGATCATCCACGCGTGGGTGCGCGGCGGGGTCTCGGTGCCGAACTCGGCGGTGCCCGTCTTGGCGTGCGGTTCGCCGGAGATGCCTCTGAGGGCCTTGCCGGCGCCGATGGTGACGGTCGCCCGCATCATGCCCCGCAGGGAGTCGACGACGCCGGGGTCCAGGCGGGCGGGGGCCTCGTACTTCTTGCGCACGGCGTCCGGCACGAGGACGGGCTGCTTGAAGACGCCCTCCTTCACGGTGGCGGCGATCGAGGCCATCACGAGGGGGGACGCCTGCACCCTGGCCTGTCCGATGGTGGACGCGGCCTTGTCGTTGTCGCTGGTGGAGACCGGGACGCTGCCGTCGTAGGTGATGGTGCCGACGTCCCAGGAGCCGCCGATACCGAAGGCCTGGGCGGCCTCGTGCAGGCCGGCCTGGGGCAGCTTGGCGCGGGAGTCGACGAAGAAGGTGTTGCAGGAGTGGGCGAAGCTGTCCCGGAAGGTGGATCCGGCCGGCAGGACGAACTGGTCCTGGTTCTCGAAGCGCTGGCCGTTGACGTTGGCGAACTTGGGGCAGTCGGCGCGGTCCGTGGGTTTCATGCCCTGCTTGAGCAGTGCGGCGGCGGTGACCACCTTGAAGGTCGAGCCGGGCGGGTAGCGGCCCTCCAGGGCGCGGTTCATCCCTGAGGGCTTGTTCGCGGCGGCCAGGATGTGGCCGTTGGTGGGGTCGATCGCGACGACGGCCGCGTTCTTGGTGACGCCCTCCAGGGCGGCCGCGGCGGCCTCCTGGACCTTCGGGTCGATGGTCGTGCGCACCGGCTTGCCCTGGGCCTCCCCGCCGCCGGAGAGGGTCTTGACCGGCTGGCCGGACGCGCGGTCCACCACGACGACCGACTTGCCCTGGCCCGAGCCGCCGGTCAGCTGCTTGTCGTAGCGGGCCTCCAGGCCGGAGACGCCCTTGCCGGTCTGCGGGTCGACGGCGCCGACGAGGGAGGCGGCCCTCAGCTCACGGCCCTCGGCGTCGAGGACGGCGGCCCGGTCGCGGGCGTCGAGGGCGAGGGTCTGCCCGGGAACCATGTCCGGGTGGATCATCTCCGTACGGAATTCGACCTTCCACTCCTTGCCGGTCTCGACCACGTCGGCCTTCGACTTCCAGGAATAGGCACCGGCACCGGGTATGTCCATCGTCACGGTAAACGGAACAAGTACTTTCGCATCCTTCCGCTCGCCCTCGCCCGCGTCGATCCGGGTCGTGGCGGGCTTCAGGTTGGTCATCACGGACTTGATCAGGGACTCGGCGCCGTCCGGGGTGTCCGTCTCCCGCGCGGCGCGCCCGGCGTCGCCCGCCTCCCAGGCGTCGAGGAAGGCCGTCACCGCCTTCGTCGCCGCCACGACCTTCGGGTCCTCCGAGGCGCCCGAGGCGCCCTTGAACAGAGTGGAATATCCCCAGTAACCGACTCCCGCGACCGCGGCGAGCACGACACAGGTCGCGATGACCGAAGAGCCACGAGAGCGTCCCCGGCGAGTGCGGGGTAAGCCGTCCTGATTTCGATAGCTAGCCATGATGTCGAGATTATGCGGACCCGACTTTTACGCCACCGCCCACACGAGCATTTCAGGACAGCGGCCCACGTGAAGAAATCGTGAAAGGCGCGAGAATGGGGAACCACAGGCGTGTTGGGCGAGTCGGCGGAAAAAGGAGGACAGCGCGGGCCCCACCCGTCGGTGACCCCGCAATACGGAGCAAAGAGAGGCGACGAAAGAGGGCATCCCGGAGATCCACAAGTGGACTAGTCCACTGAAGATATTCTCCGAACTCCGGTTCCCGCGAGCGGGAACTGTCCGGATCGCAACCGGTCGCACGGACGTCCGACACCACGGCCCGTCTCCGCCCGAACCGCGCCCCTTCTTCTCCCGCTCTCCGGACGCTCCCCGCGATACGACCGGAAGAGGACACGAAGAGGAGGCCCGATCAGGGTGGCGGCATCGCCCATCCGACCGACTCTGGAGACTCCATGTCCCGTGTATCGACCGGCCCCAGCACCGAACCGACCGCCGCGCACGCGCTCCTGTCCCGGCTGCGCGAGCACGGTGTGGAGAAGGTGTTCGGAGTCGTCGGCCGAGAGGCCGCGTCGATCCTCTTCGACGAGGTCGAGGGGATCGACTTCGTCCTCACCAGGCACGAGTTCACCGCCGGTGTCGCCGCCGACGTCCTCGCCCGCATCACCGGCCGCCCCCAGGCCTGCTGGGCCACCCTCGGCCCGGGCATGACGAACCTGTCCACCGGCATCGCCACCTCGGTCCTGGACCGCTCGCCGGTGATCGCCCTGGCCGCCCAGTCGGAGTCCCACGACATCTTCCCGAACGACACCCACCAGTGCCTGGACTCGGTGGCGATCATCGCCCCGATGTCCAAGTACGCGGTGGAGCTCCAGCGCCCCCACGAGATCACCGACCTGGTGGACTCCGCGGTGACCGCCGCCATGACCGAGCCGGTGGGTCCGTCCTTCATCTCCCTCCCCGTCGACCTGCTGGGCTCCAGCGAGGGCATCGACGCCTCCGCGCCGAACCCGCCGGCCCGCACCCCCGTCAAGCCGATCGGCGCGGTCGCGGACGGCTGGGAGAAGGCCGCCGAGGAGGCCGCGGAGCTGCTCGCGGACGCCGAGCACCCGGTCCTCGTGGTCGGCGCCGCCGCCATCCGCTCCGGCGCGGTGCCCGCCATCCGCGCCCTCGCGGAGCGGCTGAACGTCCCCGTCATCACCACGTACATCGCCAAGGGCGTCCTGCCGCACGGCCACGAGCTGAACTACGGGGCCGTCACCGGCTACATGGACGGGATCCTCAACTTCCCGGCCCTCGACACCCTGTTCTCCCCCGTGGACCTCATCCTCACCCTCGGCTACGACTACGCCGAGGACCTGCGTCCCTCCATGTGGCAGAAGGGCGCCGAGAAGAAGACCGTCCGCGTCTCGCCCACCGCCAACCCGATCCCCCGCGTGTACCGGCCGACCGTCGACGTCGTCACCGACGTGCTGGCGTTCGTCGAGCACCTCGACGCCTCGACCGCCGAGCTCGCCGCCAAGGACCGGCACGACATCGCCCCGCTGCGCGCCCGGATCGCGGAGTTCCTCGCCGACCCGGAGGCCTACGAGGACGGCATGCGCGTCCACCAGGTCATGGACTCGATGAACACGGTCATGGCGGAGGTCGCCGGCGAGGGCCGCGGCACCATCGTCTCCGACATCGGCTTCTTCCGGCACTACGGCGTGCTGTTCGCCCGCGCCGACCAGCCCTTCGGCTTCCTCACCTCGGCCGGCTGCTCCAGCTTCGGCTACGGCATCCCCGCCGCGATGGGCGCCCAGATGGCCCGCCCGGACGAGCCCACCTTCCTCATCGCCGGCGACGGCGGCTTCCACTCCAACAGCGCCGACCTGGAGACCATCGCCCGCCTCAACCTGCCGATCGTGACCGTCGTCGTCAACAACGACACCAACGGCCTCATCGAGCTCTACCAGAACATCGGCCACCACCGCAGCCACGACCCCGCGGTGAAGTTCACCGGCGTCGACTTCGTCGCCCTCGCCGAGGCCAACGGCGTCGAGGCGACCAAGGCCACGGACCGCGACGAACTCCTCGCCGCCCTGCGCAAGGGCGCCGAGCTGGGCCGCCCCTTCCTGATCGAGGTCCCCATCTCCTACGACTTCCAGCCGGGCGGCTTCGGCGCCCTGAGCATCTGACCATGAAGGCACCGGCGCTGCCGGCTGCCTACGGGTTCCTGGCCTCCGCCCGTTCGGGCGGGGGCCGGGCGCCCCACGCGGCATTCGCCGCCCACGGCAGCCTTACCGACATCCACACGTCCCTGCCCGACCAGAACCTCTCCGCGGTCCTGGTGCACGGGCCCGAGACCGCACCCGAGGGCGCCCAGGCCCGGGACGCGGACACCGCCGTGCTGCTGGCCGGCGAGCTCTACAACCGCGAGGCCCTGCGCTCCGTACTGCCTCCGGGGCCCGAACCGGAGAGCGACGCGCAGCTGCTCCTGCACCTGCTGCGCCACTACGGACCGCACGCCTTCCGGCTCCTCAACGGGCGCTTCGCGGCCGTGGTCGCCACCGGGCGCCGCGTCCTGCTCGCCACCGACCACGCGGGGTCGATACCGCTGTACGCGCGCGTGACGCCCGGCGAGGTCACCGCGTCCACCGAGGCCAAAACCCTGTCCCAGCACCGCCACCCGCGGGGCTTCCCGCTGGCGGACGCGCGGCGCGTGCCGGGCCTGCCGGACGTCTACCAGGTGCCGGCGGGCACGGTGTGGGACACCGACCTGGAGTCCGGCACGGTCGAGGCCCACCCCGTCTGGCGGCCCCCGCTGTCCCGCCGGATCGTGCCCGAGGACGAGGCGGTGGCGGCCGTCCGCGCCGCGCTCGACGAGGCCGTCGCGGTCCGCGTCCCCACCGGCGACACCCCGCTGGTGGTGCTCTCCGGCGGCATCGACTCCTCCGGCGTCGCGGCCTGCGCGCACCGGGCGGCCGGCGCGCTGGACACGGTGTCCATGGGCACCGACACGTCGGACGAGTTCGCCCAGGCCCGCGCCGTCGTCGACCACCTCGGCACCGCGCACCGCGAGATCACCGTGCCCACCGCCGACCTGCTGGCCCAGCTCCCGTACGCGGTGTGGGCCGCCGAGTCGGTGGACCCGGACATCATCGAGTACCTGCTGCCGCTGGTCGCGCTCTACCGCGAACTCGGCGGTCCGGCCCGCCGGATCCTCACCGGATACGGCGCGGACATCCCGCTCGCGGGCATGCACCGCGAGGACCGGCTGCCGAACCTCGACACGGCCGTGGCGTACGACATGGCCACCTTCGACGGCCTGAACGAGATGTCCCCGGTGCTGTCCCTGCTCGGCGGCCACTGGACCACCCACCCGTACTGGGACCGGAACGTCCTCGACCTGCTCGTCTCCCTGGAGGCCGGGCTGAAGCGGCGGTACGGCCGCGACAAGTGGGTGCTGCGCGCCGCCCTGGCCGACGCGCTGCCCGAGGAGACCGTCACGCGGCCCAAGCTCGGCGTCCACGAGGGCTCGGGCACCACGTCGTCGTTCTCCCTGCTGCTGACGGGGCACGGGGTCGCGGAGCGGTCGGTCCGGGAGGCCAAGCGGCACGTGGTCCGCGAACTCTTCGACCTGACCGTGGTGGCGGGCCGCCACCCCTCCGAGGTGAGCACCGCCGACACGGTGCGGTCCGTGGCCGAACGCTTCGCCCGCGGGGCGGCATGAGCGCCCGGGTCCACCGGGACCCGTTCCCGTCCGTCGTCGACTTCCAGGAGGGTTGCTGAAGCCGTGGAGCGCATCGACTCGCACGTCTCACCCCGCTACGCGCAGATACCCACGTTCATGCGGCTGCCGCACGACCGGGACCCCCGCGGCCGCGACGTCGTGGTGATCGGGGCCCCGTACGACGGGGGCACCAGCTACCGTCCGGGCGCCCGGTTCGGCCCGCGGGCGATCCGCAACGAGTCGGGGCTCATCCACGGGGTCGGCATCGACCGCGGCCCCGGCACCTTCGACCTGATCGACTGCGTCGACGCCGGGGACATGGACCTGACCCCGTTCGACATGAACATCGCGATCGACACGGCGCAGAAGCACCTGGCCCACCTCCTGAAGGCCAACGCGGCCTTCCTGATGCTGGGCGGCGACCACTCGCTGACCGTGGCCGCCCTGCGCGCGGTCGCCGAGCAGCACGGCCCGGTGGCGGTGCTGCACCTGGACGCGCACTCCGACACCAACCCCGCCTTCTACGGCGGCCTCTACCACCACGGCACCCCGTTCCGGCACGGGATCGACGAGAAGCTGGTCGATCCGCACGCCATGGTCCAGATCGGCATCCGCGGGCACAACCCGAAGCCGGACTCGCTCGACTACGCCCGCGACAACGGAGTGCGCGTGGTGACCGCCGACGAGTTCTCGGACCTGGGCGTACGCGGCACCGCCGACCTCGTCCGCGAGCGGATCAAGGGCCGGCCCGTCTACGTGTCCGTCGACGTCGACGTGGTCGATCCGGCCTTCGCCCCCGGGACGGGCACGCCCGCGCCGGGCGGCCTCAGCTCCCGTGAGGTCCTCGCGCTGCTGCGGTGCGTGGGGGACCTCAAGCCGATCGGCTTCGACGTGATGGAGGTGTCCCCGCTCTACGACCACGGCGGGATCACCTCCGTGCTCGCCACGGAAATCGGCGCGGAAATGCTCTACCAGTACGCCCGCGCCCATCGGATCCAGAAGTAGAAGGAGACACGGCGTCATGGCTTCTCCGATCATCGACTGCGCGCCCTACCGCGAGGAGTTGCTGGGCCTCGCGGGGCGGCTCCCCCAGGTCCCCCGCGCGGATCTGTACGACTTCCTCGACCAGGCGGGGGAACTCGCCGAGGACCTGCCCAAGGGGCTGTCCGCCGCCCTCGACTCGTTCAACGCCGAAGGCAACACGGACGGTTACCTGCTGCTGCGCGGGCTGCCCGTCGACCCGTCCGAACTGCCCGACACGCCCACCACGACCCCGGCCCCGCTGGACCGCCCGCTGTTCGTCATGGAGGCGATGCTCGCCCTGACCGGACGCCGGCTCGGCCTGCACACCGGGTACCGGGAGCTGCGCTCCGGCACGGTCTACCACGACGTGTACCCGTCGCCCGGCGCGCACTACCTGTCCTCGGAGACCTCCGAGACCACGCTGGAGTTCCACACGGAGATGGCGTACCACGTCCTCCAGCCGAACTACGTCATGCTCGCCTGCTCCCGGGCCGACCACGAGCGCCGGGCCGAGACGCTGGTCGGTTCGGTCCGCAAGGCGCTGCCGCTGCTCGACGAGCGGACGCGGGCGCGGCTCTTCGACCGCCGGATGCCGTGCTGCGTCGACGTGGCCTTCCGCGGCGGCGAGGAGGACCCGGGCGCCATCGCCGAGGTCAAGCCGCTGTACGGCGAGGAGCGCGACCCGTTCCTCGGGTACGACCGTGAGCTGCTCGCGCCGGAGGACCCGGCCGACAAGGAGGCCGTCGCCGCCCTGTCGCAGGCCCTCGACGACGTGACGACCGGGATCAAGCTCGAACCGGGCGACGTGCTGATCATCGACAACTTCCGCACCACGCACGCCCGTACGCCGTTCAGCCCGCGCTGGGACGGCGAGGACCGCTGGCTGCACCGCGTCTACATCCGCACCGAGCGCAACGGCCAGCTCTCCGGTGGTGAGCGCGCGGGCGACGTCGTCTCCTTCACGCCTCGCCGGTGACCCTTCCCGCACCGCCGGTCGCGCCCCGCCGCCTCTTCGGTGCCGGGGCGCGATCGTACGCATAGATATGCTGAGAACCTGGAAGTGATGCGGTGGGGCGACGGAGACCGCCGTCGCCCCGCCATCCGCGTGACAGGAGACGCCTTCATGTCCGAGCCCACACCGCGCGCACCGCGGGGATTCGTCACCCACACGGCACCGGTGGGACTGGCCGACGACGGCCGGGACGACTTCACCGTGCTCGCCTCCACCGTCCCGGCCGTGGTGAGCGCGGTCTTCACCCGCTCCCGGTTCGCCGGACCGAGCGTCGTGCTGAGCCGCGAGGCCGCGGCCGGCGGCCGGGCCCACGGGGTCGTGGTCATCGCACGCAACGCCAACGTCGCCACGGGCCGCGAGGGCGAGGCCAACGCGCGCGAGGTCCGCGAGTCCGTCGCGCGCACCCTCGGCGTGCCGGAGGGCGAACTGCTCATCGCCTCCACGGGGGTGATCGGCCGTCAGTATCCGATGGAGTCGATCAGGCAGCACCTCAAGACGCTCGCGACGCCGTTCCCCGAGGGCGGCTTCGACCGGGCGGCCCGCGCCATCATGACGACCGACACCCGGCCCAAGGAGGTCTCGGTGCGGGTCGGTGACGCCACCCTCGTGGGCATCGCCAAGGGCGTCGGGATGATGGAGCCCGACATGGCGACGCTGCTGACGTTCTTCGCCACGGACGCCCGACTCGACCCCGAGGAGCAGGACCGGATCTTCCGGCGGGTGATGGACCGGACCTTCAACGCGGTCAGCATCGACACCGACACCTCCACCAGCGACACGGCGGCGCTGTTCGCCAACGGGCTGGCCGGGGAGGTGGATCCGACGGAGTTCGAGCAGGCGCTGCACACCGTCGCGCTGGCCCTGGTGAAGGACATCGCGAGCGACGGCGAGGGCGCGAGCAAGCTCATCGAGGTCCAGGTCACCGGCGCCCGCGACGACGCCCAGGCCAAGCGCGTCGGCAAGGCCGTGGTCAACTCCCCGCTGGTGAAGACCGCCGTGCACGGCTGCGACCCCAACTGGGGCCGCGTCACGATGGCGATCGGCAAGTGCTCCGAGGACACCGACATCGACCAGGAGCGGGTCACGGTCCGCTTCGGGGACGTCGAGGTCTACCCGCCGAGCGCCCGGGGCAGCGGGGACGAGGACGCGCTGCGCGACGCCGTCGCCGAGCACCTGAAGGGCGACGAGGTGATCATCGGCGTCGACCTGGGCATCGCCGACGGGGCCTTCACGGTGTACGGCTGCGACCTCACCGAGGGGTACGTGCGGCTCAACTCGGAGTACACCACCTGATCCCCACCTGATCCCCACCTGACCCGACCCGGCCGGCCCGGGGCGGTGGCCGCGGCCCCGCCCCGGGCCGGTCCCCGTCAGGCCGGTCCGCGTCAGGCCGGGATATGCCGACCGGCCCCCGGGCTATGCGTACCGCCCGCCGCACCTCCTCGCCCGCCCGCCGCCGCCCCCAGGATGGGGCGGACGGCATCGCGACGAAGGCTGGAGGATCATGGAGACCACTCGGTCGGAGACCGTGGACCAGGGGGACGAGGGGTTCGACGCCGCCGTGCGGGGTGTGGTCGCTCCGACCGGCACGGCGGGCGGCACGCTCCGGCTCGCCCGCACGGACGACTTCGACTCGCTCGACCCCGGCAACACCTACTACGCCTACACGTGGAACTTCCTCCGGCTCGTCGGCCGGACCCTGGTCACCTTCGACACCGCCCCCGGCAAGGACGGCCAGCGGCTCGTGCCCGACCTGGCCGAAGCGCTGGGCGAATCCTCCGAGGGCGGCCGGGTGTGGACGTACCGGCTGCGCGCCGGACTGAAGTACGAGGACGGCACGCCCGTCACCTCCGCCGACGTCAAGTACGCCATCGCGCGCAGCAATTACGGCACCGACGTGCTGGGCGCCGGGCCGACCTACTTCCGCCACCTGCTCGGCACCGACTACGGCGGCCCGTGGCGGGAGCCGGACACGGACGGCCCCGTCACCCTGGAGACCCCCGACGACCGCACCCTGGTCTTCCGGCTCCTCGAACCGTTCGCCGGTCTCGACCTCCTCGCGACCATGCCGAGCACCACGCCGGTCCCGCGCCACCGGGACACCGGCGCCGACTACCGGCTCGGACCGGTGGCGACCGGCCCGTACCGGGTCGCCTCCTACACCCGCGGGCGGCTCGCCGTCCTGGAGCCCAACCCGCACTGGGACCCGTCCACCGACCCGGTGCGCGTCCGGCGGGCCGAGCGCGTCGAGGTCCACCTCGGCAAGGACCCGCACGAGGTCGACCGCATGCTGCTCGCCGGGGAGGCGCACGTCGACCTGGCCGGGTTCGGGGTGCAGCCCGCGACGCAGGAGCGGATCCTCGCGGACCCGGCGCTGCGCGCGAACGCCGACAACCCGCTCACCGGCTTCACCTGGATCTACTGCCTGTCGAGCAACATCGCGCCGTTCGACGACGTGCACTGCCGGCGGGCCGTGCAGTTCGCCACCGACAAGGCAGCGATGCAGCTGGCCTACGGCGGACCGGTCGGCGGCGACGTCGCGACCACCCTCCTGCCGCCGACGCTCGACGGGTACCAGCCGTTCGACCGCTACCCCGTCGGCCCCGACGCCACCGGCGACCTGGACGCCGCGCGCGCCGAACTCGAGGCGGCCGGCCTCCCGGACGGCTTCCGCACCAGGATCGCGGCCCGCAAGGACCGCCTGAAGGAGTACCGGGCGGCCGAGGCCCTGTCGGCCGGCCTCGCCCGGGTGGGCATCGAGGCCGAGGTCGTCGACTTCCCCTCGGGCGACTACTTCGACCTCTACGGCGGCTGCCCCGCGTACCTGCGCGAGCACGGCATCGGGATCATCATGTTCGGCTGGGGCGCCGACTTCCCCGACGGGTACGGCTTCTTCAAGGAGCTCGTCGACGGCCGGGCGATCAAGGAGCGCGGCAACCAGAACATGGGCGAGCTGGACGATCCCGAGATCAACGCCCTGCTCGACGAGGGCGCGCGCTCCGCCGACCCCGTGCGGCGCGCGGAGATCTGGCACCGCATCGACCGGCTGGCGATGGAGCACGCGGTGATCGTCCCGTACCTCTACCCGCGGTCCCTGCTCTACCGCCACCCGGACACCCGCAACGTCTACGTCACCGGTTCCTTCGGGATGTACGACTACGTGGCGCTCGGCGCGAGCTGAGCGCGGACCCGGCCCGCCCCGCACATCGCACCGGGTGCGCGGGGCGGGGCGGCCGGGTCAGCCCGCCTCGCGCGAGAGGCGTACGGCGGCCGCGGCGGCGTGACCGGTCGGCCACGGGCCGGACGGCTGGGCCCGCCCGGCGGAGCGGCAGGCGGCGGCCGCCTGCCGGAAGTCGGCCTCGTACCCGTCCAGGAGGGACAGGAACCGGCGGGTCGGCCCGGTGAGGCTGGTGCCCCGGGGACTGCGCAGCAGCAGGCGCGCGCCGAGCGCGTGCTCCAGCCGGTGGATGCGCCGGGTCAGCGCGGACTGGCTGATGGACAGCACGGCCGCCGCCCGGTTGATGCTGCCGTGCCGGGCCACCGCCCGCAGCAGGTGCAGGTCCTCCACGTCGAGCTTGCGCCCCTCGGCCGGCATCGCCGGAGCGTCGGGGTCCGGGCCGGCCCCGGCGGGGTCGGCGTGCCGCCGGGTCTGCTCGGCGTGCCACCGGGTCCACCAGGGTTCGTCGAGGAGGTCGCCGTGGTCGGCCGCGAAGCGGCGCAGATGGCCGCGGGCGATCAGCGCGGCCAGCCGGGCGGCCAGCGCGGGCGGGACGACCGTGGGGTCGGCCAGCAGGCTCGCGGTGCGGCGCGGGCGCTCCACCAGTGAGCGGCGCACCAGCGAGGGCGCGTGCGCGGCCGGATGCGCCGGCGAGCCCAGTCCGATCGCGTCACCGCGGCTCAGGATGCCGCGCACCACCGAGGCGTCGGCGACCTGGAGCCGCGCGGGCGCCGGCAGGCCGGCCGCCTGGAAGGCCCGGGCCACCAGGATCTCGGACGCGGGCCCCGATTCGGAGACCCAGGTCTCGTCCCGCAGGTCGGCGAGCGAGATCCGGGTCCTGGCGGCCAGCGGGTGGTCCCGGGGCAGGATGACCCACAGGGGGTCGTCGAGGACCTCGTGGGTCCGCGTCGGCCGCTCCGGCGAGTGGCTGGGCGCGTCGCCCGTGGTCCAGGTGTACGCCGCGTCGACGAGGTAGTCCGTGAGGTGCGCGGTGACCTGGTTGGGCTCCTCGTGGCGGACCGCGAGCAGCAGGCAGAGGGTGGCCGCGGCGTCCTCCACCACGTCCTCGGGGAGCGGGGCCGTGGTGGCGAGGGAGAGCACCTCGGGGGCGTCGACGGCCTCGGAGCGGTGGCCGAGGAGCTGGGTGCGCGCGGCGAGGTCGATCCGGCGGAAGAAGCGGCGTCCGGCGACCAGCAGGCGGGAGCCCGCCGACGTCAGCCGCGCGGTGTGCGGGCCGCGCAGCGTCAGCGGGGCGCCGACGGCCCGGTCGAGCCGGTCGAGCCGGCGGTCCACGGTGCCGTGCCGCGCGCCCGCCCGCCGGGCCACTTCCGCGATGTCTCCGTACTGTCCCACCGCGGCCAGCAAGGACAGGTCGTTCCGGCCGATGGCGGACAGGCATTCCGTCCCGTCGGCGACCGGTTCCCACTCCACCAAGAGTGACAATTTCGATTCCTTTTTCCATCGAAGAATCAACGCCGAATTGCCCGTTGGTTTTCTGGAATTGCGGAATCGATCATGGCAGGCGGTCCTCTTCTGCCGCTCCTCGGCGCCGCGCGCCGAGAGCGCGCGGAGACCGGGACGATAGCCGTCAGGCCTGGTCGGTGGGGCGGACGAGGATCTCCTGGACGGTCGCGTGCGGCGGTGCGGTCACGGCGTAGCGGACCGCCTCGGCGACGTCGTCGGCGCTCAGCCTGCGGATCCTGCCGACCCGCTCCTCGAAGGCGGCCTTGGTCGGCGCGTGGGTGATGTGGGTGCGCAACTCGGTGTCGGTGGTGCCCGGTTCGATGAGCACCACGCGCACCCCGCGCTCGGTGACCTCCTGGCGCAGCGTCTCGCTGAAGGCGCCGACGGCGAACTTGGTGGCCTGGTAGACGCCGGCGTTGCGGACGACCGTGCGGCCCGCGATGGAGGACATCTGCACGATGATCCCCCGGCTCTCCAGCAGGTGCGGCAGGGCGGCCCGGGTCATGTACAGCACGCCGAGGACGTTGGTGTCGATCATGCGGGTCCAGTCCGTGAGGTCGGCGCCCTCGATCGGCCCGAGCAGCATCAGGCCCGCGTTGTTGACGAGGATGTCGAGGCCGCCCAGCGCCTCGACGGTGGAGCGCACCGCCTCCTGTGCGGCCGCCGGGTCGGTGACGTCGAGCTCGACGACGTGGACCTTCGCCCCGGCGGCGGCCAACTCGTCGGCGAGCGCCCGCAGTCGCTCGACCCGGCGGGCGGCGACGGCCACGGCGGCGCCCTCGGCCGCCAGCATCCGGGCCGTGGCCTCGCCGATTCCCGAGCTCGCCCCGGTGACGAGCGCGACCTTCCCCTGCAGTGCGGACATCGTGTCTCCCTGTGGTGTCGCCGCCGCCCCGGCCGACGGAATTCCGGCGTACGGATTTCCGGAGAATACGGGGACGGCGGGCCCCTCATCACGTTCCTGGTTATGACTGTTTCCGCCGGGTTATGCGACCGGCGGAAGGCGCCCGGGCACTGCCTTCGCCGCTCCGGCAGATTGGCTGCACGACATGGCGTTCCGTGCACGGCGATTGGGCGGTGGATGATGAGCGAGACGGCTCCTCGACAGCGGCAGGAGGCGTCGGCGTACCCGATGCCCCGCGTCTCACCGGTGGATCCCCCGCCGCGGCTCGCCGAGTTGCGGGCCGGGAGGGCCGCGAGCCGGGTCACCCTGTGGGACGGCAGCGAGGTGTGGCTGGTGACCTCGCACGCCGGTGTACGGGCGCTGCTCGGCGACCGCCGCCTCACCGCGGTCACCAGCGCGCCGGGCTTCCCCATGCTGACCCGCACCTCGCCGCTGGTGCGGGCGAACCCGAAGTCCGCGTCGTTCATCCGCATGGACGACCCGGAGCACTCCCGGCTGCGTTCCATGCTCACCCGCGACTTCCTGGCCCGCCGGGCCGAGGCCCTGCGGCCGGCGGTGCGGGAGCTCCTCGACGAGACGCTGGCGAAGCTGGTGACCGGGGAACGGCCCGTCGACCTGGTGCAGGGACTGACCATCCCGGTGCCGTCCCGCGTCATCACCCTGCTGTTCGGGGCCGGCGACGACCGCCGGGAGTTCATCGAGACCCGCAGCGCGGTCCTCATCGACCGCGGCTACACGCCCGACGAGGTCGGGAAGGCCCGGGACGAGCTGGACGGGTACCTGCGCGAGCTGGTGGAGGAGCGGCTGGCGGATCCCGGCTCCGACCTGATCAGCCGGCTGGTGCTCGACCAGGTCCGCCCGGGGCGTCTGACCGTGGAGGAACTGGTCCCGATGTGCCGGCTGCTGCTGGTGGCGGGCCACGGCACGACGACCAGCCAGGCCAGCCTGAGCCTGCTGAGCCTGCTGACCGACCCGCATCTCGCGGACGCCCTGGCCGAGGACGCGGAGCTGCTGCCGCAGGCGGTCGACGAGCTGCTCCGCTTCCACTCCATCGTGCAGAACGGCCTGGCCCGGGCGGCGATCGAGGACGTACAGCTCGACGACGTCCTGATCAGGGCCGGTGAGGGCGTGGTGCTTTCGCTGTCCGCGGGCAACAGGGACGAGCGGGTGTTCCCCGATCCCGACCGCCTCGACCCGCACCGCGACGCCCGTCGGCACCTGGCCTTCGGCCACGGCATGCACCAGTGCCTGGGCCAGTGGCTGGCCCGGGTCGAACTGGAGGAGATCCTCGCCGCGGTGCTGCGCTGGATGCCCGGCGCCCGGCTGGCCGTCCCGTTCGACGAGCTGGACTTCCGTCACGAGGTGTCGAGTTACGGCCTCGGCGCCCTGCCCGTGACCTGGTGAGCGCCGTGGACCGGCTCACCGTCACGGTCGACACCGACGCGTGCTGCGCCATGGGCCGGTGCGCCGCGGGCGCGCCGGAGATCTTCGACCAGGACCCGGACACCGGGACCGTGGTCCTGCTGGACGCCACTCCCCCGCCCGAGCTGCACGAGGCGGCCCGGCTGTGCGCCGACCTGTGTCCGTGCGCGGCCATCACGGTCACCGAGGCCTGAGCGGGCCCCCTCGGCGCCCCCGCACGTCCGTCCCCCGCACAGCGGCCGACAAGGAGCGATGATGAACGACGCTGCCGGTTCCGTCCCGTCCGCCGCCGAGGCGGTGCTCGCCGCCGACGACTCGCCCATGGGCGCGGCGGCCCGCTGGGCCGTGGAGCTGCTCACGGCACCCGGTCTCGCCACCGAGGACGCCCTCACCGGGCGCTTCGTGCCCTCCTTCCCGTTCGGGCTCGGCGGGGGCTTCACCCAGCGGCTCCGGGAGTGGCGGGAGAAGGGACCGTTCACGATCGAGGCGTACGAGCCGGTGGCCCACAAGGGCTGGGTGGCGCTGGGCGGGGGCGGGACGCGGCACCTCCTGTCGCTGACCCTGGACTCCAGCGGTCTGCTGCGCCTCCTCACCTTCCAGCCCGAGACGGTGATCCCGGAGGTCGGCTCCTGGGACGACGTGGAGGACCTGCTGCGCACCCCCGGTGTGGAGCACTCCGTGCTCGCCGCGCGGCTCGACCCCGGGGGCCCGGTCGTCCTGCACGAGTCGGCCGCCGGCCGGCCGATGCCCACCGGGTCGGTGTACAAGCTGTTCGTGCTGCGGGCGCTCCTCGCGGCGATCGACGAGGGCCGGGTGGGCTGGGACGACGAGGTCACGCTGACGCCGGAGCTGCGCAGCCTGCCCACCGGCGACATGCAGGAACTGGCGGACGGGACGCGGGTGTCGGTGCGCGAGACGGCGCACAAGATGATCGTGCTCAGTGACAACACGGCCGCCGACCTGGTGATGGACCTGCTCGGCCGGGACGCGGTGGAGCGGGCCCTGGGCCCGGCCGGGCACCACGACCCGTCCCTGATGCGCCCGTTCCTGACCAGTCACGAGGTCTTCGAACTGGGCTGGGGCGATCCGGAGCGGCGCGCGGAGTGGACGCGGCGGGACGAGGCGGGGCGCCGGGCGCTGCTCGACGAGGTCGCCGGGCCGATCACGGTGCGCATCGGCGATCTCGGCGAGACCGTGCACCAGCTGGGGCTGGACTGGCACATGGACGCCCACGACGTGCTGCGGGTCCTCGACGGGCTGCGGCAGGACAGCGAGCGGGACTCCACCGGCGTCGTGGAGGAGATCCTCACCGCCTACCCGGGGGTGCCCGTCGACCGGGAGCGGTGGTCCCGGGTCTACTTCAAGGCGGGTTCGAGCCCGGGCGTGATGACGTTCTGCTGGCTGGTCCAGGACCCCTCGGGTGCTGCCTGGGCACTGGTGCTGCGGCAGGCGGCGGCCGAGCAGAAGCCCATCGGCGACGGGGTGTTCCTGCGCGGGGTCGGCCGCCGGATCATCGAGTCCGGGCTGCTCGCGGCGGGCCCCGAAGGACCGCGTCCCTCCGCCGGAAGCCCCGCCCGGTGAGCGTCAGGGACCGGCTGCTCGCCGTGCTCGTCGCCGTGCTGTGGGGGCTGAACTTCCTGGCCGTGCGGATCGGGCTCGACCACTTCCCGCCGGTGTTCCTCTCCGCGATGCGGTTCCTCGTGCTGGCCGTGCCCGTGGTGCTGTTCGTGCCGCGCCCCAAGGTGGCGGCCCGTTGGCTGGTGATCTACGGGCTGGGCTTCGGCGTCGTGCAGTTCGCGCTGCTCTTCCTCGCCATCGACCTCGGCATGCCGTCCGGGCAGGCGTCGGTGGTGGTGCAGGCGTCGGCGCCGTTCACCATGCTGCTCGGCCTGCTGTTCGGGGAGCGGATCAGCCGGCGGCAGCTGGTGGGGATCGCGCTGGCCGTGCTCGGCATGACGGCGATAGCGGTGGAACGGGCCCGGGGCGCCGCGCTGTTGCCGCTGCTGCTGACGCTGCTCGCGGCACTGGGCTGGGCGATGGGCAACGTCGCGAGCCGGCAGGCCCGGCCGGACCATCCGCTGCGCTTCGCGCTGTGGATGTCCGTCGTGCCGCCGGTGCCGCTGCTCGCCCTCTCCGCGCTCCTGGAGGGCCCGGCCACGGGCTGGCGGGCGCTCGGCGAGTCGTTCGGCCCCGCGGGGGCGGCCGGTCTGGTGGCGCTGCTGTACACGTCGCTGGCGGGCACGGTCGTCGGCTCCGGCATCTGGACGACCCTGCTCAAGCGGTACGAGGCGGGGACGGTCGCACCGTTCTCGATGCTGGTGCCGGTCGTCGCCGTCGCGGTGGCGTGGGTCTTCCTCGACGAGCGCCTCACCGCCTGGTCGGCGGTGTCCAGCGCCACGGTCGTCGTCGGTGTGCTGGTGGGCACCACGCGGGGCCGGACGCCCGCCGGAGCGGCGGGCGGGACGGGCCGCGGTCTGCCGGGGCCGCCGGCCCCGGCAGGGCCGGATCAGTCCGACGAACCGACGTCGCGGGTCCAGAACACCCAGCGGTCGTAGGGCTCGAAGCCCATGGCCTCGTTGAGCGCGATCACCGGGTGGTTGTCCTCGGCGTTCGCCGTCTCGATCAGCCGCACCCCGGGTTCGTTCCGCAGGACGGACGCCAGGTTGGCCAGTTTGAGGAGCAGGCCGAGGCGGTGGCCGCGGTGGTCGCGGTGTACCACCGTCATGCCCTGGAGGGCGTACGAGGGGTTGCCGGTGGTCTTGGACACGCTGGTGTAGCCGGCGAGGGTGCCGGTCGCCCGGTGGACCACCCCGGTGTGGTGGGCCCGCCGGCCCCGGCCGACCCGCATGGTCTCGAACTGCCGGGCGTAGCTGGCGCGGACGTCCTCCTGGGCCGGGTCCGCGGGCGCGTCGCCCAGGGACAGTTCGAGCCGCGAGACGGGTACGGCGTACTCGTCGGGGGTGACGGTGCCCCAGGTGACGAGGGAGTACCCGGCGGGCGTGGCGGGCACCCCGCCGGCCAGCGGATCGTGCCGGTCCAGGTCGAGCCACTGGTGCACGCCCGCCGGGGTCCCGGCCCGGCGGGCGCCCATCGCCGCCGCGAAGGCGGCGGGCGCCGGGTCCTGCGGCGGGCCGGCGGGCAGGCTCTCGACGACGGTCGCGGTGAGCGAGCTCCGTCCGTGCTTGTGGGCCAGGGACAGCGCGTGGTCGTGCAGCGCCCGGCCTATGCCGCCGCGGCGCAGCCCGGGGTGGACGAGCAGCTGGTCGACCCGCGCGGACGCCGCCCCGTCGGGCAGCGCGAGCCGCAGCGAGCCGACCACCCGGCCGGCGTCGCGCACCACCCAGTCGTCGAGGACGGTGGCGGGCGGGGCGAACCTCAGCGACCCGACCAGGTCGACGTTGCACGGGGGTGCGGAACGCGGGCCGGCGGCGGTCGCCACGGCCATGAGGTCGAGCCACTGCCCCACTGTCTCGTCGTCGTCCGCTTCGAGCGGTACGAACTCCAGGTCGCGGGGGGCGTCGTTCATGCGGGGTCCTTCCGGGTCGGTGCGGACGGCGCGTCCGTGGCGAGTCCCATCGCCTGGACGTCGTAGAGGCCGAAGGCCGGGTGGACGTAGACGTTGGTGACCCAGGGGTTGCGGAAGTGCAGGGTCTTGTCGTGCACGAGGGGCAGGAGCACGGCGTGTTCCATCACCCGTCGTTCCACGGCCCGCCAGCGCGAAACGCGTTCGTCGGGATCGGTGCTGTGGAGGGTCTCGTCGATCAGGCCGTTGATCACGGGGTCGTCGAGTTCGGGGAGGTTCCAGTTCCCGCCGTTGCGGCGGATCTGTCGGCCGTCCACGAGCGGGGCGAGGAAGCCGTACTCGGTGGGGAAGTCGGCCCCCCAGTCGGTGACGATGAGGCCGAGACCGTGCCGGCGTACGGTGCCGGGATGCCCGGCCCCGAGGCTGAAGTACGTGGCCACGTCGAGTTCCTTGACGGTGAGCCGGATGCCGACGCGGGCCACCGACTCGGCGAGCGCGTCGGCGACCAGCCGGAACTTGCCGCGCTGGGTGCCGATCACCGCCTCGAAGCCGTCCGGGAGCCCGGCCGCCGCCAGTTCGGCCCGGGCCGCCGCCAGGTCGCCGCGCAGGTCGGGACCGGTGGGGTACGGGTCGAGGTCCTGGTGCGCGGGCAGCCGCGGCGGGAACAGGGCGGTGGTCAGGTCGCCGCCGGTGACGGGGCCGCCGCGGGCCTCCTGGAGGAGGATCTTGTCCGCGGCGTAGTGCACGGCCCGGCGGGCGTGGACGTCGCCGAAGGGCGGGATGTGCGGCTGGACGGCGACGAAGTGCAGGAAGCTCGTCCGGGGGTTGTCGATGTGCGAGCGCAGCACGTCGTCGGCCGTCACCCGGCCCTGGGCCGCGTGCTGGAGCCCGCGGCCCTCCAGGTTGATGTCGAACTCGCCGGCGATCAGCCGGGCGTCGAGTTCGTCGACGTCCAGGCCGATGGCCAGCTCCACCCGGTCCGGCAGCGCGGGCCGCAGCGGATCCGTGTCCCGGTCCCAGTACGGGTTGCGCTCCAGCCACAGGTGCTTCCCGGGCCGGTGCTCGGCGACGCGGTACGGGCCGCTGGAGCGCGGGTCCGTTCCGTAGTCGGCGCCGGTGTCGGCGGCCGGCGGCACCGGTGCGGTGCACGGCTGGGCCATCAGGTGGTCGAAGTCGGAGAAGGGCCGGCTCAGCCGGAAGACGATCGTGCGGTCGTCGGGGAGCTGGACGGACGCCAGCGGCCGGTCCGTGCGGTACGGCCCGGGGTAGGGCCGGTCCGGGTCGTCGAGGAGCGGGATCAGATAGGTGGGGCCGCCGGGCAGCACGTCCTGGGCGAAGATCCGCTGCACGGCGTGGCGCACGTCGCCGGCGGTGATCGGGGTGCCGTCGTCGTAGCGCAGGCCGGGGCGCAGCCGGTACGTCCAGGTGCGGCCGCCGTCGCCGACCTGCCCCGGGCCCTCGGCGAGGTCGGGGACGGGGACGAGCCCGGCGGGCCCCGGGTCGGTCGGGTAGGCCATGAGGGTGCGGTTGAGCATCCGCTGGAGCAGCCACACCCACACGTAGTAGGTGCGGGCCGGGTCGAGCGAGTCGACGTCGGCGGAGGAGGCGAGCCGGAGGGTTCCGCCCCGCCGGTCCGAGGGGTTGACCAGGGCTCCGACGCCGGTGTCCCAGCCGGCTCCGGCGCGTGCGGGGACGCTCATCGCGGTGTCCTTTCGAGCCGGAGGAGGAAGGAGTGCTCCCGGGCGGCGAGGCAGCCCCGGGCGAGTTTGGCCTCCACGCTGCCGATGCCGGCGTGCAGGACGGACACGCCCTGTTCCGCCGCGGCCTCCAGGACGCGGTAGTACAGGACGTCGTAGTAGAGGGGCAGTTTGCCCTGGGCCTCGTAGTCGAAGCCGGCGCGGTGGCCGAACCACTCCTCGCCGCCGCGGGCCCGGTTGCGCAGCACCATGCCGAAGCCGATGGGCACGCCGTCCTTGCGGGCGACGGAGACCATCGCGTCGTCGCCCATGACCTCGCCGATCCAGCGGATCAGGCCCGCCGAGTACTCGGGGGTGGCCGGGTTGCCGTACTTGCGCAGCAGGTTGCAGTCGAGTTCGCCGAGCCGGGGCGCCAGTTCGGGGGTGATCGGCTCGATGCGGACGTCGATCTTCGCCTCGTCGAGGGCCCGGCGCTCCAGCCGGACGCGGCGCCGCCGGTGCGGGGTCATCTCCGCGAGGAACTGGTCCCAGCCGCCCGGGGGGACGGGCAGCCACGCGTAGTGCGCCGACGGGTGGGAGCGGTAGCCGCGCCGGTCGAGGAGGTCCATCAGGCCGGTGTCCCGCTCGTCGACGTGCGGGAAGCAGACGGTGGCCGCGCCCCGCTCCAGCGCCAGCTCCTCGGCCTCCGCGACCAGGGCCGCCATGTCCTCCGGCCGGGCGTCGGCGCCCATCAGCGGCCGGGTGCGGCCCAGATGGCGGCCGCCGCACACGAGGGACGGCAGCAGGGACGCCGGGTCCTGGTCCGCCGTGTCGCGGAGCCGTTCCAGCGCCTCGGGGTCCTCCTCCCTTACGGCCCGCTCCAGCATCGCGTCGGGGCGCGCGAGGAGCCAGGGCACCGTGTCGTCGGCCCAGGCGGTCACCAGGGCCGCCACGGGCCGGCCGGCCCTGCGGCGTACCAGGAAGTCCATGGTGGTGCCCGCGTTGCGCTCCTGCACCGCGAGCCAGCGCGGGGTCTGGAAGAAGTCCTCGGGACCGGCCAGGTCGGCCCAGCCCGCCCCCTCCAGGGCGGCCGCGCCCGGCACGTGCTCCACCGCGGCCGGTCCCGCCACCGGCGCGTCGCCGCTCACGGGCGCTCGGCTCCGGCCGGGCCGGCCGCCCCGTCGGGCCCGTCCTCCTCGACCACGAAGTCGAGGTAGCCGGCGGCCTTGTCGGCGAGGGCCTGGGCCTCCAGGCGGTCGGGGCCCGCGCAGTAGGTGAAGCCGACGCAGGAGGAGTTGTCCATGCGCTGGAGCAGGTGGTCGCCCTTCTCCACGTGCAGCAGCACCTGCACGCCGGGGACCGCGGAGGCGGCCTCGACGCCGTCGACGCGCACGAGGGTGCCGCGCCGCTGGGGGTAGATCATCCGCACGGCGGCCCCGCCGTTGTGGACGACGGGTTCGATCGGCGGGACCTCGCCGATCGTGAGGAGCCAGGCGTCCAGGATGGGGCTGCGCCCGGTGACGTCGGTGACCAGCATGGTCATGCAGCTCGACGGGGTGCGCGGGTTGGCCTCGATGACGCGCCAGCCGGACTCGGTGCGCCGCACCTCGGTGTGGCAGGGCCCGTGGTCGTAGCCGATGGCCTCCAGGGTCCTGATGACGACGGAGTACAGCGCGTCGCGTTCCTCGTCGGGCAGCGGCACCGGGAAGGTGTGCCCGCACTCGATGTACGCCGGGTCGCCGAACAGGTCCTTGGAGGTGACGCCGAAGACGTGGGTGCGGCCGTCCACGGTCATCGTCTCGACGCTGACCTCGACGCCCTCGACGTAGGTCTCCAGGAGCACCTCGCCGGAGCGCGGCTGGCCGCGCAGGCTCTCCCGCACCGCGGACAGCTCCTCGAAGGCCTCGGTGAGCTGCGCCATGTCGTCGACCCGGCGGACGCCGTAGCTGATGGCCTCGGCGGGCGGCTTGGCGATCATCGGGAAACCGAGCCGCCGGGCCGCCTCGGGGAGCCGGTCCCGGTCGGCGACCAGCATGTGCGGGATGTTGTACGGCACGTCCCCGAGCGCGACCCGCAGCCGGTCCTTCACGTTGGCGGTCTCCACCGCGGCGGGGTCGGGGCCGGGCAGGCCGAGCCGCCGGGCCGCCTGCGCCGCGAGGACCGTGTGGTAGTCGGAGAACGAGGTGAGGCCGTCGACGAGGGGGTGGCCGTCGTCGCCGGTGACGACGGCGAGTACGGCGTCGAGGTCGGTGGTGTCGACGTCGATCACCCGGTCGACGGCCGCGCCCAGCGGGTGGGTGTCCCAGTCGTGGCCGTGGGTGTACCAGTTCCGGTCCCCGGTGAGCAGCCACACCTCCAGACCGTGCTCCCTCGCCTGGTGCAGTCCCAGGACGAAGGGGTGGTTCTGCATGTGCTCGACGATCGCGATGCGCTTGCCCGCGAACTTCGCATAGTCGGCCAGGGGTGTGGTCATCGAACCGCCTCCGTGATTCCGCAGTGCAGTCGTCCGAGCTGCAGTCGCTCGACTGGACTCAGTGGACCGCGCCGGTGCGCCGGGGGTCACGGATGCGGCGGAGGAGTGCATAGGGGGCGGGCAAGGCGCATAGGAAGCGGCGCGGCGCCGCTCAGCCGAAGCGGCCCTCCACGTAGTCGGCGGTGCGGGTGTCACGGGGGCTGGAGAACATCGCCTCCGTGGGGCCGTGTTCGACGATCACGCCCGGTGTCGCCTGCTCCGCGAGGAAGAAGGCGCACTGGTCGGAGACCCGGGCCGCCTGCTGCATGTGCAAGCCCACCGGCGCGCCCGGGACTCCGCCGGGCGGGGCGGGTCAGCCGCGGAAGGGCAATCGCCGGACCGGGCGGGGCGACCGCGAAAGGCTTCGGCCGGCAGTGCGGATCAGCCGCGAAGGGCTTCGGCGGGTTGTACGGAGGATGCGCGGCGGGCGGGGTAGATCCCGGCCACGACCCCGGTCGCGAGACCGATGAGGGGGGCGGTGGCGAGGATCAGGGGGTGCATGACCGGGGTCCAGTCCCTGAGGAGCGCGACCGCCAGGACGGCCAGTGTGCCGAGCGCCGTGCCGATGAGTCCGCCGAGCGCGCCCAACGTGCCCGACTCCGCGAGGAATTGGGCGGTGACGTGGCGCTTCTGCGCTCCGAGGGCGCGGCGTAGGCCGATTTCGCCGGTGCGTTCCAGGACGGCTACCAGGGTGGTGTTGGCGATGCCGATGGCTCCGATGACCAGGCATACCGCGGCGAGGAGGAGAAAGAGCTGTTCGAGGTCGGAGGTCACCGAGGTCCGTAGGCCCTTGGGGTCGGGCGGCGGAATCGCCTTCACGTACTCGGGGTGGTCGGGGCGCAGGGCGGTGGGGGCCTCCCCGGCTACTTGACGGGCGGCGCCGAGGTCGGTGGCGATGAGCATTCTGGCGCCTTGGGCGGGGCGTCCCCAGAGTTCGGTCGCGGTGGTGGGCGGTACGAGGACGGAGAGGAGGATGTCGGGTTGGCGTTGGGTGTCTTCGATGATGCCGGTGACGGTGAAGGGCTGTCCGCCGATGAGGATCGCGGGTCTGGTCTCCAGGGTGGTGATGCCCAGGCGTGCGGCGATGCCGGAGCTGATGACGGTGACGTGTTGGCGGGTGTCGGCGTGGAAGTCGTCGTACAGCCTGCCTTGGGAGATGCGGGGTTCGGCGGCGCGCAGGGCGCCGGGTGCGGCGGCCACCACGTCGAGGGCTTCTCCCCCTCGGGTGTCGCCGACGGGGGCGGCGGTGACGGAGAGTTCGGCGGCGCCGTGCCGGGGTTGCACGGTCCACAGGACGCCGGCGTGGCGCACGCCGTTGAGCCGCTCGACGCGGTCGGTGGCGTCGTCGGGGAAGGCCGGGTCGGCGAACTCGTCGTGTTCGCGGGCGATGTCCTGGAGGGTCACCTCGGTCGCGGAGAGCACGTTGAAGCGGGCGTCGATCTGCGAGGAGGCGGTGGCGGTGAGGCCGAGTACGGCGACGAACGCGCCGACGCCCAGGACGGTGCCGAGCATGGTGAGCGCGGAGCGGGCGGGCCGTTGCAGCATCCCGACCAGGGCCTCGGTCAGCAGGTCGCGCGCCGCGAAGGTGGAGTGCCCGGTTCCGGGCGGGAGGGCGGCGTGCGGTGCCGTGGCGGTGCGGGTCAGCATGCGCGTGCCCGGTCGTTCTCGCTCAGGATGCCGTCGCGGATGGTGACCGTCCGTCGGCCGCGGGCGGCCACGGCCGGGTCGTGGGTGATGAGGACGATGGTGATGCCTTCGGCGTTGAGGGCCTCAAGGAGGCCGAGCACCGCGTCGGCGTTGCCGGTGTCGAGGTTTCCCGTCGGCTCGTCGCACAGGAGCAGCGAGGGGCGGGCGACCAGGGCGCGGGCGATGGCCACGCGTTGGCGTTCGCCGCCGGACATGCGGGTGGGCAGTGCGTCGGTGCGGTGGCCGAGGCCGACGCGGTCGAGTGCCTCGCGGGCCCGCAGGGGGCGTTCGCGGCGCGGGGCGCCGCCGTAGACCATGGCGAGTTCGACGTTCTCGCGGGCGCTGCGGTGCGGCATCAGGTGGAAGGCCTGGAAGACGAACCCGATGCGGCGACCGCGCAGTGTGGTGCGCTCGGTGTCCTTGAGGCGGCCGGTGTCGATGCCGTCGAGAAGGAAGCTGCCCGCGGTGGGGGTGTCGAGGAGTCCGGCGATGTTCAGGAAGGTGGACTTGCCCGATCCGGAGGGGCCGACGACGGTGATGAACTCGCCCCGGTCAACGGTGAGATCGCTGGGGCGGAACGCCTCCACGGGCGGCGGGCCCGGATAGGTGAGGCCGACCTGCCGGAACTCGATGACGGGCGGCCCGGACGGAGACTCGGTCATCCGATTCCTCCCTGCACAGCAGCGGCGTCGGCTCGGACGCCGGTCACCACGCGGTCGCCTTCGCCGAGGGCGCCGCCGTCCAGGGGGACGACCTCGACGTTGCCGTCGCCGGTGGTGCCGGGCTTCACCCGGACCCGGCGCTGCCTGCCGTCGTCCTCGAGGACGGTGACCGCGGTGGAGCCGTCGGCGCCGGCCGACACCGCTGTGACCGGGACGACCAGGACCTTGCCGCCGGTCGTGGCGGCCAGGACGGTCAGACGGACGTTCTGCCCGGTCCACGCGGCCTCCAACGGCCGGCCCGGCGCCAGAATCATCAGATAGCCGTCGCCCTCCGCCTGCCCGCCGGCCGGCTGTCCGTCCTGCCCGTCCTGCCCGTCGCCGGCGGGACGCGGCGTCGTACGGGTAGTGGCGATGGACCGCACGGAAGCCTGGGCGGTCGCGCCGTCGAGCTCGGAGAGGATCTCCGCCTTCTGACCCGCCCCGATCAGGCCCTTCTGATGGTCAGGCACATAGCCGTGCACCACCAGGGGGCCCGCGGCGACGGTCATCACGGTTCCCTGCACCCGCGCGCCCAGGCGGACGGGAAGATCCTGCACCCGTGCCGGGAAGCTCTCCAGGAACGCGACCTCACCGGACGGGACCATCGGTCCCGCAGCCGCCCGCGCGGCGACGAGCCCTTCGCGCGCGGTGGCCAGGTCCTCCCGCGCACGCACGACAGCCTTGCGCATGACCGCCCGATCTCGGCCATCGCCGTCCGTTCCGGTGGTCGAGCCGACCGTTCCCGCAGGCGAACCGGCCGCCCCCGCGGTCGGATCGGCCGCCTTGCCCGCGCCCCTTCCGGAACCATCGGAACCGGAGCGGGAGTCGGCGCCGGAGCGGGAGTCGGAGTCGGAGCCGGCCTCTGCGGTCTTCAGGGCGTCCTCGGCATCGTCCAGGGCCCGTTCGGCCGCCGTCACCAGTGCTTCGGCCGCGGCCACAGTGGCCGGGCCCTCGGCCCCGCCGACCGGAACGGGTTCGTACCCGAGCCCTTCGTACAGCGCGGTGACCGCTGTCTTCGTGCCCTCCCCGAACCGCCCCCGGACATCGGGAGAGGTGGAATGACCGAGCCGCTGCAACGCGTCCTGGAGCCGGCCCACGTCACTGCCCTGAGCGCCGGGCTTCAGATCGCGGTAGAGCGGAACAGCCCCCTGGAGAGCGATCACCGGACGGCCGGATATCTCGACCAGCAGTCGACCCGCACGCACCTCGTCCCCCGCCTTCAGCGGCAGCTTGGAGACCGTGGGACTTCCCCCGTCCGCCACGGCGCCCGGGGTGATCTCGACGCTCTGGCCGGCGACCACCGTGCCGCGGAGGATCACCGAAGAGGCCAGCGTCCGGTACTCGACCGGCGCGGTGATGACCGACGGTGCGGGCGGCCGGGAGTCCGCCGCCGCCTGGGCGGGCGACTTGATCAGCAGGGAGGCGCCGAAGCCCGCCCCGGTGAGCGCGACCGCGCCCACCGCGATCAGGACGACCCAACGGCGCCTGACCCGCATACCGTCACCACCGCTGCCGCCGACCGTCTCGACCGCGGCCACGGGGGGCTTCTCGTCGTTCCGCATTCAGTTCGCCAATGCCTCGTAGGCCGACTTCACGACCGCGTCCTGGTCCTTCTTGATCTCGGCGAAACCGGCGGCGTTCCGCTCGATGTAGTCGTTCTGGATCTGCGATTCGAGGCGGAGCAGCACGGTGGCGAGCTTCGTCTCCTGCTTGCACTTCACATCGGCCTTGGCCACGGCCTTCTCCTGTGGCGACGCGGAATTCCCCTGGAGCGCGAACTTCTCGGCGGACTGGAGGAAACCGGTGTACTGGTATCCGGCCTTCTTCATGCAGGACGCCCACGCGCCCTGCGACTTGATGAATTCCGGCATCTTCTGGGCCTGCCCGTAGGAGGAGAAGTCGATGCTGAGCAGTCCGATCTTTCCCTTTGCGGGGTTCTGCACCTTGTCGAGCCCCAGCTTGCGACCGGCCTCTCCGATACAGCCGCCCTCGGGAATGTCCTTGCCCTGGTAAATTCCGCCCGAGCCCGCTTTGCCACCCTTGGCGCCGTAGACCATGTACGCCGCGGGCGGAAGCTTGGCCGCGCCCGATACCGCGCCTTCGGCGTGCTCGTCGCCGCCCGCCGATGGAATCATGTGATAGCCGCGTTCGGCAGCGACCTTCTCGCTGACCACGCCGTACCGGCGGCTGACGACCTTGACGGGCTCGGCCTTCGTGACCGGCCAGTCGAACCCGAACCGCTTCATGCAGTCGGAAGCCAGAGTGGAGTGCGCGGTGTCCACCAGCGCCTGCTGCTCGGGGGTGAAGAAGTAGGCGGACACCGGGAGGACGATGTCGGCCTCCGTGACGACCTCCCGGGCCGCCGAACCGCCGTGGGCGGCAGCCGTGTTCGCGCCTTCCCGGCCGCCCTCCGCACACCCGGTGAGCAGCAGCGTGCCGACTCCGGCGGCGATGACGAGACGCGTGTAACGCAAAAGGATCCCCTGGAGAGAGTGAAGGTGCGCGTGGGGGCGGAATCGGCCTCCGCCCCCACGCAGTCATGGGCCGGCGATCAGAAGTTGTACACAGTCCCCGAGCAGTTGTCGCCGAAGAGGTGCGAGTTCATCACGTCGTTGGCCTGCTTGCCGTTGCTGAGCGTGATGTAGGCCATGTTGGACACGTATCCGTAGGCCGCGATCTTGAAGCAGGGGCCCCAGTGCGCGGAGTTGTAGTACACCGAGATCCTGGTGTCCGTGTCCCAGTTGTCGATGGAGCTGACATTGAAGATGTAGTTGTCACCCGCATAGAGCGGAATGTTGGTGGTGCCGGGGTAGTAGATGTTCGCCCAGTTGGTACGGGAGCTGTAGTCGTCCCGCTTGTACCCGCCGAAGTCGGAGTCCGAGTAGAGACAGGCGTTGTCGGGGGTGCAGTCGGCCGCCTGCGCGGGCGCGGCCGCGACGACTCCCGCACCGACCAGTGACGCGGCGAGCAGCAGCGCCGAAGTACGTCGAATCATGGGTGTTCCCTCGTTTTCGATCCACGCCTGAAGAAAGGCGGACGAATGGCAAGGGATATGCGCAATGCGGCGCCACATCGCATCCCCCGCCGACGTGCCTGTTGTGTGCACGTCAGATGCGACTCGAAGGCTAACCGATCTTCACCGCATTGGAAACGATCTTGACCGCCACCCGTCGATCTTCTGTCGATCCACCAAGGCCCTTCGACGGATCAACCAGCCCCCCGCACGACCTCCGCTCCGGGCGGGTCGTCGAGGAAGGCGCCTCACGGCGCCGGAAGGTGGCGTAGCCCACCCCGTGTTCACGCAAGGCTCGCGGTCACGTTGCGTAGCGGTCCGACGGAGTGTGGATCCGGGCTTCCTCGGTGACATGCCGGAGCTCCGGATGGCTCCCGCCCTTCCAGGACGACGTTCAGGCCGGCGGGAGGTGCGTGGTGCGATCCTGTCGCGCTGCTGTGCGCAGTGCGGCGATGACGGCCGCGGTCGTCGGACTGGTCGCCTCGGTGTGACGGGTCGCGGCGAACAGGAGGCGCAGGATCGGGTGGTCCTCGACGGGCGCCGTGCGGATTCCTGGTGTGGCCGGGTCGATGGCCGTCCGCGGGACGAGCGCGGTGGCGAGGCCGGCTCGTGCGAGGGCGAGCTGGGCGGCGATGTCGGCGGTGACGTAGCGCGTCGTGGGGGTGAAGCCGGCCTGGCGGCAGGCATGCAGGATGGCCTGTCCGCAGTCCGTGGTGGCCGGTGGCACGACGAGGTTGCGGGTGGCCAGTTCGCGCAGGGCCACGGGGCGGTCGTCGGATCCGGGTCCGGGTCCGGTGGCGGCGGTGACGACGAGCAGCGGATCGTCGAGCAGCGGCGAGACCTCGACGCCCCGGTGTGCGGTCTCCGGCAGGTGGTGGTAGCGCTGTCCCAGCACCACGTCGACGGTTCCGAGCGTGAGTTCCCGCAGTTGCGCCTGGTCGGTGACGAGACAGGTCACGGCGAGCTGCGGATGGTCGGCACCCAGCGCGGTCAGGGCGGGGGCCACGATCCTGGCGACGGTCGACGGCAGCGCGGCGAGCGTGGCGGTGGCGCCGACCGTGCCCTTGACCGCCGCGACGGCGCACTCGGCTTCCTCCATGGCGGCGAGGATCCGGTCGGCGTGTTCGAGGAGGACGCGGCCCGCCTCCGTGAGCGCGACGGTTCGCCCGTCGGGGCGCAGGAGATCGACCCCCACGTCGTGCCGCAGTGCGGCCAGCTGCTGGGACACGGCACCGGCGGACAGTGCCAGGGACTGGGCGGCCGCGGTGATGGAGCCGCGGGCGGCGACGGTCTTGAGCATGTGCAGTCGGCGGATATCCAGCATGACTCGATAGATTACCTAAAGGGTTCCCTCAGAAATCATCCTCTTGACCTGTCGAGTCGAGGTGAGCGACCTTCAGCGCATGGAGATCTTCGACTGCATCGCCGCGGTTTCCCGGCCCATCCACGACTTCGGCGACGAGTTCATGTCCGACGACGCGACCGCCGCCATCGGCCTGCGCGCCGGGTTCGCTCCGGGGCGCGGCTTCTACTGCCGCGGCCGGTTCGGGGTGCTCGGCGAGGCGCCCGCTTCCGTGGTCCAAGCCGTACAGGGCTTCCTCGGCCCCGAGCTGGTCACCGCCGGCTGGCGGGCCGGCCGGTCCGTGATGCCGCCGGACGAAGCCGCCGCCTGCTACGCACAGGCCGTCCGGACATGGGGGCGCGCCGCTATCCCCACCGACGCCGACGTGGAGCACTTCAACCGGCTGGCACAGCAGCTGATCGACGCCGCCGACGCCGACGCACTGCCTCTGTTCGCCGGCTGGCGCGCGCAGCCCCTACCCGGCGACGACCCGGTCGGGGCGGCGATGCAGCGCATCCACGTGTTGCGGGAACACCGCGGCGCCTGCCATCTGGCAGCGGTGCGCCTGTGCGGGCTGAGTGCCCGAGAGGCCATGGTCGTCAACCTCGGCGTCGCACAGGCGACCCACTACGGCTGGCAGGAGCCGCTCCCCGCTGCCGCAGACCTGACTCCCCGATGGCAGCGCGCCGAGCAGCTCACCGACGAGCTGCAGGCGCCGCTGTACGCTGCACTGACCGACCGACAACGTGCCGAATTCGCCCAGCTTGTAGCCGAGTTGACCGGTTCGACGAGCAGGGGATGATGTGGCCATGCTCATGACTCATGAAGGTGGTTCGCCGACCGTCCACCCCACGGCTTATGTAGCTCCGACCGCCACACTGTGCGGAGACGTGCGCGTGAGCGCCGGTTGCCGGGTGCTGTTCGGTGCGGTGCTCACCGCCGAGGGCGGGCCGGTGGAGCTGGGCGAGGGCAGCATCGTGATGGAGAACGCGGTCCTGCGCGGTACCCGAAGGGATCCGCTGGTCCTGGGACGGCAGGTCCTCGTGGGCCCCGCCTCCTACCTGACCGGCTGCCGAGTCGAGGACGAGGTCTTCCTGGCCACCGGCAGCCGCGTCTTCAACGGAGCACGGATCGGGACCCGCTCCGAGGTGCGGATCAACGGCATCGTGCATCTGCGCACCGTGCTGCCCGCCGACTCGACGGTGCCGATCGGCTGGGTCGCCGTCGGCGACCCGGTGCGCATCCTTCCGCCGGAGGACCACGACGGGATCTGGGCGGTGCAGAAGGACCTTGACTTCCCCGGCTACGTCTTCGGCCTGGACCGCCCCGCCGACGGCGAGAGCCTCATGCCGGCCATCTCCGAACGATTCGGCCACGCCCTCGGCCGCCACAGCAACGACCAACAGATCTGAGCCCGCACATACGCACGGTGCGCGGCGGCGCCACACCGCCGCTGCGGGAATCGACCTGCCGGATGCCCGCGAACAGAACCATCACCACCTGCTCCGCGTCGGGTTCGCTCGGCTCCCCGCCACCCGAAGCCGGCTCGTCAGCGTGCGCCGGTCTCCGGTTCGGGCCGGGGCAGCTCGTCCAGGTCGAGGGTGAAGGTGCGTCCGTCGGCCAGTTCGACGGGGAGCTTGCCGGTGCCGTACTGGTGCGTGTGTGCCGCGAGGTAGCCGGTTCCGGTGGGCCGGGTGACGCCCGCACCTCTTCCCTGCCGGAGAGTGCCCCGATAGCGGTGCCACGGAGGTGGTACTCAGCTCCCTGCCGGTACCTGCCCGGCGGGGCGCGGAAGCAGTTCGCTGGAGCCGCGGACCACCAAACGGGTGGGGACCGTGATGGTCCGGGCGCGGGTACGGTCGCCGTCGAGGCGGGCGAGGGCGGTCCTGGCCGCCGCCCGGCCGATGGCCGCCGGGTCCTGGGCCACGACGGTCAGGGCCGGTTCGAGGACGTCGGCGAGCGGGAGGTCGTCGAAGGTGACCAGGGCGATGTCCTTGCGCCCGGCGCGGGTGAGCTGGGCGATGACTCCGAAGGCCATGATGTTGTTCGCCGCGAAGAGGGCGGTGGGCGGGTTCGGCAGGCCGAGCAGTGCGGTGGTCTCGGCGGCGGCCTCATCCTGGCTGTGGGCGCCGGTCACCAGGGTCCGGTCGTAGGGCAGGCCGGCCGCGGCGAGGGCCTCGCGGTAGCCGGCGAGGCGCTCGCGCCGGGTGTAGAGCTTGGCGGGAAGGTCTCCGATGAAGCCGATACGGCGGTGGCCGCGCGCGATGAGGTGGGAGATGCCCTCGTGGACGCCGGCCTGGTTGGAGCTGACGACGCAGTCGGCGGACAGTCCGACTCCCGGCCGGTCGAGGAACACGACGGGCAGACCGGCCGCGCGTGGCGCCTTGAGATCGCTGTGGTCGGCTCCGAAGGCGGGGACGACCATCAGCATGCTGACGCGCCGGGCGAGGAAGGTCCGGATCAACGCCCGTTCCCTGTCCGGGTCTTCGGCCGACGAGCCCATGAGCAGGGTGAGCCCCCGACTGCGGACGAGGTCCTCGATGCCGCCGGCTACGGTTCCGAAGAACGGGTTGCCGAGGTCGGGCACGACCAGGCCGACGGTGGTGTCGGGGCCCCCGACCCGGATGTTACGGGCCATCAGGTTCGGCTGGAAGCCGAGTTTCGCGACTGCGGCGAGCACGCGCTCGCGGGTCTGCGGGGAACTCGGTCCGTCCTCGTTGAGCACCCGCGACACCGTCTTGGCGCTGACGCCCACTTCCTTGGCGACATCGGCCAGCGTGGGGCGACGGTTCGCGGGCATGTACCACCGTTCCTGTGCGTTCGGCGGGCCCGGCCCCTGCCCGGGGCCGGGCCCGCTGTCCTGACTGTGCGGCGACCCTGCGGTCTGCGCGCCGTTGCCCCTGCGGCAACTCAGTGGGCGGACACGCCTGCCGCCTCGGCGGCATCCGCGTCGGCAACGACCGTACCTCCATCGTCGCTCACCCTGAGCGCCCCCGTCATGATCGCGACGACCTCCGCCATGGAATGGTCGGACGGCTTGATCAGCGCCTCGCGACGGCCGAGCCGGTGGATGTGGATGCGGTCGGCGATCTCGAAGACGTGCGGCATGTTGTGGCTGATCAGGACGACGGGCATGCCCTTGTCGCGGACCCGGCGGATCAGGTCGAGGACCTGCCCCGACTCCTTGACGCCCAATGCGGCGGTGGGCTCGTCCATCACGACGACGCTCTTGGCCCAGGCGACGGATCGCGCGACCGCCACGGCCTGGCGCTGACCGCCCGAGAGTGTCTCCACCGGCTGAGTCAAGGACCGCAGTCCGATCTTGAGGTCGGCCATGTGGGCCGCCGCCTCCTGGCGCATGCGCTTCTTGTCGAGCATGCGCAACGCGCTGCCGAGGAAGCCCGGCCTGCGCAGTTCGCGCCCGAGGAACATGTTGGAGGCGATGTCCATGGAAGCGGCGACGGCCAGGTCCTGGTAGACGGTCTCGATACCGTGCTGCCGGGCGTTCTGCGGCCCGGTGAACCTGATGGGTTCGCCGTTCAGCCGGATCTCGCCTTCGTCGGGGGTAAGAGCACCAGTGAGGGCTTTGATCAGGCTCGTCTTCCCGGCGCCGTTGTCGCCGATGACGGCGAGGACCTCGCCGGGCAGCAGGTCGAAATCGGCGCCGTCGATGGCGGTGACATGGCCGTACCGCTTGACCAGGCCACGGGCCTGGAGCACGGGAGTGACATGGGCAGTGCTCATCGTGCCTTCCTCCGGGAGATCTGGTCGACGGTCACGGCCAGGATCACCAGCACGCCGGTGATCAGGGTCTGGTAGATGGAGGCGACGCCCATCAGCTGGAGGCCGTTGCGGAACACGCCGACGATGAGGACGCCGATGAAGGTGCCGAGGACGGCGCCCCGGCCGCCGAAGAGGCTGGTGCCGCCGAGAACGACGGCGGTGATGCTGTCCAGGTTGTCGGTCTGGCCGGCCTGCGGGTCGCCGACGCCGGTGCGGGAGATCAGGAGCAGTGCGGCGATCCCATAGACGACTCCGGCAAGGGTGTAGAGGCCGATCGTGAGCCGGGAGGTGCGGATGCCGTTGAGCCGCGCGGCCTCGGGACTGTTGCCGAGCGCGTACACGTGCCGGCCCCAGGACGTGCCGCTCAGCGCGTAGGCGAAGAGCAGGAACAGGGCGATCGTCACGAGCGAGCCGTAGGTGATGTCGGTGTTGCCCAGGGGGAACGTCTCGCCGAGGGCGGTCAACGGCGCCGGGAGGTCGGTGATCGTCTGCTCGGCCGAGTAGATGTGGGTCAGGGCGAACGCCACGTTCAGCATGCCGAGGGTCACGATGAACGGGGGGAGCGGGATCAGTTGCACCAGCAGGCCGTTGACCAGGCCGAAGACCGCGCAGACGGCGAGGCCGAGAGCGATCGCGACGAGTGGTGGCAGGCCGCCCTCGGCAGCCGCCTTGGCGATGACGATGCTGCCGAACGCCATGACGGCGCCACACGAGAGGTCGATGCCGGCGGTGAGGATGATCAGGGTCTGGCCGATGGCCAGCGTGCCCACGACCATGACCTGCTGGACGATCAGCGAGAAGTTGCCGCCGGAGAGGAACTGCTCGGTCGTCAGGGAGAAGAAGACGCACGCCAGCAGCAGGGCGACGAGCGGGCCTGTGGTGGGTGTGGCGAGCAGCCGGCGGACCTTGGTCGGTCCTTTCAGCTGGTCGTAGGGCACGGTTGTGGCAGTCATGGTGGTCCTTGCCGGTGTCGATGGTCGGCGGAGCGGGGGGCGTCAGGGGATACGAGCCGCAGGGCTGTCCGCCGTAGGAGGCGTTCGGGTTCCGCGGCGCGCCTTGACGTCGGGGTTCAGCCCCAGCACTTCTCCAGGCCGTACGCGGTGTCCTTGGCGTCGACACCCGGCTTGGCCGCGTCGGTGATCAGCGTGACGCCGGTGTCGGTGTAGCCGGAGGCCTTCTTGCCGTCCTTGGCGTAGTCGGAGACCGCCTTGACGCCCTGGGACGCCATTTCGAGGGGGTACTGCTGCGAGGTCGCCGCGATCTTGCCTTCCTTGACGGCCTTCGTGCCGGTGCAGCCGCCGTCGACGGAGACGACCAGCACCTTCTTCTCCAGGCCCTTCGCCTTGAGCGCGGTGTAAGCGCCCAGCGCGGCCGGCTCGTTGATCGTGTAGACGACGTTGACGTCCGGGAACTTCTGGAGGCAGTTCTCCATTGCTGTCTGGCCCTTGGCCTGGTCGCCGCCGGTGTCCTGCATGCACACGATCGACGGGTCGCCCTCCGCGACGCCGAAGCCCTTGAGGAAGCCCTGGTGGCGCTGCACGCCCACCGCGACGCCGGGCGCGAGGTCCAGGGTGGCGATCTTCGCCTCCTTGCCGGCCATGGCGGCCTTGGCGTACCGGCCGATCAGCTCGCCCGCCTTGACGTTGTCGGTGGCGAAGAGGGCGTCGGTGGCGTCCTGCGGATCGGTCGGACTGTCGAGCGCGACGACCAGGACGCCCTTGGCGCGTGCCTTGTCGAGGGCGGGGACGATCGCCTTGGAGTCGTTGGGCGTGATGAGGATGCCCTTCACACCGGAGTTGACCATGTTCTCGATCGCGGTGACCTGACCCGCGTTGTCGCCGTCGAACTTCCCGGCCGCGCTGACGAGTTCGACGCCGTTGTCCTTCGCGGCCTGCTCGGCGCCCTCCTTCATCTTCACGAAGAACGGGTTCGTGTCGGTCTTGGTGATCAGCCCGACCTTGGTTCCTCCGCCACCGGACGCTCCCTGCGCACCGGAGCCGCAGGCCGTCAGGGTCAGCGCCGAGGCGGCGGCGAGAACGGTGAAACCGGTGGAGACGCGAAGGGTGCGGTTTCTGCGAAGCATGTCTGATCTCCTGCGGGACGAGGGCGGGGAGGTGGTGTCAGCGTTGACACATGTCATCGTTGACACTGCTTGCGGAGGATGATGAACTCCATCACCCGGAAACGTCAATGCCTTCGCGCCGTCACAAATCGGCAACGCCGCCCGCCCGCACCACCTCACATCGAGAGCAGCGCTCTCCGTGAGCTTCCTCAAGGACCCCGTACACGCAGCCTCTCGTGCTGCCCACCTTGGAGAGACCGAGCCATGAGCCTGCCCCTGGTCACCGTCCTCGGAGAATGCGTCGCGGACGCCTTCACCATGCCCGCCACCACGCCGGGCGAGCTTGGCCTGCGGGTCCTGCCGGGCGGCGGTCCGGCGAACACCGCTGTGGCGCTCGCCCGGCTGGGCACGCCCGCCCGCTTCCTGGCGCGCCTGTCCGACGACGTCTTCGGCCGGCTGTTCCGCGGCCACCTGGAGGCCTCGGGTGTCGATCTCTCGGCTGCCGTGCGCGCGGCCGAGCCCAGCACCCTGGCCGTCGCCGAACTCGACGCCCAGGGCCGGGCCGAGTACTCCTTCCATGCCCAGGGAACCGCCGACTGGCAGTGGACGGCGAGCGAACTCGCCGCGACGGACCTCGCCCATACGGCCTGCCTGCACTCGGGCTCCCTGGCCCTGGTACGCGAGCCCGGCGACACGGCCGTGGAGGACTTCCTCGCCCGCGCCTCCGCCACGGCCACGATCTCCATCGACCCCAACGTCCGGCCGCTGCTCGTGGGGTTGGGGGTCTACCGCGAGCGCCTGCCGCGCTGGTGCGCGCTCGCCGACATCCTCCGGCTGAGCGAGGACGACCTGGAACTGCTGCTCCCCGGCTTCACGATCGAGCGAGCCTGCGACGCCTGGCATGCGGCGGGCGTCCCCCTCGTCGTGATCACCCGGGGGGAGCGCGGCGCGGTTGCCTCGCTGGACGGCGAGCGGACCGCCGTACCGGCGCCCCCGACCGACGTGGTCGACACCGTCGGCGCGGGCGACTCCTTCACCGCCGGCCTCCTGCACCATCTCGGCGCCGAGGGGCTCCTCGGTGGCCGGCTGACGGACCTGCGGATCGACGACGTCTTCGACGCCTGCGACTTCGCCGCCCAAGTGGCGGCACTGACCTGCGGTGTCGTCGGGCCCAACCCGCCCTGGGCCGGCCAGTTGCGGCTGCCAGTACCCACGACCGCACGTGTCGCCAGGCGCATGGCCGGCGGAACCGTCGGTTGAGCGGGCGGCTTGACCGGCGCCCGAACGAACTCGGCCCAGGCCATTGACGCACCGCGCCGAGCCCGCCCATCATCACTCCCCAACGGATGTCATCGCTGTCATATGTCATCGATGACATCCGTTTCCCGGGCCGCCCCACCGCCCGGCACTGCGAATCCCCCGGCGTCGTTCCACCGCAGCGGACGCGGGCACGACGCCGCCTCCCACAGTGCAGGAGAAACCATGAGCCGAGTCCCCGCACGCCGCCGTGTCCCCTTGCGCCTCGTCGCCGCCGCGGCCGCGACCTGCGCGCTCACCGTCACCGCCGTCGCCCCGCAGGCGTCGGCGGAGGACAGTCGGCCGTACACGGAGACGTACCGCCCCCAGTTCCACTTCAGTCCCGCGAAGAACTGGATGAACGACCCCAACGGACTCGTCTGGTTCAAGGGCGAGTACCACCTCTTCTACCAGTACAACCCGAGCGGCAACACCTGGGGCGACATGTCCTGGGGCCACGCTGTCAGCAAGGACCTGGTGCACTGGCAGGAACTCCCCCTCGCCATCCCGCACGACGACGAGGAGATGGTCTTCTCCGGCAGCGCGGTCGTCGATCACGACAACACCACGGGGTTCGGGACCAAGGAGAACCCCGCGATGGTGGCCGTCTACACCAGTCACTACAAGGACGGTGGCAAGCAGGCCCAGTCCCTGGCGTACAGCACCGACAGCGGCCGCACCTGGACCAAGTACTCCGGAAACCCGGTGCTCGACATCGGGTCCAAGGAGTTCCGCGACCCCAAGGTCCAGTGGTACGCGCCCACCAAGAGCTGGCTGATGACCGTGTCGCTGTCCACCGAACACAAGGTCCGGTTCTACTCCTCCAAGGACCTCAAGAGCTGGACCCATCTGAGCGACTTCGGCCCGCAGAACGCGGTGGGCGGCGTCTGGGAGTGCCCGGACCTGTTCCCGCTGCCCGTCGACGGCGACCCCAAGCGCGTCAAATGGGTGCTCGTCGTCAACATCAACCCCGGTGGCATCGCGGGAGGTTCGGCCGCCCAGTACTTCGTGGGCGACTTCGACGGCAAGCGGTTCACGCCCGACCATGACGGCTCCTACACGCCGCCTCCCGGAGTCGTGGTCCAGGACTTCGAGGGGCCCGACTACGGCGCCTGGCAGACGACCGGCACCGCCTTCGGCGACGGTCCCGTCCCCGCTCCCGCGCCCGGGACGTCGGGCACGAGCGGCTCCGAGGGCAAGGGACTCGTCGACAGCTTCCACAGCGGCGACCACGAGACCGGCACCCTCACCTCACCGCCCTTCACCGTCACCAGCCCGTATGTCAACTTCAAGGTGGCCGGCGGCCGTCACCCCCACGTCCCCGGCTCCGTGACGGGCGACTCCCCCGCCCCCGCGGGGGAAGTCCTCGCCGACTTCGAGCAGGACGGCTACGGCTCCTGGACGGCCACGGGCACCGCCTTCGGCGACAGGCCCGCACCCGGCACCCTCCCCGGCCAACACCAGGTGTCCGGACACGAGGGCGACGGCCTGGTGAACACCTTCCTGGGCGGCGACGCGACCACGGGCACCCTCACCTCGCCCGAGTTCACCCTCACCACGAAGCACCTCAACCTCCTCATCGGCGGCGGAAACCACCCCTCCGGATCCGACGCGCCCACCGCCGTCCGGCTCGTCGTCGAGGGCAGGACGGTGCGCAGTGCCACCGGCACCGACTCGGAGTCGCTCAACTGGGTCTCCTGGGACCTCGGCGACCTCGCCGGCCGCACCGCGCACATCGAGGTCGTCGACGAGAACACCGGCGGCTGGGGGCACGTCCTGCTCGACCAGGTCATGCTGTCCGACACCCCGGCACGCCCCCGCTCGACGGAGACCACGGTCAATCTCCTCATCGACGGCACGATCGTCCACAGCGCGACCGGAGCGGACAGCGGAAGCCTGGACTGGGCCTCCTTCGACCTCCGCGCCCACCAGGGCAAGCAGGCCACCCTCCAGATCGTCGACAGGAACACGGCCGGCTGGGGCCACATCCTGGCCGACCACTTCGTCGCCGCCGACCAGCCGGCCGTCCCGGCCCTCCAGCGGGCCGACTGGGTCGACCACGGCAAGGACTACTACGCCGCCGTCTCCTGGGAGGACGTCCCGGACGGCAAGCGCCGCATGATCGGCTGGATGAACAACTGGCAATACGGCAACAACATCCCGACCTCCCCCTGGCGCGGCGCGCAGAGCATCCCGCGCGAGATGGCGCTGCGCACCACGGGCGGCCGGATCCGGCTGACGCAGCGGCCCGTTTCCACCGTGGAGTCGCTCCACGGCCCGTCGGTCGGCGTGCGCGACATCAGGATCGCGGAGGGCTCCGTGCCACTGGCAGCGGGCCGGGCCGACGGTGAGGCACTCGACATCCGGGCCACGTTCGCCCTCGACGACGCCGAGCGTTTCGGGTTCAAGGTGCGCACGGGCGAAGGCCAGGAGACCGTCATCGGCTACGACAGGAAGACGCGGGAGCTGTACGTCGACCGGACGCGTTCGGGCGCGGTGGATTTCCACGGCGACTTCCCCGGCGTCCAGCGCGCACCGTTGGCGGCCAGGGACGGCAAGGTCGAGCTCCGGATCCTGGTCGACCGGTCCTCGGTCGAGGTGTTCGGCGGCGACGGCGAGGCCGTGATCACGGACCAGATCTTCCCCAGCCCGGACAGCGACGGCATCCAGCTCTTCGCCGAAGGCGGCTCCGGCCGCCTCGTCGGTGCCAAGGTCTGGCAGGTGCGGTCGTACCGCGACTGACCACCGGAGCGGTTCCGTTGACGGTGCGGAGGCGTGGTGCCGACCCGGCAACCCGCCTCCGTACCGCGCGCGTCCGTGAAGAACCCGGGAACCTGACGTTCGAGGTGTACACCAAGGAATCCAGCCCCCTGGCGTCCCTAGCGACGATTTCCGGCCACCAGACCGATGAGGTGTCGGCAAGAGAGCACATATTCGGTGCGGTGTGCGGCGTGTCACACGCCGGAGCCGTGGGATCGCCGTGGGATCATCGTCGTGGTTCCGCACCACCCTCCGCCTGAAACTCCAGGTCAAGAAGGTCGGGGCCCGGCGAGGCAGGCCAGGGGCGCCGGTTTCACCGCACCGCTGCGAGGCGGTCGCCGCACGCGCAAGCACCCCACCCGGGGCGTTTTCGCAGGTGAGAACGTTTTTCTTTGGTGGGGCGGGTGGGACTCGAACCCACGGCCGACGGATTATGAGTCCGCTGCTCTAACCGGCTGAGCTACCGCCCCGAACGGTGAGGCGCGTACATGTGTGCGCGCCGTCTGCCGCAGCATAGCCGCTCATACGATCTCCTGCTCCGGAAGATCGGCTCTGCTGACCATGAAGACCGCATGTGACCGGGCATGGTTCCCGGAGACGCGAAAAAGGACCCCGAAGGGTCCTCTTCCGTGTGGCTCCCCCGACTGGACTCGAACCAGTAACCCTCCGGTTAACAGCCGAATGCTCTGCCAATTGAGCTACAGGGGATCGCGCTCCCCCGACTGGACTCGAACCAGTAACCTGCCGGTTAACAGCCGGCTGCTCTGCCAATTGAGCTACAGGGGATTGCTGCGTCGCACCGAGCGTAACCATTCCGGCCGAACCGGGCGGGCACTCGCTCGCTGCGAGACATACATTAGCGCAAGCAGGGGGGTGCTCCGCCAATCGGTATCCCCAGAGCCTCCAGGGAAGGATCGCTGCCGTGCGGTACAAGCTGACGTTCGTCGTGGGACTGGCCCTCGGTTACGTGGTGGGGACGCGGGCAGGGCGCGAGCGCTACGAGCAGATGAAGAAGTCGGCGCAGGACTTCGCGCAGAACCCGGCCGTGCGCAACGCCGCCGAGTCCGCCGCGCAGACCGGACGCCAGGCCGCGGGGAAGGCGGCGCACCTCGTGGGCGACACCGTGGGCGACCGGCTGCCCTCCGCCGTGACCGACCGGGTGCACGCGCTGCGCGGCCGGGGCCGGGCGAACGGCAAGGTCGACGAGGAGGACTGGGGCACCAGCAACACCTGAACGCCACCGGGGCACCCGTACCGGCCCCGCGTGCGGCAGAATCAAGTGCCATGGGGATAGTCGCCGGACTGGACAGCTCTGCTGAGTTCACACGCATCGTCGTCTGTGACGCGGACACGGGTGCCGTACTGCGGCAGGGGTACGCCGCGCATCCCGGCGAACCGAAGGCCGTCGACGTCGATCCGCAGTCGTGGCTGCTCTCGCTCGGGGAGGCCGCCACCGGCGGGATCCTGGAGGGCGTGGAGGCCATCGGCGTCTCGGCGCAGCAGCACGGGCTCGTGCCGCTCGACGCGCAGGGCGGCCTGGTGCGGCCCGCGCTCGTCCGCAACGACAAGCGGGCCCAGATCGCCGCGGCCGACCTCGTCGAGTCGCTCGGCGGGCGTCAGGCGTGGGCCGAGGCCGTCGGCTCCGTGCCCGGCCCCGGGCAGGCGGTCGCGAAGCTCCGCTGGCTGGCCCGCACCGAGCCCGACCACGCCCGCCGGGTCGCGATGATCCTCCAGCCCCACGACTGGCTGGTCTGGCAGCTCCTCGGCCGGCCCGCCCGCCGCACCACGGACCGCGGCGCCGCGTCCGGCACCGGCTACTGGTCGGCCCGCACCGGCGCCTACCGCCCCGACCTGGTGGAACTGGCGCTCGGTCACCAGGCGATGCTGCCCGAGGTGCTCGGCCCGGCCGAGGCGGCCGGCACCACCCCCGAGGGCCTGCTGATCTCCGCCGGGACGGGCGAGACGATGGCCGCCGCCCTGGGCCTCGGCCTGGGGCACGGCGACGCGGTGGTCTCGCTCGGCGCGTCCGGCTCGGTGATGGCCGTGCACCACGAGGCCCTGGCCGACCCGAACGGCATGATCACCTCGTTCGCCGACGCCACCGGCATGCACCTGCCCGTCGTCCACACCTCCAACGCGGTGCGGGCGCTGCGCGGCACCGCCGAGATGCTGGGCGTCGAATCCCTCGAAGAGCTCTCCGCGCTCGCCCTGAAGTCGACCCCGGGTGCGTACGGGCTCGTCCTGCTGCCGTATCTGGAGGGCGAGCGGACGCCGAGCCTGCCGCACGCCGCGGGCACGCTCAGCGGGCTGCGGCGCGAGTCGATGAAGCCCGAGCACCTGGCGCGGGCGGCGTTCGAGGGGATGCTCTGCGCGCTCGGTGACGCCCTGGACGTGCTGCGCGGGCGGGGCGTCGAGGTGCGGCGGATCTTCCTGCTCGGCGCCGCGGCAGCCCTGCCGGCCGTGCAGGCGCTCGCGCCCGCGCTGTTCGGCGCCCAGGTCGTCGTCCCCCAGCCGGCCGACTACGCCGCCCTCGGCGCGGCCCGCCAGGCCGCCTGGGCGCTCGGCGCGGCCCGCGGCACGCTGTCGCCGTCCACTCCCCCGGCCTGGCAGGGCGCGGCCGCGCAGATCCTGGAGCCGGGCGACGAGCTCCCGGCGGGCCAGGCGGTGCGGCAGCAGTACGTGGCGACGCGGGAGCAGGTCCACCCGGGCGCGTTCGCCGGCTAGGCGGCCCCCCGGGCACGCTCCCCGTACGCCCCGGACACCCCCCGGTCCGCTCACGGTTCGTAAAGTCTTCGCCAGGGTTCGCCGCGCACCCCCGGACACGCGCCAAACCGAGTCGTAACGTCCCGGGGGCGCGGGCGATAGTGGAGCCGTGCTCATAAGACTTCTCCGAACCCATTTGCGGCCCTACCGAAAACCCATCGCGCTGCTCGTCCTGCTCCAGTTCCTCCAGACCTGCGCGAGCCTCTACCTGCCGACCCTGAACGCCGACATCATCGACAACGGTGTCGTCAACGGGGACACCGGCTACATCCTGCGGGCCGGCGCGCTGATGATCGGCGTGTCCGTGGTGCAGGTCGTGTGCAACATCGGGGCCGTGTTCCACGGCGCCCGGACGGCGTCCGCGCTCGGCCGCGACATCCGCGGCGCGGTCTTCGACCGCGTCCAGTCGTTCTCCGCGCGGGAGCTCGGCCACTTCGGCGCGCCCTCGCTGATCACCCGTACGACCAACGACGTGCAGCAGGTCCAGATGCTGGTCCTGATGGCGTTCACCCTGATGGTCTCCGCGCCGATCATGTGCGTCGGCGGCATCGTGATGGCGCTCGGCCAGGACGTGCCGCTGTCGGGCGTCCTGCTCGCGGTGGTGCCGGTCCTCGCCGTCTCCGTCTCGCTGATCGTGCGGCGGATGCGGCCGCTGTTCCGGACGATGCAGGTGCGTCTCGACACGGTGAACCGGGTGCTGCGCGAGCAGATCACCGGCAACCGCGTGATCCGGGCCTTCGTGAAGGACGCATACGAGGAGGAGCGGTTCCGCGGGGCCAACGCGGAACTGACGGACGTGTCGATGGCCACCGGCCGGCTGATGGCGCTGATGTTCCCGGTCGTGATGACCGTCGTGAACGTCTCCAGCGTGGCCGTCGTCTGGTTCGGCGCGCACCGCATCGACAGCGGCGGGATGGAGATCGGCGCGCTGACCGCCTTCCTCGCCTATCTGATGCAGATCGTGATGGCCGTCATGATGGCCACCTTCATGTTCATGATGGTGCCGCGGGCCGAGGTGTGCGCGGAGCGCATCGAGGAGGTCCTGGCGACCGAGTCCAGCGTCGTGCCGCCGGCCGAGCCGGTGACGACCCTCGACCGCCGCGGGCACCTGGAGGTCCGGAGCGCGGACTTCCGGTACCCGGGTGCGGAGGAGCCGGTCCTCAAGGACGTCCGGCTCGTCGCCCGGCCCGGCGAGACCACCGCGATCATCGGCTCCACCGGCAGCGGGAAGTCGACCCTCCTCGGGCTCGTGCCCCGCCTCTTCGACGCCACCGGCGGCGAGGTCCTCGTCGACGGCGTCGACGTCCGGAAGCTCGACCCGAAGCTGATGGCGAGGACGGTGGGACTCGTCCCGCAGAAGCCGTACCTCTTCTCCGGGACCGTGGCGACCAACCTGCGGTACGGGAAGCCCGACGCGACCGACGAGGAGCTCTGGCACGCCCTGGAGGTCGCCCAGGCCGCGGACTTCGTCCGGAAGCTGGAGGCCGGGCTCAACGCCCCGATCGCGCAGGGCGGCACCAACGTGTCCGGCGGGCAGCGGCAGCGGATCGCCATCGCGCGGACGCTGGTGCAGCGGCCGGAGATCTACCTCTTCGACGACTCGTTCTCGGCACTCGACTACGAGACGGACGCCCTGCTCCGGGCGGCGCTGGCCCGCGAGACGGCCGACTCGACCGTGGTGATCGTCGCGCAACGCGTCTCCACCATCCGGGAGGCCGACCGGATCGTCGTCCTCGACGAGGGCCGCGTGGTCGGCACCGGACGGCACCAGGAGCTGATGGCGGACAACGAGACGTACCGGGAGATCGTGCTCTCCCAGCTGACCGAGGCGGAGGCAGCCTGATGGCCGGTCCAGGTGGACGCATGATGGCCGGTGGCGGCCCCGACCAGCGGTCGATGGACTTCAAGGGCTCGGGCAAGCGGCTGCTGCGGCAGCTGGCGCCGGAGCGCGGCGCCCTGTGGGTGATGCTCTTCGCCGGCGTGCTGTCGGTGGCGGCCTCCGTGGTCGGCCCGAAGATCCTCGGCAAGGCGACCGACCTCGTCTTCGCGGGCGTCGTCGGGCGGCAGATCGAGAGCGGCACGAAGGCCGAGGCGATCGCGAACCTGCGCGCCTCGGGCGACGACGGCATGGCGGACATGCTGTCCGGGGTCGACTTCACGCCGGGCCAGGGCATGGACTTCACCGCGATCGGCCAGGTGCTGCTCGTGGTCCTCGGCGTGTACGTGGCGGCCGGCCTGCTCATGCTGGTCTCCACCCGCATGTCGATCAAGGTGATCAACCGGACGGTCTACCGGATGCGGGAGGACGTCCAGACGAAGCTGGCGCGCCTCCCCCTGTCGTACTTCGACAAGGCGAAGCGGGGCGAGGTGCTGTCCCGGGCGACCAACGACATCGACAACATCTCGCAGACGCTCCAGCAGTCGATGGGCCAGCTGATCAACTCGCTGCTCACCATCGTCGGCGTGATCGGCATGATGTTCTGGATCTCGCCGCTGCTCGCCCTGGTGGCGCTGGTGACGGTGCCCGTGTCGGTGTTCGTCGCGGCGAAGATCGGCAAGCGGTCGCAGCCGCACTTCGTCCAGCAGTGGAAGTCCACGGGCACGCTCAACGCCCATGTGGAGGAGATGTACAGCGGGCACACCCTGGTGAAGGTCTTCGGGCGGCAGGACGAGTCCGCGCGGGACTTCCGCGAGCAGAACGAGGCCCTGTACGAGGCCGGGTTCAAGGCGCAGTTCAACAGCGGCGTGATGCAGCCGGTGATGTTCTTCGTCTCGAACCTCAACTACGTCCTGGTGGCCGTCGTCGGCGGCCTGAAGGTGGCGACCGGCTCGCTCTCCATCGGTGACGTGCAGGCCTTCATCCAGTACTCGCGCCAGTTCTCGATGCCGCTGACGCAGGTCGCGTCGATGGCGAACCTGGTGCAGTCGGGCGTCGCCTCGGCCGAGCGGATCTTCGAGCTGCTCGACGCCGAGGAGCAGGAGCCGGACGCGCCGAAGAGCGAGCGGCCGGCGGACCTCAAGGGCAAGGTCGCCCTGGAGGACGTGGCCTTCCGCTACGAGGCCGACAAGCCGCTCATCGAGGACCTGTCGCTCACCGTGGAGCCGGGCCAGACCGTCGCCATCGTCGGCCCGACCGGTGCCGGCAAGACGACCCTGGTGAACCTGCTCATGCGGTTCTACGAGGTCACCGGCGGCCGCATCACCCTCGACGGGGTGGACATCGCCCGGATGACCCGCGAGGACCTGCGGGCCGGCATCGGCATGGTCCTCCAGGACACCTGGCTCTTCGGCGGCACCATCGCGGAGAACATCGCGTACGGCGCCACCCGGAAGGTGTCGCGGGAGGAGATCGAGCAGGCCGCGCGGGCCGCTCACGCCGACCGGTTCGTCCGCACCCTGCCCGACGGCTACGACACGGTCATCGACGACGACGGGGCGGGGGTCAGCGCGGGCGAGAAGCAGCTGATCACCATCGCCCGGGCGTTCCTGTCCGACCCGGTGATACTCGTCCTCGACGAGGCCACCAGCTCCGTGGACACCCGCACCGAGGTGCTCATCCAGAAGGCGATGGCCCGACTCGCCCACGGCCGCACCTCGTTCGTCATCGCCCACCGGCTCTCGACGATCCGGGACGCGGACGTGATCCTGGTGATGGAGAACGGCTCGATCGTCGAACAGGGCACCCACGAGGAGCTGTTGGCGTCCGCCGGGGCCTACGCCCGGCTGTACGCCGCGCAGTTCGCGCAGGCGGTCGCCGAGGTCGACTGACCCGGCAGGTGACCCGTGCCGCATGACGCGCGGCACGGGTCACGCCACGGGGAATTCCCGAGCGGGGCGCGAGCCCGGCATGATCGGCAGGACGCCCTTCAGTCCAGGTAGCCGCGTTAGTCCAGGTAGCCGCGCAGTTGGTCCGCGTAGGCGTGGTCCCGGAGTTTGGTGAGGGTCTTGGACTCGATCTGGCGGATGCGTTCGCGCGTCACGCCGAAGATGCGCCCTATCTCCTCCAGGGTGCGGGGCCGGCCGTCGTCGAGGCCGTAGCGGAGCTGGACGACCTTGCGTTCGCGTTCGCCGAGGGTGGAGAGGACGTCCTCCAGGTGGCGGCGGAGCAGCAGGAAGGCGGCGGACTCGACGGGTGAGGCGGCGTCGCCGTCCTCGATGAGGTCGCCGAGGGCGACGTCGTCCTCCTCGCCGACGGGGGCGTGCAGGGAGACCGGTTCCTGGGCGAGGCGGAGGACCTCGCCGACCCGTTCGGGGGCCAGGTCGAGCTGGGCGGCGACCTCCTCGGCGGTGGGTTCGTAGCCGCGCTCCTGGAGCATGCGGCGCTGGACGCGGATGACCCGGTTGATGAGTTCGACGACGTGCACGGGGACGCGGATGGTCCGGGCCTGGTCGGCGAGGGCCCGGGACATGGCCTGGCGGATCCACCAGGTGGCGTACGTGGAGAACTTGTAGCCGCGCGCGTAGTCGAACTTCTCCACGGCCCTGATGAGGCCGAGGTTCCCCTCCTGGACGAGGTCGAGCATGGTGAGGCCCCGGCCCACGTACCGCTTGGCGACGGAGACGACGAGGCGGAGGTTGGCTTCGATCAGCTTGCGCTTGGCGATCCGGCCGAGGACGACGATCCGGTCGAGATCACCGGCCAACCGGGTGTCCAGATCGGGGGCGTTGGCGAGTTTCTCCTCGGCGAAGAGCCCCGCCTCGACCCGCCGGGCGAGCTCGACCTCCTCCTCGGCGGTGAGCAGCGGGATGCGGCCGATCTCGCGGAGGTACTGGCGGAAGAGGTCGGAGGAGGGGCCGTTGCCGCCGAGGTCGGTTCTGCGCCGCTGGACCGGGACCTCGGGGCGTTCGGCCTGCTCGTCCGGTTCGGTGGTCTGGATCTCGGTCTGCACGGCGGGCGACCTCCAGGTGGGGCGGAACGGCTCCGTCACCCAGTGTGGGGTACGACACATCGCCGCCACGAGGGGCGTGCGGTGACTTTTTGAGTCCGTTCCGTGACCGTGGGTCAGAGTGCGGCGGCGCCGTTGTTCCGGAGGGACTGCCCGTACTGGGTGAGCACCCACAGTTCGTTCTGGACGGCCGCGAGCTGCTCCGGGTCGCCGTTCGCGCCGAGCCGGGCGAGGGTGCCCTGGACGTCGCGGATGCGGCGGTCGACGGCGCGGAGCCGGACCGTGACGAGCTGGTCGCCGGCGTAGGCCTCGTCGACGTTCTTGGCGAAGATCGTCTCGACGGCGAGTTCGGTGACGAGGGCGCGGACGGTGTCGTTGGGCGCGGCCTCGCGGACGGTGTCGAGGTAGTCGGAGGGTGCGCCGGTGGCGCCGCCCGCGTCCTGGACGCACTGGCGGACCGCGGCGTACGGCGGGGCGGTGAACTCGTCGATGCCGTACGCGTCGAAGGCCGGGGAGACCAGTTCGGGGCGCTGGAGGGCGAGCTTGAGGAGTTCGCGCTCGGTGCGGTGGGCGGGGCTGCGCAGGTTGAGCGCGGGCCCGGAGGAGGCGGTCGGCGGGGCCGGGGTGTCGTAGCCGCGCTGCGGGGCGGGCTGCGCGGGGCCCTTGCCGCCGCGGTCGCGGGCCCAGCGGGCGAGCTGGGCCACCCGCTTGACGACGAACTGGGTGTCGAGGATGCCGAGCATGCCGGCGAGCTGGACGGCGACCTCGTGCTGGGCGCCGATGTTCTTGATCCGGGCGACGACGGGCGCGGCCTCGTCGAGGGCGGCGGCGCGGCCGGCCGGGGTCTCCAGGTCGTACCGCTTCACGATCTGGCGGAGCGCGAACTCGAAGAGCGGGGTGCGGGGCTGGACGAGGTCGGCGACGGCCTCGTCGCCCTTGGCGAGGCGCAGGTCGCAGGGGTCCATGCCGTCGGGGGCGATGGCGATGTACGTCTCGGCGGCGAACTTCTGGTCGTCCTCGAAGGCGCGCAGGGCGGCCTTCTGGCCGGCGGAGTCGCCGTCGAAGGTGAAGATGACGCGGGCCGAGCCGTTGTCCATGAGGAGCCGGCGGAGGATCTTGATGTGGTCGCCGCCGAAGGCGGTGCCGCAGGTGGCGATGGCGGTGGTGACGCCGGCGAGGTGGCAGGCCATGACGTCGGTGTAGCCCTCGACGACGACGGCCCGGCTGACCTTGGCGATGTCCTTCTTGGCCAGGTCGATGCCGTAGAGCACCTGGGACTTCTTGTAGATCGGCGTCTCGGGCGTGTTGAGGTACTTGGGGCCGTTGTCGTCGTCGCGGAGCTTGCGCGCGCCGAAGCCGACGACCTCGCCGCCGACGTCCCTGATCGGCCACATGAGGCGGCCGCGGAAGCGGTCGATGGGGCCGCGGCGGCCGTCCTGGGACAGGCCGGAGACGATCAACTCCTTGTCGGAGAAGCCCTTGCCGCGCAGGAAGCGGGTGAGGTGGTCCCAGCCGGCCGGGGAGTAGCCGACGCCGAAGTGCTCGGCGGCGGCCTGGTCGAAGCCGCGCTCGGCGAGGAACTTCCGGCCGATCTCGGCTTCGGCGGAGCCGAGTTGGTCGACGTAGAACTGGGCGGCGACCTTGTGCGCCTCGACCAGGCGGATGCGCTCGCCGCGCTGGTGGCCGGGGTTGTAGCCGCCCTCTTCGTACCGCAGGGTGATGCCCGCCTTGGCGGCGAGGCGCTCGACCGTCTCCGAGAAGGAGAGGTGGTCGATCTTCATCACGAAGGCGATGGTGTCGCCGCCCTCCTGGCAGCCGAAGCAGTGGAAGAGTCCCTTGCTGGGGCTGACCTGGAAGGAGGGCGACTTCTCGTCGTGGAAGGGGCAGAGGCCCTTGAGGTTCCCGCCGCCCGCGTTGCGCAGCTGGAGGTACTCGGACACGACGGCGTCGATCGGGACCGCGTCCCGTACCGCCTTCACGTCGTCATCGTTGATCCTGCCTGCCACGCATGAAGTCTACGTGGGGGCGGAGGTGATCAGATCAGGCTCTCCAGGGGTACGGAGGGGTCGGCGAGGGCGTCCGGGTCCACGGCCGTACGGGACCGGATGAGCTGCTGGATCGGCTCTGTGACGTCCCACACATTCACGTTCATGCCGGCGAGGACCCGGCCCTCCTTGAGCCAGAAGGCGATGAACTCGCGCTTCCCGGTGTCGCCGCGCACCACGACCTGGTCGTACGAGCCGGGGGGCGCCCAGCCCGAGTACTCCATGCCCAGGTCGTACTGGTCGGTGAAGAAGTAGGGCACCCGGTCATAGGAGACGTGCTGCCCGAGCATGGCGCGGGCGGCGGCCGGGCCGCCGTTGAGGGCGTTGGACCAGTGCTCGACGCGGAGCCGGGTGTGCAGGCGCGGGTGGAGGGCGGCGGCCACGTCCCCGGCCGCGTAGATGTCGGGGTCGGAGGTGCGCAGCGACTCGTCGACGGCGATGCCGCCGCCGTCGGCGCGGTCGACGAGGGCGAGCCCGGAGTTCTCGGCGAGGGCGGTGCGGGGCGCGGCGCCGATCGCGGCGAGCACGGCGTGCGCCGGGTGCTCCTCGCCGTCGTCGGTGCGGACGGCGAGGACCATGCCGTCCTGGCCGACGATCTCGGTGAGCCGGGCGCCGAAGTGGAAGCGGACGCCGTGGTCGGTGTGCAGGTCGGCGAAGAGCTGGCCGAGCTCGGGGCCGAGCACCCGGTGGAGCGGGGTCGGGTCGGCCTCGACGACGGTGACCTCGGCGCCGTAGCCCCGGGCCGCCGACGCGACCTCCAGGCCGATCCAGCCGCCGCCGGCGATCACCAGGTGGCCGTTGTCCCGGCCGAGGCCGGCGAGGACCTGGCGGAGCCGGTCGGCGTGGGCGAGGCGGCGCAGGTGGTGGACGCCGGCCAGCTCGGTGCCGGGGACGTCGAGGCGGCGCGGTTCGGCGCCGGTGGCGAGCAGCAGCTTGTCGTAGCGGATGACGGTGCCGTCGCCGAGGCGCACGGTGCGGTCCTCGCGGTCGACGGCGGTGACGGACTGCCCGAGGCGCAGCTCGATGTCGTTCGCCGCGTACCAGGCGGCCTCGTGCACGAAGGCGCTGTCGCGCTCCTTGGCGCCGGTGAGGTAGCCCTTGGACAGGGGTGGGCGCTCGTAGGGGTGGTCGCGTTCGTCTCCGATGAGGATCACCCGGCCGTTGAACCCCTCGGCACGCAAGGTCTCCGCCGCTTTGGCCCCTGCCAGGCCCCCGCCGACGATGACAAAGGTCTGATCTGCGTCGACCACGTCTTTTCCTCCTCTTTGCGACCGCTTCCAACCTACGCCCCCCGGCGTTCGTCGGGCCGTTCCGGCTCGGGGCGTGCATGCGAGCGTCCCGCACGGAGGAGGGGGAGGGAAGAGGACCTACCCGAGGTGGCGGCGGAAGCGGGCGTGCTGGGCGCGGGCGGAGGCGTCGGTCAGGTTGGCGATCTGGTCGATGATGACGCGCTTGCGTGCCCGGTCGTCGCGGGCGGCGTCGAACGCCGCGCGGAACTGCGGTTCGAGACCGTCGGGAGCGCGGGCGACGAGGGCCTCGGCGAGTTCCGCGACGACGATCCGCTGGTCGGCGCGGAGTGCCTCCTGCTCGGCCCGCTGCATCACGTACCGGTCGGCGACGGCCTTGAGGACCGCGCACTCGTTGCGCGCCTCGCGCGGGACCACGAGCTCCGCGGCGTAACGGGTGAGGCGGCCGGATCCGTACCGCTCGCGGGTGGCGCCCTCCGCCGCGAGGCAGAACCGGCCGATCAGCTGGCTGGTGGCGTCCTTCAGGCGGGCCTGGGCGACGGCCGAGCCGTCGTAGCCGTGCGGCCACCACTCCTGGTCGACCAGCCGGTCGAGGGCGTCCGCGAGCTCCTGCGGATCGGTGTCCTCCGGTACGTAGCGGCCGATGGCGACGGCGAAGACGTCGGCGCGCTCGGGCTCGGCGAGCAGCAGGTTCGGGTCGACGTGGCCCGCGTGCAGACCGTCCTCGAAGTCGTGGACCGAGTACGCCACGTCGTCGGACCAGTCCATGACCTGCGCCTCGAAGCACTTCCGGTGGGCCGGCGCGCCCTGCCGGATCCACGCGAAGACGGGCAGGTCGTCCTCGTACACCCCGAACTTCGGTGAACCGGGGTCCTCGGGGTGCCCGCCGCGCGCCCACGGGTACTTGGTGGCCGCGTCGAGCGCGGCGCGGGTGAGGTTGAGGCCGACGCTGACCAGGTCCCCGTCGGCGTCCTTGACGAACCGCTTCGGCTCGATGCGGGTGAGCAGGCGCAGCGACTGCGCGTTCCCCTCGAAGCCGCCGCAGTCCTTCGCGACGTCGTTGAGCGCCTGCTCGCCGTTGTGCCCGAACGGCGGGTGGCCCATGTCGTGGGAGAGGCAGGCGGCCTCGACGAGGTCGGGGTCGCAGCCGAGTGCGGCGCCCAGTTCCCGGCCCACCTGCGCGCACTCCAGGGAGTGGGTCAGCCGGGTGCGGGGGCTGGCGTCCCAGGCGTGGCTGCGGGTGCCGGGCGTGACGACCTGGGTCTTCCCCGCGAGTCTGCGCAGCGCGGCGGAGTGCAGGACGCGGGCCCGGTCGCGCTGGAAGGCGGTGCGGCCGGGGCGTTTGTCGGGCTCCGCCGCCCAGCGGTCGGTCGCGGCGGAGTCGTAGCCGGGGGTGTCGGTGGTGATGTCCTGTCCTGAGGTGTCCGTGATGCCTTCCATGCGTCGACGGTAACCGGAGGGACCGACAGAAGCGCTCAGATGGCGGCGAGTTCCCGCGCGGGGGTGGTGGTGGGGGCGGCCGTGCGGGCCCGGTCGTAGCGGTGCAGGACGAGCCGGGCGAGGGCCGGGTGCGCGCCGAGCGGGTCCGCCGCGATCCACGGGGCGTGGGCGGCGGCCCGGGTGGCGAAGAGGCCGGGCGCGGTGAAGCAGGAGGCGACCGCGACGCGGTTCCGGCCCCGGGCGGTCAGGGCCCGTACGGCCTCGGGAACGGTGGGCGCGGCGGCGGAGGCGTACGCGGGGACGACCGGGACGCCGCCGAGGCGCTCGCCGAGCAGGGCGGCGATCCGGCGGATCTCGGCCCCGGACCGGGGGTCGCGGGAGCCGGCGGAGGCGAGGACGACCCCGGTGGCGCCGGAGTTACCGTCCTCGGGTGCCCAGCCCGCCTCGGCGAGCCGGCCCGCCAGCGCCTCGACCAGCAGCGGGTGGGCGCCGAGCGGCTCGGCCACCCGCGCCCGGAGCGCGGGCACGGCGGCGACGGCGGCCGGCAGGTCGTGGGTGACGTGGTGGCCCGGGGCGAAGAGCAGCGGGACGAGGACGGCGTCCCGGCCTTCCGCCGCGAGCCGGGCCAGGGTGTCGTCGAGCAGGGGCGCGTTCAGCTCGATGTGGGCGAGCCGCACGTCGAGGCCCGGCCGCAGTTCGTGGACCCGGTCGAGGAGGCTGCTCAGCGTGGCCCGGGCCCGGGGGTCGCGGCTGCCGTGGCCGACGGCGAGGAGGGTGGGGGCGGGTGCGGCCGGGGCGGGCGCGGTGCGGCTCTGTCCGGCGAGGGTGGGGGCGTTCATGGGCGGGCGTGCCTCCTCGTCGTGCTCTCGTGGGACCGGTGCTGCTCGTCCTGCTCGTGTTTCCGCTGCCGGCGGTCGTACGGACGCACCTCGGCCAATTGCGCCGCGAGCTGTCCGGCGATCGTGCCGAGCAGTCCGGCGGCGTCGGCGAACGCGCTGTCCGGCTCCGTCATGCGCCGATCCTGACGGGGGCGCGTTGCCTCGCCGTTTCGGGCGCGTGACGTGTCCTTGCCGCCCCCCTCACGCGCGCCGGGCCGGGCCTGCCGGGCCGCACGGGCGCTCCGGTGTGGCACCCGGCGGGGAGGGCGCCGAGAATGGGAGGGCCGGACGGGGCGCGACAGTGCCCGCGGATCCGGCAGGGACCCAGGTGATCGCGTATGTGCCGGTGGCTCGCGTACTGGGGCACGCCCGTGCTGCTCGACACCATCCTGTACAAGCCGGCGCACTCCCTGATCGACCAGAGCCTGCACTCCAAACTCGGTGTGGAGACCACCAACGGCGACGGGTTCGGCGTCGGCTGGTACTCGGCGCACAACGAGACGCCCGCGCTGCTGAGGGACGTCGGCCCCGCCTGGAACAACCGCAACCTGCGGGAGCTGGCGGACCACGTCCGGTCCCCGCTGTTCTTCGCCCACATCCGGGCGTCGACCGGGACGGCGGTGCAGCAGTCGAACTGCCACCCGTTCCGGCACGGCCGCTGGATGTTCATGCACAACGGCGCCATCGACGGGTTCCGCCTCATACGCCGTGACCTCGCGCTGCTCGTCGACCCCGGGCTGTACGCCGACATCGAGGGGACCACGGACTCCGAGGTGATGTTCTACCTGGCCCTCACGTTCGGGCTCGACCAGGACCCGCCCGCCGCCGTCGCCGCGATGGCGGGCGTCGTGGAGCGGGTCGGTCGTGAGCACGGGGTGGAGCACCCGCTCCAGATGACGCTCGCCCTCACCGACGGCGACCGTGTCTGGGCCTTCCGCTACTCCAGTGCGCGTGCGTCCCGTTCGCTGTTCTACAGCAGCCGGGTGGACGCCCTGCGCCGGCTCCATCCGGACCTCGGCTTCCTGCAGCACGTGTCCGGGGACACCCGGCTCATCGTCTCCGAGCCCCTCGGCGACCTGCCCGGAGCGTGGAACGAGGTGCCGGAGAACAGCTACGGCGTCGTCCAGCCGGGGAACGACGAGCTTCACCGGTTCGCGCCCGCCGCGGCGTGACGCCCCGCGGGAGCCCGCCGTGACGCCCCCGCCGGAGCCCGCCGTGATCGACGAGACCCTCGCTACGCGTCCAGCCAGACGCGGAGGGGTCCGGTCGCGGTGAAGCCGGCCGCGAGGGCGGCGGTGAGGTCGTCGCCGGACTCGTAGCCGACGACGGGGCGGTCGGCGGGGGCGGCGGCGAGGGCGGCGGACCAGGCGTAGGACGGGTCGGTGTCGCCGGTGGTGAAGAGGTTGGACACGCCGGTGACGCGGTCGCCGACGCTGAGGACGGCGCCGCCGAGGATCCGGCCGTCGGCCGCGTACCCGCCGACGACGACGGTGGCCGGGTCGTCGAGGAGTGCGGGGCGGAAGAGCGCCGCCTCGTCGGCGTCGCCGTCGCTCCAGGCCAGGGCCCAGGCGGCGAGTTCCTCCGGGGTGCCGACGCGGCGGCGGCCGGCCGTGGGCGGGAGGTCGGAGGGGCCGGCGGGCCGGTGGATCCACTGGGCCTCGAAGAGGAGGCGGAAGCCTTCGGCGGCGAGGTCGAGGCGGGCGAAGCTGTCCTTGACGGAGGCTCCGGGGGTGGTGCGGTCGATGCCGGGGAGGACGTCCTCGACCCCGGCGTCGTCGGTCAGGGTGACCGCGTCGGGGTAGTAGAGCGGGGTGCGGCGGCCGCTGGTCCAGGCGCGGGGGGCGAAGGTGCCGGTGAGGCCGTGGGCGTGGCACATGGCCTGGCACCACTCGGCGTTGTTGCGGACCGCGTCCCCGAGGACGTCGTTGGTGATCATGGGCGGATGGTACGGGCCCGCACACCTTCCCCTCCCCTCTTTTTTCGTTCCGAATCACGGAATATCTTTTCCACTATGAGAATGTCCTCGCCCACACTCCCCCGGCGCGCCGCCGCCGAGTTCATCGGCACCGCCGCCCTCGTCGCCGTGATCGTCGGCTCCGGCATCCGCGCCGACACCCTGAGCCAGGACATCGGCGTCCGGCTGCTGGCCAACGCCGCCGCGTCCGCCGTCGGCCTCGGCCTGCTGATCGCGCTGATCGGCCCGCTGTCCGGGGCGCACTTCAATCCGGTCGTGACGCTCTCGGAGTGGTGGTCGCGGCGCCACGAGCGGGGCGGGCGCGAGGCCCTCGCCTACATCGCCGCCCAGCTCACCGGGGCCGTCGCGGGCGCGCTGCTCGCCGAGGCCATGTTCGGGCGGGCGCCGGGCGGCTGGGCGAGCGAGCCGCGGTCGGCGCCGCACCTGCTCCTCGGGGAGGCCGTCGCCACCGCGGGCCTCGTCCTCGTCGTGCAGGGGCTGCGCCGCATCGGCCGTCCCGGCCTCGCCCCGATCGCCGTCGCGGGGTACATCGGGGCGGCGATCTGGTTCACCTCGTCCGGGTCGTTCGCCAACCCGGCGGCCACGGTCGGCCGCGCGTTCTCCGACTCCTTCACCGGCATCGCCCCCGCGTCCGTGCCCGCCTTCGCCGCCGCCCAGCTCTGCGGGATGCTGCTCGGCCTGCTCCTGGCCGGTGTGTTGTACGGAACACCCCGGGCCGCCGGCGAACCGAACACCGCCGAGGCGCGTCGGACGGGGTGACAGTCCCTCACCGATCCGCACCCCACGGAGGTTCCCGCATGCCGGCACGGCTCACCCGGCTGATCCCCCGCACGACCCGGGCCCGCCGCCGTACCGTCCAGGCCGTGATGCTGGGAGCGGTGCTCGCGCTCGCCCCCGTCACCTGGATGCACACCGCCGCCGCCGGGAAGCTGCGTACGACCGCCGACGTGCCGGCCCGGGACGTCGCCGTCGTGTTCGGCGCCGGGCTGTGGAACGGGCGGCCCACGCCGTACCTCGCGCACCGGCTCGACACGGCCGCCGAGCTGTACCGGACGGGCAAGGTGCGGGTGCTGCTGGTCACCGGTGACAACAGCAGGACCGCGTACGACGAGCCGAGCGCGATGCGGGCGTACCTCACCGCGCGCGGGGTGCCGGACGGCCGGATCGTGAGCGACTACGCGGGCTTCGACACCTGGGACTCGTGCGTGCGGGCCCGGAAGGTGTTCGGCGTGGACCGGGCGGTGCTCGTGACGCAGGACTTCCACATCAAGCGGGCCGTCGCGCTGTGCGGCCGGGCGGGCCTGGACGCGTACGGCGTGGGGGTCGCCGAGCCCCACGACCGCACCTGGTACTACGGCACCACGCGGGAGCTGTTCGCGGCGGGCAAGGCGGCGCTCGACGCCGGCCTGCGCCCGGACCCGCACTTCCTCGGGCCGCGGGAGGACGGTGTCACCGAGGCCCTCTCCTCACCTCGCGACCTGCCGTGAGCTGAGCGGAGAGCCCCGCGCCCGTAATACGCGGCGCGGCCCGGCGTAACACCGCGGACGCATGCTGGCCGCATGTCCGACGCCACCGCGGTTCCCACCCACTGCCCCTACTGCGCCCTGCAGTGCGGCATGTCGCTCCGCCCCACCGGCGCCCCGGAGCTGCCCGCCGAGGTGGTCGAGCGGACCGACTTCCCCGTCAACCGGGGCGCGCTGTGCGGCAAGGGCCGCACCGCCCCCTCCGTACTCTCCTCCCGGGTCAGGCTCACCGAGCCCCTGGTCCGATGCCCTGACTCGGGGGCCCTGCGGCCCGCGACCTGGGAGGAGGCCCTCTCCGCCGTCGCCGAGGGGCTGTCCAGGACCCGCGCCGACCACGGCCCCGACGCCGTGGGGGTCTTCGGCGGCGGCGGCCTCACCAACGAGAAGGCGTACACGCTGGGCAAGTTCGCCCGGCTCGTCCTCGGCACCTCGCAGATCGACTACAACGGCCGCTTCTGCATGTCGTCGGCGGCCGCCGCGCACCAGCGGGCCTTCGGCCTCGACCGGGGGCTCCCCTTCCCCCTGGAGGACATCCCGAAGACGGGCTGTGTGATCCTCGTCGGCTCCAACCTCGCCGAGACGATGCCGCCCGCGCTGCGCTACCTCACCGAGCTGAGGGAGAACGGCGGCAAGCTGATCGTCGTCGACCCGCGCCGCACCCGCACCGCCGAGCAGGCCGACCTGCACCTGGCGCCGCGCCCCGGCACGGACCTCGCGCTCGCCCTCGGCATGCTCCACCTCGTGGTGGCCGAGGGCCGGGTCGACGAGGAGTTCGTCGGAGAGCGCACCGACGGCTGGGCGGCGGCCCGCGCCGGGGCCATGTCGCACTGGCCCGAGCAGGTCGAGCGGATCACCGGGGTGTCCGTGCCGCAGCTGCGGGAGGCGGTCGCGATGTTCTGCGACGCCGGGACCGGCATGGTGCTGACCGCGCGCGGCCCCGAGCAGCAGTCCAAGGGCACCGACACCGTGGGCGCCTGGATCAACCTCTGCCTGGCCACCGGCAAGGCGGGCCGGCCGCTGAGCGGTTACGGCTGCCTCACCGGCCAGGGCAACGGCCAGGGCGGCCGCGAGCACGGCCAGAAGGCCGACCAGCTGCCCGGCTACCGCAAGCTCGACGACCCGGCCGCCCGCGCGCACGTCGCCGGCGTCTGGGGCGTGCCGCCGGAGTCGCTGCCGGGGCCCGGGCGGAGCGCGTACGAGCTCCTCGACGCGCTCGGCGGCGACGTGAAGGCGCTGCTGCTCATGGGCTCCAACCCGGTGGTGTCCGCGCCGCACGCCGCGCACGTCGAGGGGCGGCTGCGGTCGCTGGACTTCCTCGCCGTCGCGGACGTGGTGCTCTCCGAGACCGCCGCACTCGCCGACGTCGTCCTGCCCGTGACGCAGTGGGCGGAGGAGACCGGCACCATGACGAACCTGGAGGGCCGGGTGCTGCTGCGCCGCCGCGCGCTGACCGCGCCGGCGGGTGTGCGCAGCGACCTGGAGGTCCTGCACGCGCTGGCCGGGCTGCTCGGCTGGGAGAAGGGCTTCCCGGTGGACCCGGAGGAGGTCTTCGACGAGCTGCGCCGCGCCTCGGCGGGCGGGCCCGCCGACTACGCGGGCATCAGCTACCGCCGCATCGAGGAGGAGCAGGGCGTGTTCTGGCCCTGCCCCGGCCCCGGGCACGCGGGCACGCCCCGGCTGTTCCTCGACCGGTTCGCGACGCCCGACGGGCGGGCCCGGTTCGTGCCGGTCGTGCACCGGGCGGCGGCCGAGGAGACGGACGCCGACTACCCGGTCGTCCTGACCACCGGGCGGGTCGTGTCCCAGTACCAGTCGGGGGCGCAGACCCGGCGGGTCGACGAGCTGAACGCGGCGGCGCCCGGCCCCTTCGTGGAGCTCCACCCGCGGCTCGCCGAGCGGCTCGGGGTCGCCGAGGGCGAGCGGCTCGCGGTGGTCTCGCGGCGCGGCCGGGCCGTCGCGCCCGCCCGGATCACCTCGTCCATCCGGCCGGACACCGTCTTCATGCCGTTCCACTGGTACGGGGAGGGGCGCGCGAACACCCTGGTGAACCCGGCGCTCGACCCGGTCTCCCGGATGCCCGAGTTCAAGGTGTGCGCGGTCCGTCTGGAGCCGGCCGGCCCCGGGGACGCCCCGGCCGGCTGAACCGGTCGCCGCCCCGGGCACGTCGCCACGTCTCGCCGAACCGGTCGCCGCCCCCGGCACGCCGCCACGTCTTGCCGAACCGGTCGCCGCCTCGGACACGTCCCTACGGCTTGCTGAACCAGTCGCCGCTCTCGATGACCGGGCCGAGGGGCGCGTCGGGGGCCGCGAGGAACACCCAGGCGGACACCCGCGCCGCGTCCCGTACCCGTAGGACGTCCATGGCCACCCGCTCGTACCCGACGGGCAGCTCCAGGCGGTCGAGCAGGCCGAACAGCTCGCCGTAGGCGCCGGGCGCGGGGGTGAGCAGGGTGCCGACCACCTGTCCCCCTTCCGCCGGGACGACGTACGGGTAGCCGGGCCCGTCGTGCAGGACCGCCCCGTGCAGCACGGCGTCCGCCTCGGTGCCGATCCGGCCGGCGAGGAACCGGTCGTGGTTGTACGCGCCCGGGCGCAGCGTCCCGTAGACGAAGAACGGCCGCTCGTCGTTGGTCGGCACGAGGCCTTCGACCGACGGGGCCGCCGCGGTCTCCCGCTCGACCCAGCGGGCGTAGTCCTCGCTGACCCGGGTCACCCGGGTGGCGACGATCTCGGGCGTCTCGTAGTCGTGCGCGGCGATGAGGTGCGCCTCCAGGGCCGGGTAGCGGGCCTCGGTGGTCTTGAGGACGACCTCCCACTCCTCGGTGGTCTCGATCGCGCCCTGCCAGTGGTAGACGGAGGTGACGGGCCCCGAGATCTGCGCGCAGGCGGCGAGCCGGGCCTCGACGGCGCCGCGCGCCAGGGCGTCGGCCTTGTCGCGCGCGTCGGTGGTGGTGCGGACGGTGACGATCACGCTTCCACCGTAGGGGCGAACTGTGCCGCGTGCAGCCGGGCGTACGCGGCACACGCCGCGGGGCGTCCCCCGCGGCGGCCGTCCACCGCCGCCGCCGAGGCCCCCGGCCTCGCCGCGGACGGATTCGCCGCCCCGGGCGGGGTGCGCACGAGCCGGCCGGCGTGCGCGGCCCGCGCGGCCCGGAGATCCGCTCCCGCGGCACCTCGCCGGGCGCCCCGTACGCGACGCCGTCGGCGAGGGCGCCGCCGAAGGGCCTGGTGTCCTGGAGGGCCCGCCGGGCTCCGTGGCGGGGCGCGGCCCTCAGGAGCCGTACGGGCGGACGGACTTGGCGTCCTTCAGGGCGCGTCCCCACCAGCCGAGCTGGTCGAGGAGCACCTTGGCCGCGCCCTCGGCGGCGGCCGGGTCCTTGTGGCGGCCGTTCTCGTCGAACTGCCCGTGGGCGTGGTGGAAGGAGACGGTGTCGCGGACGGTGACGGCGTGCATCTCGGCGAAGACCTGCCGGAGTTGCTCGACGGCGCGCAGGCCGCCGGAGATGCCGCCGTAGGAGACGAAGCCGACGGGCTTGGCCTGCCACTCGGTGTAGTGCCGGTCGATGAGGTTCTTGAGGGACGCGGGGAAGGAGTGGTTGTACTCGGGGGTGAGGACGACGAAGGCGTCGGCGTCGGCCAGGACCGGGGAGATCTTGGCGAGTTCGGCCCGGACGGCCGGCGACGGGTCGTGGGAGAGGGAGGTCGGGAGGTCGACCTCGGCGAGGTCGACGACGGTGACGGCGAAGTCCTCGCGTTCGGCGATCCGGGAGCGGAACCAGTCGGCGACGACCGGACCGAAGCGGCCTTCGCGGTCGCTCGCGACGATCAGGGCGAGGTGCAGGGGGGCCGAAGGGGCGGCGGGCGAGGTGGAGTTCGTGAGGTCCATGCGGATGATCGTGGTACCTCAAGCATGGTTGAGGTCAAGCGTCGCCCCGAGGGTCTTCCGGGAACCCGCCCCGGCGCCGCCCCGAGGACCGCTCCCGCGCCGCCCCGAGGACCGCTCCCGCGCCGCCCGGGGGCCCGCTCCCGCGGCCCCGGGGCCGCTCCCGCGACCTCCCGAGGGCCGTTTCCCGGCCCGTACGGTGAGGGCATGACCACACCTCCCGCGTACATCGAGATCGACGGCGTCCCGGCGGCCGACCCGGGCCTCCTCGCCACCCTCATGAGCGCCTACGGCCACTTCACGGCGATGCAGGTGCGCGACGGGCTCGTGAAGGGCCTCGGCCTGCACCTGGAGCGGCTCGACCGGTCGACCCGCGAGCTCTTCGGCGCGCCCCTGGACCACGACCGGGTCCGGGCCCTGCTCGCCGGAGCCGTGGCGGCCTCGGGGCGGCGGGACGCCTCGGCGCGGGTGTACGTCTACGACGGCCCCCGCATCGTGGTGACCGTCCGCGAACCGGCCCCCGACGGCCTCGGCGCCCCGGAGCGCCTCATGAGCGTCGACTACTGGCGCCCCGCGCCGCACGTCAAGCACCTCGGCGGCTTCGGCCAGGACTACCACGGCAGGGCGGCCCGCCGGGCCGGATACGACTCGGCCCTCCTGACGAACTCCTACGGCGACATCGCCGAAGGAGCCGTGACCAACATCGCCTTCTGGGACGGGACTTCGGTGGTGTGGCCCTCGGCGCCGTGCCTGGAGGGCATCACGATGACCCTCCTCGAACCCCGCCTGGAGTCGGTCCGCCGCCCGGTGGCCCTCACGGACCTCCCCGGCTACCGCGCCGCCTTCGTGACCAACTCCAGGACGATCGCCGCCGTCACCGCGATCGACGGGATCGCCTTCGCCGTGGACGAGGACCTGATGAAGCGGGTGCACGCGGCCTACGAGTCGGTGGAGGGGGAGGCGCTCGGAGGCCCGCCGCACCCCGCGTCACCCGTTCGGCACGGAGTGTCCGACGACGCCCATTAACCCACTCTGACCTGCGCAAACGACGGGAATCCAGTCGACACTCCGTATCGGACGGCGCAATCCTGATGCACCATCAGCAGGCGCGGGGCGTGGCGCGGCCTTTATCTCGGTCTCAGAAGGTCGATTCCGGGTGTCCCTCCCGGGAGGACCGCCCGGCATGACCGCTCGCGCGCCCCGGAGGATCCCCATGCGCACCACTGCCCGCCTGTTCACCGGTACCGCGCTGACGGTCGTCGCGCTCGGGGCGTTCGCCGCCCCGGGGGCGTACGCGAACAACGAGAACTCCGAGTCGCTGGAGATCTTCCCGTCGTCCGCGTCGCCCGGCACCACCGTCACCGTCAACACCGTCGCCTGCGGCAAGAACGGGCACGGGGTCGGGGACGCGAACTCGCTGGGCGCGGGTGAGTTCCAGCTGAATCCGAGCACGCACAAGGAGGTCGTGGTCGGGCAGTTCCACGTGCCGGAGCACGCCCAGCCCGGTACGCACTGGATCAGCGTGGCCTGCGACAACGGCAGGACCGCCCGGGGCGAGATGAACGTGAAGCACCGGAGTCCGAGCGGGCACGTACAGACCGGTGTCGGGGGCAGTGTGGGCCCCGACACCGCCCAGATCACGGCGGGCGCGGCGGTGCTGGCCGCGGCTGCCGTCGGCGGTGTCTGGCTCCTGCGTCGCCGGGCGAGCGGCGCGCAGGGGCACTGAGACGACCGCCTGTCCTGCCCCCGCCGCGTGCCGGAGACGGTACGGCGGGGGCAGGGCCACATCCGTGAACCGACCGAGGGAACCCAGGTGAGCAACAGGAGCAAGGGCTGGGGCATAGCCGTCGCCGCCTGCGTCGGCCTCTGGCTCGTCCAGAACGGCTCGGAGGTCGTCACCCCGCCCGTGCCGTCCGCCGCCCAGGCCTTCGCCGCCGGGCCGAGCGTGCACACGGACGCGGCCGCCGATCCGCTGCCGCCGTCGGCACCGGTCCGGCTGCGGATCCCGGAGACCGACGTGGACACCCCGATGATGCGGCTGGGCCTCGGTGCGAACGGCGCGCTCGACGTGCCGCCGGCCGGGAACCGGAACATGGCCGGCTGGTACGGGGACGGCACCCCGCCCGGGGCGAAGGGCACGGCGATCGTCGCGGGCCACGTCGACAACGCCGACGGTCCCGCCGTGTTCTACACGCTGGGCGCGCTGAAGAAGGGGCACCGGATCGAGGTGGACCGGCAGGACGGGCGTACCGCCGTCTTCACGGTCGACGCGGTCGAGGTGTACGGCAACGAGGACTTCCCGGACCGGAAGGTGTACGACGAGGCCGACCGGGCCGAGATCCGGGTGATCACCTGCGGGGGCGGCTTCTCCAGGAAGAACGGCTACCAGGGCAACGTCGTCGCCTTCGGCCACCTCATCGGCGTCAGGTAGCGGGCCACCGGACGGGCCGGGTCACGCCCACTGGTCGAAGGCGAGCTTCGCGACCAGCGAGAAGACCACGACGATCAGCACGCCGCGGACGAACTCGGCGCCCTTGCTCAGCGCCATCCGGGCCCCGAGCATGCCGCCCGCCAGGTTGAAGACCGCCATGACGGCGGCGAGCTGCCAGTACACCGTGCCCTGGTAGGCGAACATGGCGAGCGCGCCCGCGTTGGTGCAGACGTTGACGATCTTGGCATTGGCGGAGGCCGTCACCAGGTCCAGGTGGAGCACGGCGGTGAGCGCGAGGACGAGGAAGGTGCCGGTGCCGGGGCCGAACAGGCCGTCGTAGAAGCCGATGCCGCCGCCTACGACCACGATCGCGGTGACGATCCTGGCCCGGGTCAGCGGCACCCGGTCCTCCCCGTCGGGCTTCACGCCGAAGGACGGCCGCAGCATCACGAACGCCGCGACCGCGAGCAGCACCACCATGATCACCGGGCGCAGGACCTCGCTGCTGATGCCGGCCGCGAAGAACGCGCCGCACATGGAGCCGACCAGCGCCGCGAGTCCGATCCGCACCGCCGTCCCCACCTGGACGGGCGCCTTGCGGAGGTAGGTGACGGCGGCCCCGGTGGTGCCGACGATCGAGACGGCCTTGTTGGTGCCGAGGATGTGCGCGGCCGGGACGTGCGGAAGGCCGAGCAGCAGGGCCGGCAGCTGGAGCAGCCCGCCGCCGCCCACCACGGCGTCGATCCAGCCCGCCACGAGCGCGGCGAGGCAGAGCAGGACAAGGGCGGTCAGCGATATCTCGGGCATGGGCGTGACCCTACGGAGCAGATCGTTGCCCCGTCCATGGATCACCTCATCGTTGAGCTAGCTCTGAGGTTGCCGTGCCCGGCTCCCGGTCGGGGGCCGGCGGCGCGGCCGGCGTGACGACCGCCGTGAGCAGGGTCGCGGCGAGTGCTCCGGCGCCCAGGAGGGCCGCGGCGAGCCGGCGGCGCGCGAGCTCGGCGGAGGGGCGCGGCGCGCTGTGTCTAGCCATGGTCGAAGTCCTCGCTGTGGATGCGGGAGGCCGGTACGCCGGCCCGGATCAGGGAGTCGGTCGCGGCCCTGGCCATCCCGGGCGGGCCGCACAGGTACACGTCGTGGGCGGCGAGCTCGGGTACGAGGTCGCGCAGCGCGCGGGGCGCGAGGGGGTCGAAGGCGCCGTCCGAGGGGCCTAGCAGGAAGTGCAGGGCCGCCTGCCGTCCGCGGGCGATGGCCTCCAGCTCGGCCCGCAGGACGAGGCCGGCCTCGTCGGAGGCGCGGTAGAGGAGAGTGACGTCGCCGGGCCCGCCGGGGAGCGTCTCGAAGAGGGCGCGCAGCGGGGTGATGCCGACGCCGCCGGCGAGCAGCAGGACCTTGCGGCGGGTGCGGCGGTGGGCGGTGAGCGCGCCGAACGGGCCGGCGGCGAGGACGCGGGTGCCGGGGCGGAGCCGGCGGATGCGGCGGGTGTGGTCGCCGAGCGCCTTGACGGTGATGCGCAGGGTGTCGTCCCGGACGGGGGCGGACAGGGAGAAGGGGAGGGCCGTCGCCCAGAGGCCGCGCCGCAGGAAGCGCCAGCGGAAGAACTGGCCGGGTTCGGCGCACAACCGGGCCACTCCCCTGCCCCGGACGAGGACGGAGACGACTCCGGGTCCCTCGTCGCGGACCTCGACGACCCGCAGTTCGTGGCGGAGCGCGGCCCGTACGGGGACGACGAGCCGGTACCAGAGGAGGAGCACGGCGACGGTGGCGTGGGCCATCGACCACAGCCAGCGGGTGAGGAGGCCGCCGGCGAGGTCGGGTCCGGCGAGCTGGTGGACGAAGCCGAGGGCGGCGGCGAGGAGGGCGCCCAGGTGGATCGCCCGCCAGGTCTCGTGCCCGACCCTGCTCCGTACGGCCCGGGCGGAGGTGACGCCGACGGCGACGAACAGGGCGGTGCCCGCGGTGGCGGCGGCGAGGGCCCCGTAGGAGAGGAGGTCTCCGGTGGCGGTGACGAGGTCGGTACGGGTGTGCACGGCGTATCCGCAGAGCGCGAGGAGCGCGTGGGCGCCGATCAGGCCGAGGACGTACCGGCCGCCGAGCGCGTGCCAGCGGGCGAGGCGGTCGGCGCCGACGCCGTGCTCGACGGCCGGGACCCGGGCCATGAGCAGGAGGAGGACGAGGACGCCGTAGCCGGCGAGGAGACCGGTGAGGTGGGCGCCGGTCGCGAAGAACGCGTCGAGCCGGGCGGACGGCCGGGCCTGGACTCCCCACAGCAGGCCGAGGGCCCCCGCCCCGCCGACGATCCCGGTCCGCAGCCGCTCGGGGGCGAGCCGCGGCGCCGGACCGGGGGCGGGGCGCGCGGCGGGAGCGGGGGCGGGGCGTGCGGCCGGGGCGGGTGTCGGCACCCGGATCGGCTCCGGTCCCGGGGCGGCCACCGGTGCGGGGGACGGCTCGGCGCGGAGGGGCACGTAGAGGGGATGGGGGCTGGCCTCGGTGGTCACATCCGGCACCCTAGGTGCGCCCGTATACGGGAACCCGCGGCTCGGTCCGCTCCCCCCGATCCTTAAGGCCGGCTTGAGTCGAGGCTGAACGCCGGTTAATCCTCCGGGGCCCTCACAGCGCACCGGCGCGGGGGCGGAGATCAGCGTTCCGTACGGGAAACAGTCGGGATCCCGCCGGGTAACACCGGCCGCGCACCCTTCCGGTATGAGTACACGGATCGTGGTGGTCGGGGGCGGAACGGCGGGCGCCCGGCTCGCCCAGCGCCTGCCCGTCACCCTCCTCGGCGAGGAGCCGCACGCACCGTACAACAGGGTGCTGCTCGCCGATGTCCTCGCCGGGCGGTACGCCCCCGAGGTCATCGCCCTGCCCGACGCCCGCGAGCCGGCCCGGCTCGGGGTGCGGGCGGTACGGATCGACCGGGTGGCCCGGACGGTGGAGTGCGCGGACGGCTCCCTCGTCGGCTACGACCGGCTGGTCCTCGCCATCGGCTCCAACCCGGTGCTGCCGCCGCTGCGCGGCCTGCGCGGGGCGGCCCTGCCGGAGGGCGTCCACCCGTTCCGTACCCTCGACGACTGCCTGGAGCTGCGCTCCGTCGTCCGGCCGGGGGTGCGGGCGGTGGTCATCGGCGGCGGCCTCCTCGGCGTCTCGGCGGCCCGCGCCCTCGCCGCGCTCGGCGCGGAGGTGGTCCTGACCCAGCAGGGCGAGCGCCTGATGGAGCGCCAACTCGACGCCCACGCCTCGGCCCTGCTCCGCGAACACGTCGAGTCCCTCGGCGTCGAGGTGCACACCGAGTGCCGTGTGAGCGGCCTGCGGCAGCGCGACGGGGCCGTCACGGCCGTCGAGCTCGCCGACGGCTTCGTCCTCGACGCCCAGGTCGTCGTCCTCGCCTGCGGGGTGCGGCCCCGCGTCGCCCTCGCCCGCGACGCGGGACTCGACGTCGCCACCGGCGTCGTCGTCGACGACGAGCTCCGCACGTCCGATCCGTACATCCACGCGATCGGGGACTGCGCGGAGCACATGGGCCGGAGCTACGGCCTCGCCGGCCCGGCGATCGAACAGGCCGACGTGCTGGCCGACCTGCTCACGGCCGAGCCCTCGGGCGCCCGCTACACCGGCACCCGCGCCCTGACCCGTCTCACCCTCGGCGGTGCTCAGCCGCTCGACCTCGCCGCGTTCGGCGAGGCCACGGCCCGGCCGGGCGACGACGTCGTCCAGCTGACCGACGCTACGCGCAGCGCCTACCGCAAGGTCGTCGTCCGCGGTGACCGGCTCGTCGGGGGCGTCCTCCTCGGCGATCTGGCCGCGGTCGGCTCGCTCGCCCAGGCGTGGGAGGGCGACGAAGCCCTTCCCGACGCCCCCCTGCTCCACCTGCTCACCCACGACGGAGGCTCCTGACATGAGCGCTGACATGACCGCGCACACCCCGACGATCGTCCTGGTCGGCCACGGAATGGTCGGCCAGCGGTTCCTGGAGGCCCTCGCCGACCGTGGCGTCACCGAGCGGGCCCGGATCGTGGTCCTCTGCGAGGAGCCGCGTCCCGCGTACGACCGCGTGCAGCTGACCTCGTACTTCTCGGGCAGGACGGCCGACGACCTGTCGATGGTCGAGGCCGGCTTCATGGAGAAGCACGGCATCGAGCTGTACGTGGGCGACCCGGCCGAGTCGGTGGACCGGGAGGCCCGTACGGTCACCGCCCGCTCCGGGCAGGTCTTCGCGTACGACTCGCTGGTGCTGGCCACCGGCTCGTACCCCTTCGTCCCCCCGGTCCCCGGCAAGGACGCCCGCGGCTGCTTCGTCTACCGCACGATCGAGGACCTGCTCGCGATCGAGGAGTACGCGAAGACGGCGACGACCGGCGCGGTCGTCGGCGGCGGTCTGCTCGGCCTGGAGGCGGCGGGCGCGCTGAAGGGCCTCGGACTCGACACGCACGTCGTGGAGTTCGCGCCGCGGCTGATGCCGGTGCAGGTCGACGAGGGCGGCGGCGCGGCCCTGCTCCGCACCATCGAGAAGATGGGCCTGACCGTGCACACGGGGACGGGCACGCAGGAGGTCGTGACGGCCGACGGCACCGTGACCGGGATGAAGCTCTCGGACGGCTCCGAACTGGCCGCGGACATGGTGGTGTTCTCGGCGGGCGTCCGGCCCCGCGACCAGCTGGCCCGCGACTGCGGCCTCACGGTCGGCGAGCGCGGCGGCATCGCGGTCGACGAGCTGTGCCGCACGTCCGACCCGGCGGTCTTCGCGATCGGCGAGTGCGCCCTCGCCTCGGACGGCCGGGTGTACGGCCTGGTGGCGCCGGGTTACGAGATGGCGCAGACGGCGGCCTCGGCGATCGCCGACGAGACGGTGGACGGCTTCACCGGCGCCGACATGTCGACGAAGCTGAAGCTGCTCGGGGTGGACGTGGCCTCGTTCGGCGACGCGCACGGCACGGCCGAGGGCTGCCTCGACGTCGTCTACTCGGACTCCCGCTCGGGCGTCTACAAGAAGCTGGTGATCTCCGGCGAGGGCGTGCTGCTCGGCGGTGTCCTGGTCGGCGACGCCGAGCAGTACGGGCTGCTCCGGCCGCTCACGGGCACGGTGCCGCCCGTCTCCCCCGAGCAGCTGGTGCTCCCGGCGGGCGCGGGCGCGCCGGTGGCGCTCGGCCCGTCGGCGCTGCCGGACGACGCGGTGATCTGCTCCTGCCACAACGTCACGAAGCACGCGATCGGCCAGTGCTCCTCGCTGCCCGAGGTGAAGAAGTGCACCAAGGCCGGTACGGGCTGCGGCAGTTGCGTGAAGGTGATCGAGAAGCTGCTGCCGACGGCCGAGGACAAGGGGCTCTGCGGCTGCTTCTCGTACACCCGCAGCGAGCTGTACGAGATCGCCCGCACCCTGCGCGTGACGTCCTTCGCGGCGCTGCTCGACTCGCACGGACGGGACGAGGCGAAGGGCGGGGAGGGCTGCGAGGTCTGCAAGCCGACCGTCGGCTCGATCCTGGCCTCCCTCGCCCCCACGCTCGGCATCGGCGGCTACATCCTGGACGGCGAGCAGGCCTCCCTCCAGGACACCAACGACCACTTCCTCGCGAACTTGCAGCGCAACGGCTCGTACTCGGTCGTGCCGCGCATCCCCGGCGGTGAGATCACCCCGGAGAAGCTGATCGTGATCGGCGAGGTGGCACGGGACTTCGGGCTCTACACGAAGATCACCGGCGGCCAGCGGATCGACCTCTTCGGCGCGCGGGTGGACCAGCTCCCGTCGATCTGGACGCGCCTCGTGGACGCGGGCTTCGAGTCGGGGCACGCGTACGGCAAGTCGCTGCGCACGGTGAAGTCCTGCGTCGGGCAGACCTGGTGCCGCTACGGCGTCCAGGACTCGGTGAAGACGGCGATCCAGCTGGAGCTGCGCTACCGGGGCCTGCGCGCCCCGCACAAGCTCAAGTCGGCGGTCTCCGGCTGCGCCCGCGAGTGCGCGGAGGCCCAGTCGAAGGACTTCGGCGTCATCGCGACGGCGAACGGCTGGAACCTGTACGTCGGCGGGAACGGCGGTGCGACCCCGCGCCACGCGGACCTGCTCGCCCAGGACCTGTCGGACGCCGAACTGGTCCGGCTCATCGACCGTTTCCTGATGTTCTACATCCGGACGGCGGACCGCCTTGAGCGGACGTCGACCTGGCTGGAGCGCCTGGAGGGCGGGCTCGACCACCTCAAGGACGTGGTGGTGCACGACTCGCTCGGCCTCTGCGACGAGCTGGAGGCGCTGATGGCGGCGCACGTCGAGGACTACCAGGACGAGTGGGCGCAGACCCTGGACGACCCGGACCGGCTGCGGCGCTTCGTCTCCTTCGTGAACGCCCCGGACGCCCCGGACCCCTCGGTCCGGTTCGTGCCGGAGCGCGACCAGATCAAGCCGGACCTCACGATCCTGACGCTCGGACCGACGATCACCACGCTGGAAGGGGCTTCCTCCTGATGACGACTCTCACCGAACACTCCGCGGTCGCCACGACGATGCTCGAACTCTCCCCCTCTCCCGACGCCTGGATGGCGGTCTGCGAGGAGGCCCGGCTGACCCCGGGCCGGGGCATGGCGGCGCTGCTCCCGGACGGCCGGCAGGCCGCGGTGTTCCGCGACCGGGCGGGGCGGGCGTACGCGATCGACAACCGCGATCCGTTCACCGGGGCGCAGGTGCTGTCTCGGGGGCTCGTGGGCTCGGCGGACGGTCGGCCGTTCGTGGCCTCGCCGCTTCTGAAGCAGCGCTTCGACCTGGAGACGGGCCGCTGCCTGGACGACGACGAGGTCGTGGTGGCGGTCTACCCGGTCCGCTCGATCTAGCTTGACCGATCGTTCCAGAAAACCTTGACCGATCGTTCCGGAAAGCCTTACGGTCGTCTCGTGGCCAGGACCAGGGAATTCGATCCGGACGCCGCGCTCCAGGCAGCCCTCGAACTGTTCTGGGCGCGCGGCTACGAGGCGACGACGATGTCGGACCTCGTGGAGCACCTGGGGATCGGCCGCGCGAGCATCTACGCGACCTTCGGGAACAAGCACCAGCTGTACCTGAGGACGATGGACCGGTACCTGGAGACGCGGGACCCGCAGATCGTCGAGGAGTTGTCCGCGCCGGGTCCGGCCCTGCCGGCCGTGCGCGCGCTCGTCCGCCGCTTCGCCGCCGAGGCGGCGGCCGACGACGAGCGCCTGAACGGCTGTTTCGTCACCAACTCGGCGGCGGAACTGGGGCCGCACGACACGGTCGTCGCCCGCCGGGTCGAGCTCAGCTGGGAGCAGATGGAGACGCTTCTGCACGCGGCGCTCACCCGGGCCCGCGCCGGGGGCGAGCTCCCGGCCGACCGCGACCCGCGGGCCCTCGCCCGGATGCTGCTCGTGCTGCTGCAGGGCATCCGAGTGGTCGGCAAGGCGTCGAGCGACCCGGGCCGGGTCAGGGACGCGGCGGAACAGGCACTGGGCCTGCTGGACTGAACAGGCACCGGGCCTGCTGGACCGAGGAACGGGGCGCCCCCCACGGGCGCCTTTTCTTCGGCGCTCATATTGGAACGTACGGTCAAGTTCAACACGGGGGGCGCGGACATGAGGACGACGGCAGGGGTACGGGCGGCACGGGGTGGCCCGTCCGACGGGGCCGATCAGGGAGGCCCGTCCGACCGGGCGGCCCGGGGCGGCCCGTCGGGAGGCCCGCCCGACCGGGCGGCCGGGGGTGGCCCGTCCGACCGGGCGGCCCGGGGAGGCCCGTCCGACCGGGCCGCCCGCACCGGCTTCCGGCTCCTCGGCGGCGTGCAGATGACGCTCATCTTCACCCTCGCCTCCCTCGCCGTGCCCCTCCCCCGCATCGGCGCCGAGTTCCGGCTCGACCGCGCCGAACTGATCCTGCTGAGCGCCGCGTACGGACTCACCTTCGCCGGGCTGCTCCTCCTGGGCGGCCGGCTCGCCGACCGCTTCGGCGGACGCCGGACCCTCACCGCCGGACTGCTGCTCTTCGGCGCGGCCTCCGCCGCCGCCCCGCTCGCCCCCGGCTACGAGGCACTGCTCGCCGCCCGGTTCGGACAGGGCGTCGGCGCGGCCCTGGTCGCCCCGGCCGCGATGGCGGTCCTGCGGGCGCTCTTCCCCGAACCGGCCGCGTACGGAAGGGCGATGGCCACCTGGGGCGGCCTCTCCGTCCTCGGCGCCACCGCCGGGAACCTCCTCTCCGGGGTGATCGCGGCCGCCGCCTCCTGGCGCGGCACCTTCGCGGTCCCCGTCGCCGTCGCCCTCGCCGCCCTTCTCCTCGCCCCGCGCGTGCTGCCCGCCACCCCGCCCGGCGCGGGCCGGTCCCTCGACCTGCCCGGGGCGCTGCTCGCCACCGCCGGGATCACGCTCGCCAGTTACGGGCTGGTGCTGACCGACGCCCACCCCTGGGGATCCGCCCGGGTCCTCGGGCCGCTGCTCGCCGGGCTCGTCCTGCTCGCCGCCTTCGCGGCCGTCGAGCGGCGGACCGCCGACCCCCTGCTGCCGCCGGACTTCCTGCGCGACGGGCGCCGCGCCCTGGGCCTCGCGGCGATCGGGCTCACGGCGGCCGGGACGGCCACCGTGTTCGTCCTCCTCTCGCTCGCGCTCCAGCAGCAGCGCGGCTGGTCCGCCCTGCTCACCTCCGCCGCCTTCACGCCCTTCGCGGCCGCGCTGCTCGGCGCGGGCCGACTCGCGGGCCCGCTGATCCGGCGCCACGGCCCCGGGCGGGTGACCGGTGCCGGACTCGGCACGGCCGGCGCCGGGCTCGGACTGCTCGCCGCGACCGGCTTCGACACCTCCGTGCCGTACGCGTACGGGCTGCTGCCCGGCCTGCTCCTGCTCCCGGCCGGCGGCGCGCTGTCCTTCGCGGGCGCCGCGGTCCTCGCCACCGAGGGGGTTCCGGCGCACCGCGCGGGGCTCGCCGGCGGCGTCCTGAACACGGCGATGGAGCTCGGGCCGACCGTGGTCTTCGCCGCCCTGCTCACCCTCGGCGGCGACGCGGTGTCGCCGGCGGCCGCGGCCGTCCTCTTCGCGGCCCTGGCCGCCCCCACCGCCCTCGCCGCTCGCACGCACCACGTCAAGTAACCGCATCCACAGGGGAGTCACTCATGTCCGCACGCTTCACCGGCCGCACCGCCCTCGTCACCGGCGCCGGTTCCGGGCTCGGCCGGGCCATCGCGCTCGCCTTCGCCGCCGAGGGCGCGAAGGTCGTCGTCGCCGGCCGTACGGCCGGGCCCCTCGACGGCACGGTCGCCCTCATCGAGGCCGCCGGGGGGACCGCGGCCGCGGTCACCGCCGACGTGGCCGACGCCGCGTCGACCCGCGACCTCGTCCGCCGCACGGTCGAGCTCTTCGGCGGCCTCGACGTCGCCGTGAACAACGCGGGCGTCTTCCTAGGCGGGCACAGCGCCGCGGACTTCCCGCTGGAGGACTGGAGGACGCTGCTCGACATCAACGTGACGGGGGTGCTGCACGCCCTCCAGGCCGAGGTGGCGCACATGCGGGCGCACGGCGGCGGGGCGATCGTGAACATCGCGTCCAACCTGGGCCCGCACGTCCGGATCCCCGGCGTCTTCGGCTACCAGGTCTCCAAGGCGGCCGTCTCCGCGATCACCCGGGCCGCCGCCCTGGACCACATCGCCGACGGCGTCCGGATCAACGCGGTCAGCCCCGGCGCCTCGGAGTCCACGATGTCGCTGCTGCCCGGCGAGTCCGAGGCCGAGCGGGAGGTCCGCATGAAGGAGCAGTCGCCGCTCGGCCGCATCTCGTCCGCCGCCGAGGTGGCGGCGGCGGTCCTGTACCTCGCCTCCGACGACGCGGCCTCCGCCGTCGGCACGGACCTGGTCATCGACGGCGGCGTCTCGGCCTGATCGGCAAGATGGCCCCTAGACGAATAAGTCCGAAGTCTGCGGGCGCATGAAGCGAGGGTCTCGTTGGTTCGTTTGTGACGACAAACCTCAAGACCCTCGCAACAGCACTTTACGTGAGGATCGATGACTCTCTGGCAGGAAC
>NZ_JBFPNH010000029.1:25466-116981 GCF_040815545.1 Streptomyces sp. LMG1-1-1.1 | reverse complement strand
TGAGTTCAACTTCATAGAGTTTCGGTGGTCATAGCGTTAGGGAAACGCCCGGTTACATTCCGAACCCGGAAGCTAAGCCTTTCAGCGCCGATGGTACTGCAGGGGGGACCCTGTGGGAGAGTAGGACACCGCCGAACAATCATTGTGGGAAAGCCCCGCACCTTATGGTGCGGGGCTTTTCTGCGTTTACGGGCCGGAATCCCTTTCTGGGAGCCGTACCGGTGGTGTGGTCAGAGGCGGCCGGCTGCTTTCAGGGCGAGGTAGGCGTCGGCCAGGGCCGGGGCGAGGGTTTCAGGGGAGGCGTCGACGACCGTGACGCCGTGGCGGTGGAGCTGGTCGGCGGTCCGCGAGCGCTGCGACTGGGTCTGGGTGGCGGCGGCGGCCTCGTAGACAGCGTCGATGGTGCCCCGTGACGCCGCCATGCGGGCGATGTGGGGATCGGCCACGGAGGCCACCAGGACCGTGTGGCGCTGGGTGAGCTGAGGGAGGACCGGGAGGAGGCCTTCCTCGATCGGGGCGGCGTCGAGGCTCGTGAGCAGCACGATGAGGGAGCGGCGTGGCGCGCGGGCGAGGGCGGTCGCGGCGAGGCCCCGGGCGTCCGTCTCCACCAGCTCGGGTTCGAGGGGGGCGAGGGCGTTCACCACGGCAGGGAGGACGTCGCCGGCGGATCGGCCCTGGACCTGGGTGCGGAGGCGGCGGTCGTACGCGAGGAGGTCCACGCGGTCGCCGGCGCGGGAGGCGAGCGCGGCGAGGAGCAGGGCCGCGTCCATGGAGGCGTCGAGGCGGGGGACGTCGCCGACGCGGCCCGCGGAGGTGCGGCCGGTGTCGAGGACGATGAGGATGTGCCGGTCGCGTTCGGGGCGCCATGTGCGGACGGCGACCGTGTTCTGGCGGGCCGTGGCCCGCCAGTCGATCGAGCGGGTGTCGTCGCCGGGGACGTACTCGCGGAGACTGTCGAACTCCGTGCCCTCACCCCGGATCAGGACACTGGTGCGGCCGTCGAGTTCGCGGAGCCGGGCCAGGCGGGACGGCAGGTGCTTGCGGCTGGTGAAGGGCGGTAGGACACGGACCGTCCAGGGGACCTCGTGGTTGCCCTGGCGGGCCGCGAGGCCGAGGGGGCCGTACGAGCGGACGGTGATCCGTGCGGCGTGCCGGTCGCCGCGGCGCGTGGGGTGAAGGGTCGTGGTGAGGCGGCGGCGTTCGCCGGCGGGGACCTTCAGTGCGCTGCGGGACGCGGCGTGCTCGGTGCCGGGTACCCAGCTGCTGGGCGGCCAGGCGTCGCGGAGCTGGGCGCGAAGGGGCCTGCGGGACGGGTTGGTGACGGTGAGTCGGATGTCTGCGGCGTCACCGAGTCGAACGGATGTGTCACCGCTTCGGGTGAATTGCAGCTTTCGTACTGGCGCCGCCAGGGCGTAGTCGCACAGAATTGCTAGCGAGAGGGGCGCGTTCACCGCGAGCATCCCCGTCCAGCTGGGGGCGAGGATGCCGACGGGGAGCGATCCGAGGGCGGCGAGCAGCGCGGTTCGTCCGGTGAGGGCCATGGGGCGCCGTTCTCAGCGGGGTACGGGGACGTGGGCGAGGATCGAGTTGATGACGGAGTCGGGGGTGACCCCCTCCATCTCGGCCTCGGGCCGCAGGTGGATGCGATGGCGCAGGGTGGGGAGAGCGAGGGCCTTCACGTCGTCCGGGGTGACGTAGTCCCGGCCGGTGAGCCAGGCCCAGGCGCGGGCGGTGGAGAGCAGGGCGGTGGCGCCTCGGGGGGAGACCCCGAGCGAGAGCGAGGGGGATTCACGCGTGGCACGACAGATATCGACGACGTAGCCGGCGATCTCGGGGGAGACCGAGACCTTGGCGACGGCGGCTCGGGCAGCTTCGAGCTCGGCGGGGCCCGCGACGGGGCGGACGCCGGCGGCCTTCAGGTCGCGGGGGTCGAAACCTTCGGCGTGACGGGTGAGGACCTGGATCTCGTCCGCGCGTGAGGGCAGAGGGACCGTCAGCTTGAGGAGGAAACGGTCCAGTTGGGCCTCGGGGAGAGGGTAGGTGCCCTCGTACTCGACGGGGTTCTGGGTCGCTGCGACCAGGAACGGCTCGGGCAGGGCGCGGGGGGTGCCGTCGACGGTGACCTGACGCTCCTCCATCGCCTCCAGGAGGGAGGACTGGGTCTTCGGAGGCGTGCGGTTGATCTCGTCGGCGAGCAGCAGGTTGGTGAACACCGGACCGGGCTGGAAGGAGAACTCTGCGGTGCGGGTGTCGTAGACCAGGGAGCCGGTGACGTCGCTCGGCATCAGGTCGGGGGTGAACTGGACGCGCTTGGTGTCGAGTTCGAGAGCTGCGGCGAGCGAGCGGACCAGCAGGGTCTTGGCGACTCCGGGGACGCCTTCGAGGAGGACGTGCCCCCGGCAGAGCAGGGCGACGACGAGACCGGTGACGGCGGGGTCCTGGCCGACCACGGCCTTCGCGATCTCGGTGCGCAGGGCCTCCAGGGAGGCGCGGGCGCTGTCCGAGTTCGTAGCGGTCTCGGGGGTCGGGGCGCTCATGAGGTGCGTACCTCTCTTTCGAGGGCGTCGAGTTGGTCCGCCAGGCGGATGAGTGCGGCGTCGTCGGCGGGAGCCGGGCCGAAGAGGAGGGTGCGGGGGTCCGCGGTGGTGCCCGGGAGACGGGCGGAGAGTGCGGGGAGGAGGCGCTCGGGGGCGTGGGCGTCCTGGCGGGCGACGCCGAGCAGGGGGGCGAGGCGGGTGCGGGTCGCGGTGCGCAGGACGGTGGCGGCGCGGTCGCGGGCGTCGGCCTTGCGGTAGAGGCGGGCGCGGCCCTCGGTGGCTTCGGAGGCGCGGAGGGCGACCGGGAGTCGTTCGGTCACCAGGGGGCCGAGGCGGCGGCCGCGCCAGATGGCGGCGAGCAGGGCCGCGAGGGCGAGTTGGAGGGTGCCCCACAGCCATCCGGAAGGGACGAGGGAGAGGAAGTTCTCCGGGGTGTCGCCGGCGGTGTCGTCGGTGGCCGAAGTGTCGGCGAGGGAGGGGAGGTACCAGACGAGATGGGGCCGGGAGCCGAGGAGTTGAAGGGCGAGCGAGGCGTTGCCCTGCTGGTCGAGACGGTCGTTGGTCAGGATGTCGGGCGAACCGATGAGGACCGTGTCCGTGGTGCCGGGCCCGGGGAGGCGGACCAGGGTCGGCAGGCCGCCGGAGGGGTAGCAGGTGTCGGCGGTGGTGCCGGGGGAGGTGAGGTAGCGCTCGCCGCCGAGGTCGACGCTGCCCGCGCGGGTGGCGGCGGGGACGGCGCAGGACGGGGCGAGGTTCCGCACGGAGGCGCTCGTGGCGGTGGTGACGCCGGGGGCCAGGGTGGCGAGCGAGGCCGTGCCCGCGCCGACGAGGACGGTGCGGCCGGTGGAGCGGGCCATGGCCGAGTGGAGGGTGGCCTGCTGGGTGCCCGTCAGGAGGTCGGGGGTGGTGACCAGGAGCGTGGAGGTGGGGTCGGTCGCGGACACGGCGTGGTCGAGGGTGGTGGCCAGGGTGATCGTGACGCCTCGGGCCCTGAGGAGTTCCGCGACGGCGCGGCTGCCGGAAGGGTCGGGGGAGCGGGGGTCGAGGGCGCCGTGGGAGTCGCCGGAGCGGACCGTCGCGAGAGCGATGCCGCCGATCAGGACGAGGGCGACGACCAGGGCGGCGCCGCGGACCCGGGTCCAGACCCGGCGGGCGGAGGGGGCGGTCGATGTGGGGGCGGTGGCCACGCGGCTCATGCGGGAGCCTCCGTGGAGGCTGCGTCGAGGGCGGGGCGGGTGCGCTCCAGGGCGGTGTCGAGTGCTTCGACGCGGCGGTACGCGGGTTCGTCGGCGGTGCGGCCGCCGTATGTGACGTCGTCGAAGGTGCGGGCCGCGAGGCGCAGGTCGTCCGCGTGGGAGGGCAGGGAACGGCCGGCCTCGGCGGCGGCCTCGTCGGCGGTGCGGCCGGGGCGGGGGTCGAGCAGGGTGCGCTCCTCCAGCGAGCGGACGATGGCCCGCATCCGTTCCTGGACCGCCTCGTTCCAGCGGCCGGCGGAAGCGTGGCGGGCGGCGGCCGAGCGGTGCTCGCGGGCGGTGCGGGGGCCGTCGGCGAAGAGGGAGTCCCCGGTGGTGCCGGCGGTCCGGTGCGGGGTGCCCAGGCGCCACCAGAGGGCGGCGACGAGGGCGATCACGACCAGGACGACGGCGACGATGCCGACGACACCGCCCGGGGTGGCGTCCGACATGGCGCCGAACAGGTCGTCGAGCCACTCCCAGAAGCGGTCGAGGCCGCGCTGGAGGAGGCTCGGGTCGTTCTGGTGGTACGCCGGATCGGACAGCTCCCGCTCCGCCGCCTCGCGGGCGGGGAGGCGGGAGATGTCCACCGGTACGCCGTCGTCGGCGAGCAGTCGTGTCGGCGGTGCCGCGGTCGTTCCCCCCGTGACCGTCACGGCATCAGCCTCCGACGGTGCGGTCGCCGGGGGCGGGGTCGTAGCCGGCGAGTCCGGCGGCCCGGGCCAGTTCGAGGTCCAGGGCTTCGCGGCGGATGCGCTGGTCGATGTAGAGCAGGACGGTCACGCCGGCGGAGATCGGGAAGGTGACCGCGCTGGTGATCACGCCGCCGATGCCCGTGATGATCAGGAACGGCCAGCCGAAGGAGGGGGGCGTGCCGGAGAGGAGGCCCGAGAAGCCGTCGCCGTCGACCGCGATGCCCACGATGGTGAACGGGATCGCGATGATCATGGCGAAGAGGAAGATCAGCAGCTGGGTGAGCAGCGTGATCCCGAAGATCCGCCACCACGAGCCCTGCACCAGCTTGGCCGAGCGCTTCAGGGACCGGATCACGCCCTGGCGTTCGAGCATCAGGGCGGGAGAGGCGAGGCTGAAGCGGATGACCAGCCAGACGGCGGCCGCCATGGCGCCGAGGCCGCCGAGGACGACGAGCGCCACCCCGGGGGCGCCGCCGATCAGAAGCCCCGGGAGGAGGCCGACGCAGACGACGGCCGCGCCCAGACCCGCGGTCAGCAGGGTCAGTCCGATCAGCTGGAGCAGGCGGGGGCGGGCCTCCTGCCAGGCGGAGCTCAGCGAGACCGGGCGGCCCAGGACGGCGCGGCTGATGACGACGGTGAGCAGGGCCGCGCTGACCGTGGACGCCATCAGCGTGACCAGCAGGGACGGGCCCAGGCCGATCAGCGAGGACTGGAACGAATCGAGGGACTGCTGGAGCTGCTCGGCGGGTGTGGCGTCCGCGCTGACCGCCTCGGTCGCGGGGACGAGATACCGCTGGGCGAGGATGTCGGCGATCTGGGAGATCACCGCGACCGTGACCGTGATGGTCAGCACCGTGCGCCAGTAGGTGCGCAGGGTCTTCGCCGCGCCGTCGAGGATCTCTCCCATGCCGAGCGGGCGCAGCGGTATCACCCCGGGCTTCGCGGCCGGCGGCCTGCCCCAGTTCACGGGAGGAGGCGGGGCTCCCCAGTTCTGACCGGGGCCGGGGGGCGGCGGCGTCTGTCCGGTGGGCGGGGACCACTGGCCGGCGGGCGGCTGGTCCTTCGACCACTGGGGGGCGGAGCCGTTCGCGTCGGCGGGGGCGGCGGGCCGGGGGACCCCGGAGCCGTCCTGGCCGTCGGAGGGGGCGGATCCGGGCGAGGTCCAGCCCGGAGTGTCGTTCACGGTCGTCCACCTCGGAGGATTGGTCGCGGTGCCGGATCGGCGAAACCGGCTCGGTCACGGCGGCCGACACCTGACGCGGCGGCGGGCCGGGTGCCATCGTGCCACGCGGGGCTCACCCGCGGGCGGGGGCCGCCGACTCGTTCGTACCTTTGTCCGGACCTTCCTTGTGCGAGCGGGAGGCGGCACACTCTGCGGATGCCTGATCAGGCTGCGGGATTCGTGCGATGACGGGTTTGGCGGGGTGTGGAACGGCCCTCCCTTCCGAAGGTGGCGCCGGTGCTGGTGGCCGTGATTGCTGCGGCGTCCGGCGAGTGGTGTGGCCGGGAGGGAGGTGGCTGTGCGAGTGGCGGGTTCCTCGGGGATGGTGGGGAGCGTGACGTCGCGCGCCAGGAGGAACTGGTTACCGCCGGGAAGGATGTGGGGCGCTTCCGTGAAGTGGGGCGTTCTGCCGCATGGGCTGTGGGTGGTGGCGCGGGGTACGGTTCTGCGCGACCACGGGGGACACGGGGGTGACTTCCATGACTGACATCAACACCCACGGACACGGGCAGTCACCGACGGTTGATCAAGGGCGTCGCCGCAGGTCAGTGAGGTATCTCACCAGCCGCCTTAGGACTGATACGGAAATGGGATGATGTCGATATGAAGGGACGCGTTCTTGTCGTCGACGACGACACCGCACTGGCCGAGATGCTCGGCATCGTGCTGCGGGGTGAAGGGTTCGAGCCGTCGTTCGTCGCGGACGGTGACAAGGCGCTTGCCGCATTCCGGGAGGCCAAGCCTGACCTGGTGCTGCTCGACCTGATGTTGCCCGGACGGGACGGCATCGAGGTGTGCCGGCTCATCAGGGCCGAGTCGGGTGTGCCGATCGTCATGCTCACGGCCAAGAGCGACACGGTGGACGTGGTGGTGGGCCTGGAGTCCGGCGCCGACGACTACATCGTGAAGCCGTTCAAGCCGAAGGAGCTCGTCGCCCGTATCCGGGCGCGGCTGCGGAGGTCCGAGGAGCCGGCGCCGGAGCAGCTGACCATCGGCGACCTGGTCATCGACGTGGCCGGGCACTCGGTGAAGCGGGACGGGCAGTCCATCGCCCTGACCCCGCTCGAGTTCGACCTGCTCGTCGCGCTGGCGCGCAAGCCGTGGCAGGTCTTCACCCGTGAGGTCCTGCTGGAGCAGGTCTGGGGTTACCGGCACGCGGCCGACACCCGGCTGGTGAACGTGCACGTCCAGCGACTGCGCTCGAAGGTCGAGAAGGACCCGGAGCGCCCGGAGATCGTGGTGACCGTCCGTGGCGTCGGATACAAGGCGGGGCCGAGCTGACATGAGCGCAGGCAGTACTGCTCCGAAGCCCGGGGATCCGGGAGTCCGTACGGGGCGGACTGCCGGACCGGGGCGGGGGGGCTCGCGTTCCGGCCGTCTGCCGCGCGGCGGACGGCTCCTCCAGGACGGCGCGCCGGGAGGAACCGTCTTCCGGCTCTTCGTGCGCTGGGTGCGCCGCCCGCTGCTGCCCGCCCTGCGGCTGTGGCGGCGGAACATCCAGCTGCGGGTCGTCGCCGGCACCCTCCTGATGTCGCTCGGCGTGGTGCTGCTGCTCGGCATCGTCGTGATCGGGCAGGTCCGCAACGGCCTGTTCGAAGCCAAGGAGAAAGCCGCCCAGAGCCAGGCCGCCGGCGGGTTCTCCGCCGCCCAGGACCGGGCGGCGACCACGTCGTCGGCCCCTGGCCAGCAGGAGGGCGTCCGGGCGGGCGCGTCCGTGAACTGGCGCTCCACGCTGGTCGAGCAACTCGCCAGCGGTGGTCAGAGCGCCTTCAACGTGGTCGCGCTCTCCCTCGACACCGGTGAGGCCGCGAGCCGCGGTGCCCGCGCCTCCGGCGAGGTCGACCCGACCACGAGCATCCCCGCCGAACTGCGGCACTCGGTGGCCCAGGGCACGGACACGTTCCAGCAGTCCACCCGGATCCACTACACCAGCGGCAAGGCGTCCGAGAGCGGGCTGGTGATCGGCAAGCGGCTGAACGACGCCGAGGGCAAGCAGTACGAGCTCTACTACCTCTTCCCGCTGACGCAGGAGGAGGACTCCCTCACCCTGGTCAAGGGCACGCTGGCGACCGCCGGACTGTTCGTGGTCGTGCTGCTCGGCGCCATCGCCTGGCTCATGGTGCGCCAGGTCGTCACGCCCGTACGGATGGCCGCGGGGATCGCCGAGCGGCTCTCCGCCGGCCGGCTCCAGGAGCGGATGAAGGTCACCGGCGAGGACGACATCGCACGGCTCGGCGAGGCCTTCAACAAGATGGCGCAGAGCCTCCAGCTGAAGATCCAGCAGCTGGAGGAGCTGTCGCGGATGCAGCGGCGGTTCGTCTCGGACGTGTCGCACGAGCTGCGCACCCCGCTGACCACGGTCCGGATGGCGGCCGACGTCATCCACGAGGCGCGGGTCGACTTCGACCCCGTGACCGCGCGGTCCGCCGAGCTCCTCGGCGACCAGCTCGACCGCTTCGAGTCGCTGCTCTCGGACCTCCTGGAGATCAGCCGCTTCGACGCGGGAGCGGCGGCGCTGGAGGCCGAGCCGATAGACCTGCGCCAGGTCGTCCGGCGGGTGATCGGCGGTGCCGAACCCCTCGCCGAGCGCAAGGGCACCCGGATCGTCGTCGTCGGCGACAAGCAGCCCGTGGTGGCCGAGGCGGACGCCCGCCGGGTCGAGCGGGTGCTGCGCAACCTCGTCGTCAACGCCGTCGAGCACGGCGAGGGCCGGGACGTGGTGGTGAAGCTGGCCGCCGCGGGCGGGGCCGTCGCCGTCGCCGTCCGCGACTACGGCGTCGGGCTCAAGCCGGGCGAGGCGACCCGGGTCTTCAACCGCTTCTGGCGCGCCGACCCGGCCCGCGCCCGCACCACCGGCGGCACGGGCCTCGGCCTGTCGATCGCCGTCGAGGACGCCCGACTGCACGGCGGCTGGCTCCAGGCCTGGGGCGAGCCCGGTGGCGGTTCGCAGTTCCGGCTGACCCTGCCGCGCACCGCGGACGAGCCGCTGCGGGGTTCCCCGATCCCGCTGGAGCCGGAGGACTCGCGGCGCAACCGCGAGCAGGCGGCCGCGGGGCGTGCCCAGGAGAACGCGCACCGGGCGGCGGTGCCGGCGCAGGCCGCCGGAGAGCGGCCCTCGCTCTCCGTACCGCCGAGGCTGCCCGCGCCGTCGCGGGCGACCGTCGACCCGACGGCCCTGCCCGGCAGCGGTGCGCGGGTGGTCGCGCGCGCGGCGACGGAGACCGACGGCGGAGAGACGACCACGGCGGGGGCCGGTGGGAACGGGAACGCGGAGCGGGAGGACGGGACACGTGGGCGCTGACTCCCGAGCGGAGCACGCGGGGCGGGGACGGGTGACGCGGGCAGTCGTGCTGGCCGCGTGCGGCGGGATGCTCATGACCGCCTGCGCGACGATGCCCGACAGCGGTGACGTCCAGGAGGTGAAGGGGGCCAACCAGGGCGACTCGCAGGTGCGGGTGTACGCCGTCGCGCCCCGCGACAACGCCGAACCGGACGAGATCGTCGACGGCTTCCTCGAAGCCATGACCAGTGACGACCCGGGCTTCGCCACCGCCCGCAAGTACCTGACGAACAAGGCCGCGCGGAGCTGGAAGCCCGAGCAGAGCATCACCGTGCTCACCACCGCGCCCGACCGCGAGCCGGCCGACCGCAACGCCGACCCCGAGAACCAGGGCCGCGCCTACCCGCTCTCCGGGCGCAGGATCGCGACGGTGGACGGCCGCCACGCGTACCAGCCGGTCAGCCCCGCCGAGTACGTGCAGTCGATCCACGTCGTGCAGCAGCCGACGGCGAACGGCAAGGGCAAGGAGTGGCGCATCGACAGCCTCCCGCCCGGCCTGGTGCTCGGCGAGGCCGATTTCCTGCGCAACTACCGCTCGGTCAACAAGTACTACTTCGCCTCCGGGGAGGACTGGGTCGTCGCCGACCCCGTCTACATCCGGCAGCGGCAGGACCCGGTCACCCGGATGGATCCGGTGACGCAGACGGTCAAGGCGCTGCTCGAAGGCCCGACGAACTGGCTGAAGCCCGCCGTCGACTCGTCGTTCCTCTCCGGTACGGAGCTGAAGGAGGGCGTCACCACGCTCGCGCCGGACGACCAGTCCACGCTGCGGGTGCCGCTCAACGCCAAGGCGGACCGGGCGGGCGGCGACGCCTGCCGGCGGATGGCCGCGCAGCTGCTGTTCACGCTCGGCGACCTGACGTCCGTGCGGGTCGAGCAGGTGGAGCTCCTCGGCTCCGGCGGCCAGTCGCTGTGCCGGCTGGGCAAGGGGCAGGCGGCCGAGTTCGCCGCGGTCCGCGACACCGACCGTGGCGAGAACCCGTACTTCGTCGACGGCCACGGCAGGCTGACGATGCTGATGATCGGCGCCAAGGAGTCCGCCACGCCGACCGAGGTGCCCGGGCCGCTCGGCAAGGGCGGCACCCAGCTCCGGTCCGTCGCCGTCGACCGGGGCGAGACCCGGGCCGCCGGGGTCGGGGCGACCGGCCGTGAGCTGTACGTCTCCTCGATCACCGCCGAGCAGGAGCCGCCCGTCGCGATCCTCAAGAGCAAGGCCGCCCGGCCCGAGGACCGGCTGTCCGCGCCCAGCTGGGACGGCCGCGGCGATCTGTGGGTCGCCGACCGGGACCCCGCGTCGCCGCGCCTGTGGATGGTGCCGGACGGCACCGGCGAGCCCGTCGAGGTCCGTACGCCCTGGCTGGACGACGACGCCCGGATCGAGTCGCTGCGGGTCTCCGCGGACGGCGTCCGGGTCGCGCTGGTCGTGACCCGGGGCGAGCGCACGACCCTCCAGATCGGCCGGGTCCAGCGGCAGACGACGGGTGACGAGCCGGTCGTCTCCGTCCTCGACCTCCAGCCCGCCACACCCCGGATGGAGTCGGTCACGGCCGTCTCCTGGGCCGGTCCGAGCCGGCTCGTCGTGGTCGGCAGGGAAGCGGGCGGCGTGCAGCAGATCCGTTACCTCCAGACCGACGGCTCGACGTCGGCGACCTCGGTGCTGCCCGGTCTGGACGGGGTGACCTCGGTCGCCGCGCCGCACAACGACAAGACGCCCGTCGTCGCCGACTCCGGCAGCGACGGCATCGTCCGCCTCGTGCCGGGGACGAACTGGCAGCCGGTGGTCAAGACGGGGCTCTCGCCGGTCTATCCGGGGTAGCGGGAGCGGGGGCGGGATCCGACGGGATGGGGCGGTTTCCCGCCGAGACCGCCGCGCCCCCGGGCCCAGGGGTGATCCGGCCAGGAAGCCCCGTCGGCCGGAGCAGGGGCAGGGCCGGGAGGCCCTGGCCGGCGCGGGAGCAGGGCCGGGAAGCGTCCTCGGGGGTACGTCCGGGAGCATCGGCACCTGACGTACTCGGGAGGGCTTCGCGGGGTTTTCCACAGGGGTGGCCGAGGGGCGCCGGGAGGCGCACAGTGGAGCCATGCGGGGGTGGTGGCGGGAGATCGCCGGGCTGGTGCTGCCGGTCGCCTGCGGAGGCTGCGGCAGGCCGCGGACGGAGCTGTGTCCGTCGTGCGCGGTCGCGCTGCGCGGTACGGGGCCGAGCCGGGTGCGGCCCTCGCCCGAGCCCGCCGGGCTGCCGGTGGTGCATGCCGCGGCGCCGTACGCCGATGCCGTACGGGAACTGCTGCTCGCCCACAAGGAGCGCGGGGCGCTCGGGCTGGCCCGGCCCCTGGGCGGAGCGCTCGCCGCGGCCGTGGAGGCCGCTGCGGGGCCGCAGGCGGGCCCCGGGGGACGTCCGCTGCTCCTTGTACCGGTGCCGTCGTCCCGGCGTTCCGTACGGGCGCGTGGGCACGATCCGACGCGCCGGATCGCGCTCGCGGCGGCGGCCGGGCTGCGGAGGTCGGGGCGGCCGGCGCGGGTCGTGCCCGTGCTGCGCCAACGGCGGTACGTGGCGGACCAGGCGGGGCTGGGGGCGCGTGGGCGGCTCGCGAACCTGGCCGGGGCACTGGAGGTCGCGCCGGGCGGCGAGCGGCTCCTGACGGCGGGAAGGGTGGTCCTCGTGGACGACCTGATGACCACGGGCGCCTCGCTCGCGGAGGCGGCGCGCGCCCTCGGAGCCGTACACCCGCCGTTCATTCGAGGAATACCGCACGGCTTACCGGCGGGTTCGGCGCAGCGCGAATTCGAACAGCGGGTAGGGGCTGTGATCGCATCCTCTCCAGCTTCGTTCGGAATAAACCGGAACTCGCGGGGAAGTTGGATCGTTGCAGGTGGTGAGTGGTGAAAGCACTCGAACGGAGCTATGTCGCGGTAGCGGGTGCCGACACCCGTCCGAAGGGGCTATGTTCGGTTGTGAGGAATGGCGAACGCCATCGCCTCACCGAATACATGGTTGCGCCTACAGGACGGGAGTTCAGGGCGAATTAACCTCTTGTCGATGGGGTGGGGATCTTGTCGACTGGGGAGGAGGAGGTGAAAGTCGCCAAGTCCGAGCTCCGGTAATCCACCGGAGTCTGGTGCAAAGGGAGATCCCCGGCGGCCAAGGAGCCGACCAGGGCGATCCGGGAACGGAGTTCTGCGTGGACATCGTCGTCAAGGGCCGCAAGACCGAGGTGCCCGAGCGGTTCCGCAAGCACGTGGCCGAGAAGCTGAAGCTGGAGAAGATCCAGAAGCTCGACGGCAAGGTGATCAGCCTCGACGTCGAGGTGTCCAAGGAGCACAACCCGCGGCAGGCCGACCGGTCCGACCGCGTGGAGATCACCCTCCACTCCCGAGGCCCGGTGATCCGGGCGGAGGCTGCGGCAGGCGACCCGTACGCAGCGCTCGACCTCGCCAGCGACAAGCTCGAGGCACGACTGCGCAAGCAGCACGACAAGCGATACACCCGCCGCGGCAACGGCAGGCTGTCGGCAGCGGAGGTCGGGGACGTGGTGCCCGGCGCCGCGCAGCTCAACGGAGACGGCCAACTGGCCGCCGACGAGCCCGACAAGGTGCCCACCACGATGATGGGCTCGATCGAAGTCCAGGGCGAAGGCCCGCTGGTGGTCCGCGAGAAGACCCACCGGGCCGCCCCGATGACGCTCGACCAGGCGCTCTACGAGATGGAGCTGGTCGGCCACGACTTCTACCTTTTCGTCGACTCCGACAACAAGCAGCCGAGCGTCGTCTACCGGCGACACGCGTACGACTACGGCGTCATCCACCTGGAGAGCGACCCGCTCGCCGAGGGCGGCGGCGCCGGCGGTGCACTCGGCGGCTGACCGGCCGCCGCACCCGCACCACCCCCTACCTCAGCTGTCCCATTCGGTGCCCCTGGAGCGCTTGGCGTCTCCCAGGGGCACCCCCGTGCGTGCATCGAGCACCCCAGCGCCGCCGGGGCATGAAATCATGGCGTGCACGCCAACCGGTGCTCTCCGAGCAGCGGTTGAAGGACCGGAAACGAATTCAGGCCACGGCCTTCAGGGGGAGGAACGATGGCGGACAGCTTCGGGCCGGTGCTCAGCGGGCGCGAGCACGGTGGTGTGGTCCCGGAGGGATCGGAATCGGACAGCGGTGCATTCCGCAAAGAGCCGATCCGGGTCCTCGTCGTGGACGACCACGCCCTCTTCCGCCGCGGACTGGAGATCGTCCTCGCGCAGGAGGAGGACATCCAGGTGGTCGGAGAGGCCGGTGACGGTGCCGAGGCCGTCGACAAGGCCGCCGATCTGCTGCCCGACATCGTCCTGATGGACGTGCGCATGCCCCGGCGCGGTGGCATCGAGGCGTGCACCTCCATCAAGGAGGTGGCCCCCAGCGCGAAGATCATCATGCTGACGATCAGCGACGAGGAGGCCGACCTCTACGACGCGATCAAGGCCGGGGCCACCGGCTACCTCCTCAAGGAGATCTCCACCGACGAGGTCGCGACGGCGATCCGGGCGGTCGCGGACGGACAGTCGCAGATCAGCCCGTCGATGGCGTCGAAGCTCCTCACCGAGTTCAAGTCGATGATCCAGCGCACCGACGAGCGCCGACTGGTGCCCGCGCCCCGGCTCACCGACCGCGAGCTGGAGGTCCTCAAGCTCGTCGCGACCGGGATGAACAACCGGGACATCGCCAAGGAGCTCTTCATCTCCGAGAACACGGTGAAGAACCACGTCCGCAACATCCTGGAGAAGCTCCAGCTGCACTCGCGGATGGAGGCCGTCGTCTACGCGATGCGCGAGAAGATCCTGGAGATCCGCTAGCCCAGCGCGGTCACGAGGGCGGCGGACAGTTCGGGGCGGTCGACGCGCTCGACCGAGACGGAGTCGCAGCCGACCCACTCGGCCGCCTCGCGCAGTGCCTGGGCGACGGCGGGCACGGCCTTGGGGCCGTCGAGGGTGATCTGGCGGGCGACGAGGGTGCGGCCCTCGCGGGCGGGGTCGACCCGGCCGACGAGGCGGCCGCCGGCGAGGACCGGCATCGCGAAGTAGCCGTGGACCCGCTTGGGCTTGGGCACGTACGCCTCAAGGCGGTGCGTGAAGCCGAAGATCCGCTCGGTGCGGGGACGCTCCCAGATCAGCGAGTCGAACGGCGAGAGCAGCGTCGTACGGTGCCGGCCGCGCGGCTCCGTCGCCAGCGCCGCCGGATCGGCCCAGGCGGGCTTCCCCCAGCCCGCCACCGACACCGGCACCAGACCCGAGGCCTCGACCACCGCGTCGAACTGCTCGGCTTTGATCCGGTGGTAGTCGGCGATGTCCGTGCGCGTGCCCACGCCGAGGGCCTCGCCCGCCTGCCGCACCAGGCGCCGCACGCACTCGGTGTCGTCCAGGTCGTCGTGGAGCAGCTCCTGCGGGATCGCCCGCTCGGCCAGGTCGTACACCCGCTTCCAGCTGCGCCGCTCCGTGACGACGACCTCGCCGTACATCAGCGCGCGCTCGACGGCGATCTTGGAGTCGGACCAGTCCCACCACTCGCCCTTGTTCTTCGCGCCGCCCAGCTCCGTCGCCGTCAGCGGTCCCTGGTCCCGCAGCTGGGCGATCACCTTGTCGTACGCCCCGGGCGACAGCTCGTGTCCCCAGTGCGGGCGGTTGCGGTAGGCGCGCCTGCGGAAGGCGAAGTGCGGCCACTCCTCGACGGGCAGCACGCAGGCGGCGTGCGACCAGTACTCGAAGGCGTGCGCCCCGGTCCAGTACGCGTCCTCGACGGTCGTACGGCCGACGGCGCCCAGGCGCGCGTACGGAATGAGCTCGTGGGAGCGGGCCAGTACGGAGATGGTGTCGAGCTGGACCTGGCCGAGCGACCTGAGGACCCCGCGCACCCCTGCCCTGCGGTCGGGCGCACCCAGGAAGCCCTGGGCGCGCAGCGCGATCCGGCGGGCGTCGTCGGCGGACAGTTCGGCGGCGGGGCGCGGCACAGTCGTCATGGACCGCACCCTAGGCCCCGGCACTGACAACCGGCCGCGGCCCGGCCTCGGGCGGTGTCCTGCCGGTCAGGCAGGGCTCGCGGGCCTGACCGGCCGGGCTGCCGCCCGGGCGGCACCGGGCCTGACCGGCAGGGCACCGCCTAGGCGGCACCGGACGGCAGGTTGCGGGCCGGGAGGTACGGGAGGGGGCTGGGCAGGCCGAAGTCGGAGGGCAGCAGGGCGGCGATCCAGGCGTCCCTGAGAGTGCCCTTGTTGGCCAGGGCGGCGCGCTGGGGGCCCTCCATGACGAAGCCGACCCGCTCGGCGACCGCGCGCGAGCCGACGTTGCCGACCTCGGCGCGCCAGACCAGGCGGGTGCAGCCGAGGCCGGTGAAGGCCCAGTGGGCGAGGGCCCGGACGGTCTCCGTCATGTAGCCGGCGCCGCGATGCTCCCTGGCCAGCCAGTAGCCGACCTCCCAGACGCCCTGGCCGCGACTGCCCAGCGAGGCCGCGGCGAGCAGCGGGCCCCCGGCGACCGGTTCGACGGCGAACGCGTACTCCGTGTCGTCGCGCCAGCCGTCCGGGGCCAGCCGCTGGACGAAGAGCTCGGCGTCCTCGCGCTTGTACGGGGAGGGGACGACGGTCCAGCGCTGGATGTCGGGGTCCTGGCAGACCGCGTACACCGCGTCGGTGTCCTCGGGGACGAAGTTGCGCAGCCTCAGTCGGTCCGTGGTGAGGGTGATGGGATCCATGCCGGGATTGTGGTGACCCCGCGGACCGGAAGCGAACACTTTTCGGGTGGGGCGGCACCTTCCGCCCACCTCGGACGTTCTCTTTACGGGCGGACGGACGGCTCCGGCACTGCGGGCCTCCCTCTGCGCGGGCGGTCTCGCTTACGATGGCCGTTGCGGTGGGGACCACCTGCCGTGCCCGCGCTCGCGTCCTTCACAAGACCCAGTGCCAGGCCCGACCGGCAAGGAGACCAGCCTCAGTGTCCGTCTTCAACAAGCTCATGCGTGCAGGCGAAGGCAAGATCCTGCGCAAACTGCACCGCATCGCGGACCAGGTCAACTCCATCGAAGAGGACTTCGTCAACCTCTCCGACGCCGACCTGCGGGCGCTCACCGAGGAGTACAAGCAGCGGTACGCCGACGGCGAGAGCCTCGACGACCTGATGCCCGAGGCGTTCGCGACGGTGCGCGAGGCCGCCAAGCGCGTCCTCGGCCAGCGCCACTACGACGTCCAGCTGATGGGCGGCGCCGCCCTCCACCTCGGCTACGTCGCCGAGATGAAGACCGGTGAGGGCAAGACCCTCGTCGGCACCCTCCCGGCGTACCTCAACGCGCTGTCCGGCAAGGGCGTGCACCTGATCACGGTCAACGACTACCTGGCCGAGCGTGACTCCGAGCTGATGGGCCGGGTGCACAAGTTCCTCGGCCTGACCGTCGGCTGCATCCTCGCCAACATGACGCCGGCCCAGCGCCGCGAGCAGTACAACTGCGACATCACGTACGGCACGAACAACGAGTTCGGCTTCGACTACCTCCGCGACAACATGGCGTGGTCCAAGGACGAGCTCGTCCAGCGCGGCCACAACTTCGCCTGTGTCGACGAGGTCGACTCCATCCTCGTCGACGAGGCCCGTACGCCGCTGATCATCTCCGGCCCGGCCGACCAGGCGACCAAGTGGTACGGCGACTTCGCGAAGCTCGTCACCCGCCTCTCCAAGGGCGAGCCCGGCAACCCGCTCAAGGGCATCGAGGAGACCGGCGACTACGAGGTCGACGAGAAGAAGCGCACCGTCGCCATCCACGAGGCCGGTGTCGCCAAGGTCGAGGACTGGCTGGGCATCGACAACCTCTACGAGTCGGTGAACACCCCGCTCGTCGGTTACCTGAACAACGCCATCAAGGCGAAGGAACTGTTCAAGAAGGACAAGGACTACGTCGTCATGGACGGCGAAGTCATGATCGTCGACGAGCACACCGGCCGTATCCTCGCCGGCCGCCGCTACAACGAGGGCATGCACCAGGCGATCGAGGCGAAGGAAGGGGTGGCGATCAAGGACGAGAACCAGACCCTCGCCACCATCACCCTGCAGAACTTCTTCCGCCTGTACTCGAAGCTCTCCGGCATGACCGGTACGGCCATGACCGAGGCCGCCGAGTTCCACCAGATCTACAAGCTGGGCGTCGTGCCGATCCCGACGAACCGGCCGATGGTCCGCAAGGACCAGTCCGACCTGATCTACCGGACCGAGGTCGCCAAGTTCGCCGCCGTCGTCGACGACATCGCGGAGAAGCACGAGAAGGGCCAGCCGATCCTCGTCGGCACGACCTCCGTCGAGAAGTCCGAGTACCTCTCGCAGCAGCTCTCCAAGCGCGGCGTCCAGCACGAGGTCCTCAACGCCAAGCACCACGAGCGCGAGGCCAGCATCGTCGCCCAGGCCGGCCGCCGCGGCGCCGTCACGGTCGCCACGAACATGGCCGGCCGCGGTACGGACATCAAGCTCGGCGGCAACCCGGACGACCTCGCCGAGGCCGAGCTGCGCCAGGCGGGCCTGGACCCGGTCGAGCACGTCGAGGAGTGGGCCGCCGCCCTCCCCGCCGCCCTGGAGCGCGCCGAGAAGGCCGTGAAGGCGGAGTTCGAGGAGGTCAAGGAGCTCGGCGGTCTGTACGTCCTGGGCACCGAGCGCCACGAGTCCCGCCGCATCGACAACCAGCTGCGCGGTCGTTCCGGCCGTCAGGGCGACCCCGGCGAGTCCCGCTTCTACCTCTCCCTCGGCGACGACCTCATGCGGCTGTTCAAGGCGCAGATGGTCGAGCGCGTGATGGCCATGGCCAACGTGCCGGACGACGTGCCGATCGAGAACAAGATGGTCACCCGCGCCATCGCCTCCGCCCAGTCCCAGGTCGAGACCCAGAACTTCGAGACGCGCAAGAACGTCCTGAAGTACGACGAGGTCCTCAACCGGCAGCGCGAGGTCATCTACGGCGAGCGGCGCCGCGTCCTGGAGGGCGAGGACCTGCACGAGCAGATCCAGCACTTCATGGACGACACGATCGACGACTACATCCGCCAGGAGACCGCCGAGGGCTTCGCGGAGGAGTGGGACCTCGACCGTCTGTGGAACGCCTTCAAGCAGCTCTACCCGGTGAAGGTCACCGTGGAGGAGCTGGAGGACGCGGCCGGGGACCGGGCGGGCATCACCGCCGAGTTCATCGCCGAGTCGATCAAGGACGACATCCACGAGCAGTACGAGACGCGCGAGAAGCAGCTCGGCTCGGAGATCATGCGCGAGCTGGAGCGCCGCGTGGTCCTCTCCGTCCTGGACCGCAAGTGGCGCGAGCACCTCTACGAGATGGACTACCTCCAGGAGGGCATCGGCCTGCGCGCCATGGCGCAGAAGGACCCGCTGGTCGAGTACCAGCGCGAGGGCTTCGACATGTTCACCGCCATGATGGAGGGCATCAAGGAGGAGTCCGTCGGCTACCTGTTCAACCTGGAGGTCCAGGTCGAGCAGCAGGTCGAGGAGGTCCCCGTGCAGGCGAGCGCGCCTTCGCTCACCAAGGAGGACGCCGTCCCGGCTCCCGCCGGACGTCCGGAGATCCGCGCCAAGGGCCTCGACGCCCCGCAGCGGCCGGACCGGCTGCACTTCTCCGCGCCGACCGTCGACGGTGACGGCGGTGTCGTCGAGGGCGACTTCGCCTCCGACGACGAGGGCGACGGGATGACCCGGGCCGAGCGGCGCAAGGCGCAGAAGAACGCGGGCGGCGGCGGGCGTCGTCGCAAGAAGTGACGCCGTCGCCGAGAGGTGACAGCGCACTGATGCTCCGACTGTTCCGACGTTTCCGAGTGGTCTGAGTGGTCTGAGTGGTCTGAGTGTTCTGCGGTGAAGGGGTCGGTCGCCCGATGGGCGGCCGGCCCCTTCGTCATGTGCGGCGGGCCGTCGCGCCGAGGCCGTCGAGCTCCACGGCGGCGCAGCGCCAGCGCTGGTCGGCGCCGCGCTCCAGGCGAAACGCCATCGCCCGTACGCGGGGGCCGGTGGCGATCGTCGCGAAGGCCTCCACGGCCGTCCGTCCGGGGTGCACCTGGACCGAGCAGCGGCGCAGGACGGGGCGGGGGCCGAGCGAGCGCAGGGGAGTCTGCGGGGCGAGCAGGACGAGCTGCTCGTACGCCTCGCCGACGGTGTGGCCGAGCATCCAGTGGACCGGTCGCTCCCCGCTGAGCACGGCGAGGAGGCGCTCGGCGAAGACGGTGTGCGGGGGGAGCGTGCGGGGTGCGGTGCGGGGCGGGCCGCCCTGGGCCGGCGTACGCGGGCGGGTGCCGGCGGCTCCGCGCGGGCGGGCCCCGGCAGAGCCACGCGGGCGCGTGCCGGCCGGGCCGCCGGGGGCGGTGCGGGGGCGCGGGGTGGGGGCGGGCGTGGTGGTGAGCGTGACGGTCATGGCGGGCCCCTGTCGTTGCGTAACCGAGTGGTACCAGTCGGTAACTTCCGTTGGGGATCTTGTACGGGGGGACTCCGGGGCCCCGCAAGGCGACCGCGCCGGCGGGGCGGTCCCGAAACCGGATCACCTATCCGGGTGACGCGGCGGGAAAACGGCTCTCCGGCGGCTCGGCGGGCGGGCCTTCGCGGTGGACGCACGGCCCGTTCGGCCGCCCGCCCCGAAGGGGGACTCCGCACGTATCCTGAGGGCCTCTCCGTCTACGAAAGCGGCCAGCCATGCGCGTCTACGTCCCCCTGACCCTCCCCGGTCTCGCACAGGCGCACAAGGCGGGCGAGCTGGCCCCCGGCCCGCTGACCGCCTACGCCGTCACCCCCGCGCTGCGCGAGTGGTACGTCTCCGACGACATCGAGGAGCTGGAGTACGCGGCGCTCAACCGGGCCGCGGCCGCCTCCCTGCGCCTCCTCGCCGGCGACCCCGACGCGCCCCGGCGCCGGATCGTCGTCGCCGTCGACGTGGCCGACGAGGACGCGACCGCCGACCCCGACGGCGGCCTCCACGCCGACTCCATCGGCGAGGTCCGGATCGCCGGGCCCGTCCGGCTGGCCAAGGCGGCGGCGGTGCACGCCGACGCGGACGACGCCGAGGCGGACGTCACGGCGGCGGCCGGCGCGCTGGGGGCGGCTGACCAGGGCGACGACGACGCCCAGTTCGTCGTGGACGGGGCCGAGGACCACGAACTGCTGTGGTTCGGGGTGCAGGAGATCCCCGGACTGCTGGGCTGACTCCGCCACCGCGCTCGTGCCCGGTGGACGGGCACTCTTCGGTGTCAGGGGCGGCGGGTACCGTCTTTCCATGGGGAAGCACGGGAAACACCTGGTCTGGGACTGGAACGGCACACTGCTCGACGACACCCACGCGGTCATCGGGGCGACGAACGCGGCCTTCGCCGAGCTCGGGCTCGCCACGATCACCCTGGAGCAGTACCGCGAGCTGTACACGGTGCCGGTGCCGAAGTTCTACGAGCGGCTGATGGGGCGACTGCCGACCGACGCGGAGTGGACCGTCATGGACGGAGCCTTCCATCGGCACTACTGGCAGCGGGCCGAGAACTGCGGGCTGACCACCGGCGCCGCGGAGCTGCTCGCGGCGCGGCAGGCGTCCGGGTTCACGCAGTCGCTGCTGTCGCTTGCGCCGCACGCCGAGCTGATACCGCTCGTCACGCGGCACGGGATCGCCGAGCGGTTCGTACGGATGGACGGGCGGGCCGACGCGTCCACGGACGGGAAGTCCGGGCACATGGTGCGGCACCTGGCCGCGCTGGCCGTTCCCGCGGAGCGGGTGGTCGTCATCGGCGACGCGGCGGACGACGCGGTGGCGGCGGGGCACGTGGGCGCGAAGGCGGTGCTGTACACCGGGGGGTCGCACAGTCGCGCGTCGCTGGCGCGGGCTGGGGTGCCGGTGGTGGATTCGCTGGAGGAGGCGGTCGCGGTGGCGGAGGAGCTGGTGTAGCTCCCGCGCCACCGCGCGGTGCCTGCCCGGGGTGGGCCGGAGCGGGCGGCCGGGTGCAGGCCGGTGGGTGGGTGGTGCCCACCCGTTCCGCCCTGCGGAACGTATGCCCACAACCCACCGGTGCGGCGGGGGTCGGCTCAGCCCTTGGTGCGGAGGATCTTGAGGAATTCGCGCATCCAGGTGGGGTGGTCGGGCCAGGCGCGCGAGGAGACGAGGAGGCCGTCGACGACGGCGGCGGAGTCCTGGAAGGTGGCGCCGGCGGCCTGCATGTCGAGTTCGAGGGCGGGGTAGGCGGTGACGTGGCGGCCTTCGAGCCCGCCGATCGCGGCCGTGAGGAGCGGGCCGTGGCAGATCTGGGCGACGGGCTTGTCGGCGTCGAAGAAGGCCTTGAGGATCTTGCGGAGCTCGGGGTCGTTGCGCAGGTACTCGGGCGCCCGGCCGCCCGGGATCACCACCGCGAGGTACGCGCCGGGGTCGACCTCCGAGAAGGCGAGGTCGGCGGGCCAGGTGTAGCCGGGCTTCTCGGTGTACGTGTCGAAGCCGGGCTCGAAGTCGTGGACGACGAACCTCAGCGTCTTGCGGGCCGGGGCGGCGATGTCGACCTCGTAGCCCTCCTCCAGAAGCCGCTGGTAGGGGTACATCACCTCCAAGGACTCCGCCGCGTCCCCGGTCACGATCAGGATCTTCGCCATGGCTCTCCCAGGTCACAGATGGTCGGTCTGTCGTGCTGTGCCCATGCTTGCGCACACGGTGCCCCTGACGGGCCGGTTTGCCTAGAGGACACGTGTCGCTGTCCATAACGTCAAACTTCGCCCGCTCTTTTGTACGCATACGGCTCATGACGGTTCCGGGGGCGAGGGCGATAGGCTTTTGCCGTGATCAGCGCGATACGCCGTGGGGGCAGCGAAGCCCCCGGCTGCCGCCCGGTCCGCGACAGCGGCCGGGTCGACCGTGCGTTCGCCGATCCCTCCCGTCCGGACGTGCCGCGTTCCGTGGCCGATAACGATCCGGGCATCTCTCATCCGGGCATACCGTCGTCTTCGACCGGAATCACCGCGTCGTGGCGTTGTGCCCTTTCTTCCACCGACGTCACGCAACGGCGCGCGACAGGAGTCAGAGGACATGCAGACCAAGCTGGACGAAGCAAAGGCCGAGCTGCTCGAGAGGGCCGCCCGGGTAGCTGAGCACAGCCCGGTCGGGGGGCGACTTCCGACGGGCCCGGAGGGTGCGGGGAAGCGCCCCGACCGGGACACGGTGCTCGACTACCTCCAGCGCTACTACCTGCACACCGCGCCCGAGGACCTCACCGACCGGGACCCGGTCGACGTGTTCGGTGCCGCGCTCTCTCACTACCGGCTCGCGGAGAACCGCCCGCAGGGCACCGCGAACGTGCGCGTCCACACCCCGACGGTGGAGGAGAACGGCTGGACGAGCAGCCACTCCGTCGTCGAGGTCGTCACCGACGACATGCCCTTCCTCGTCGACTCGGTGACCAACGAGCTGTCCCGACAGGGCCGTGGCATCCACGTCGTGATCCACCCGCAGGTCCTCGTCCGCCGTGACGTCACCGGCCGGCTCATCGAGGTCCTGTCGGCCCAGATCATCGGCGAGCTGCCGCACGACGCGATCACCGAGTCGTGGATCCACGTCGAGATCGACCGCGAGACCGACCGCGCCGACCTCAAGCAGATCACCACCGACCTGCTGCGCGTCCTGTCCGACGTCCGCGAGACGGTCGAGGACTGGGACAAGATGCGCGACGCCGCGCTGCGCATCGCCGACGGCCTCCCCGCCGAGCCCACCGCCTCCGACCTGCGGCCGACCGAGGTGGAGGAGGCCCGCGAGCTGCTGCGCTGGCTCGCCGACGACCACTTCACCTTCCTCGGCTACCGCGAGTACGAGCTCGTCAACGGCGACGCCCTGACCGCCGTACCCGGCACCGGCCTCGGCATCCTGCGCTCCGACCCGCAGCACGGCGCCGACGACCAGGGCCACCACGCCCACCCCGTCTCGCCCTCCTTCAGCCGGCTGCCCGCCGACGCCCGCGCCAAGGCGCGCGAGCACAAGCTGCTGATCCTGACGAAGGCCAACAGCCGGGCGACCGTGCACCGCCCCTCGTACCTCGACTACGTCGGTGTGAAGAAGTTCGACGCCGACGGCAACGTCATCGGCGAGCGCCGCTTCCTCGGCCTGTTCTCGTCCGCCGCGTACACCGAGTCCGTCCGCCGGGTCCCGGTCGTCAAGCGCAAGGTCCAGGAGGTCCTCGCGGGCGCCGGCTTCTCGCCGAACAGCCACGACGGCCGCGACCTGCTCCAGATCCTGGAGACCTACCCGCGCGACGAGCTGTTCCAGACCCCGGTCGACCAGCTCCAGTCCATCGTCACCAGCGTGCTGTACCTCCAGGAGCGCCGCCGACTGCGGCTCTACCTGCGCCAGGACGAGTACGGCCGCTACTACTCGGCCCTCGTCTACCTGCCGCGCGACCGCTACACGACCCGCGTCCGGCTGCGGATCATCGACATCCTGAAGGAGGAGCTCGACGGCACCAGCGTCGACTTCACCGCCTGGAACACCGAGTCGATCCTCTCCCGGCTGCACTTCGTCGTCCGTGTGAAGCCGGGCACCGAGCTGGCCAAGCTCACCGACGCCGACGTCGACCGCATCGAGACCCGGCTCGTCGAGGCCACCCGCTCCTGGGCCGACGGCTTCGGCGAGGCGCTGAACGCCGAGTGCGGCGAGGAGCGTGCCGCCGAGCTGCTGCGCCGCTACGGCAACGCCTTCCCCGACGGCTACAAGGCCGACCACTCGCCGCGCGCGGCCGTCGCCGACCTGGTCCACCTGGAGGCCCTCGCCGGCAGCGGCAAGGACTTCGCGCTCTCCCTCTACGAGCCGGTCGTCGCGGGCCCCGGCGAGCGCCGCTTCAAGGTCTACAAGACCGGCGACCCGATCTCCCTCTCCGCCGTCCTCCCGGTCCTCAACCGGCTCGGCGTCGAGGTCACCGACGAGCGCCCGTACGAGCTGCGCTGCGCCGACCGCACGCACGCCTGGATCTACGACTTCGGTCTGCGGATGCCCGCCCCGACCGGCAACGGCGGCGACTACGTCGGCGACGACGCCCGCGAGCGCTTCCAGGAGGCCTTCGCCGCCACCTGGACCGGCCAGGCCGAGAACGACAACTTCAACTCGCTCGTCCTCTCCGCCGGGCTGACCTGGCGCGAGGCGATGGTGCTGCGCGCCTACGCCAAGTACCTGCGCCAGGCCGGTGCGACGTTCAGCCAGGACTACATGGAGGACACCCTCCGCAACAACGTCCACACCACCCGGCTGCTCGTCTCCCTCTTCGAGGCCCGGATGGCCCCGGAGCGCCAGCGCGCCGGGACGGAGCTGATCGACGGCATCCTGGAGGAGCTGGACGGCGCCCTCGACCAGGTCGCGAGCCTGGACGAGGACCGCATCCTGCGCTCCTTCCTCACCGTCATCAAGGCCACGCTGCGGACCAACTTCTTCCAGAAGTCGGTCGACGGCGCCCCGCACGCCTACGTGTCGATGAAGTTCGACCCGCAGGTCATCCCCGACCTGCCCGCCCCGCGCCCCGCCTTCGAGATCTGGGTGTACTCGCCCCGCGTCGAGGGCGTCCACCTGCGCTTCGGCAAGGTCGCCCGAGGCGGTCTGCGCTGGTCCGACCGCCGTGAGGACTTCCGTACGGAGATCCTCGGCCTGGTCAAGGCGCAGATGGTGAAGAACACCGTCATCGTGCCCGTCGGCGCCAAGGGCGGCTTCGTCGCCAAGCAGCTCCCGGACCCGTCCGTGGACCGCGACGCCTGGCTGGCCGAGGGCATCGCCTCGTACAAGACGTTCATCTCGGCGCTGCTCGACATCACCGACAACCTGGTCGCGGGCGAGGTCGTGCCGCCGGCCGACGTGGTCCGCCACGACGAGGACGACACCTACCTGGTCGTCGCCGCCGACAAGGGCACCGCGACCTTCTCCGACATCGCCAACGGGGTGGCCGAGGACTACGGCTTCTGGCTCGGCGACGCCTTCGCCTCCGGCGGCTCGGCCGGCTACGACCACAAGGGCATGGGCATCACCGCCCGCGGTGCCTGGGAGTCCGTCAAGCGCCACTTCCGCGAGCTGGGCCACGACACCCAGACCGAGGACTTCACGGTCGTCGGCGTCGGCGACATGTCCGGCGACGTCTTCGGCAACGGCATGCTGCTGAGCGAGCACATCCGGCTCGTCGCCGCGTTCGACCACCGGCACATCTTCATCGACCCGAACCCGGACGCGGCCGTCTCGTACGCCGAGCGCCGCCGCCTCTTCGAGCTGCCCCGCTCGTCCTGGGCCGACTACGACCCGTCGCTGCTCTCCGCGGGCGGTGGCATCCACCCCCGCAGCGCCAAGTCCATCCCGGTCAACGCGCAGGTCAGGGCCGCCCTCGGGATCGAGGACGGGGTCACCAAGATGACTCCGGCCGAGCTGATGAAGGCCGTCCTCCACGCCCCGGTCGACCTGCTGTGGAACGGCGGCATCGGCACGTACGTGAAGTCGTCGGCCGAGTCCAACGCCGACGTCGGCGACAAGGCCAACGACGCCATCCGCGTCGACGGCCAGAACGTCCGCGCCCAGGTCATCGGCGAGGGCGGCAACCTCGGCGCGACCCAGCTCGGCCGCATCGAGTTCGCCCGCACCGGCGGCCCCGAGGGCCAGGGCGGCAAGGTCAACACCGACGCGATCGACAACAGCGCCGGCGTCGACACCTCCGACCACGAGGTCAACATCAAGATCCTGCTCAACGGGCTCGTCGCCGAGGGCGACATGACCGTCAAGCAGCGCAACAAGATCCTCGCGGAGATGACCGACGAGGTCGGCGCGCTCGTCCTGCGCAACAACTACGCGCAGAACACCGCCCTCGCCAACGCCGTCGCCCAGTCGCCGTCGCTGCTCCACGCCCACCAGCGGTTCATGCGCCGCCTGGGCCGCGACGGCAGCCTCGACCGCTCCCTGGAGTTCCTGCCCAGCGACCGGCAGGTCCGCGACCTGCTCAACAACGCCCGCGGCCTGAGCCAGCCGGAGCTCGCCGTCCTCCTCGCGTACACCAAGATCACGGTGGCCGACGAGCTGATCGGCACGGAGCTCCCGGACGACCCGTACCTGCGCGGGCTGCTCCACGCGTACTTCCCGACGCTGCTGCGCGAGAAGTTCAGCGAGGCCGTGGACAACCACGCGCTGCGCCGCGAGATCATCACCACCGTCCTGGTCAACGACACCGTCAACACCGGTGGCTCGACCTTCCTGCACCGCCTCCGCGAGGAGAGCGGCGCGTCGATCGAGGAGATCGTCCGGGCGCAGACCGCAGCCCGCTCCGTCTTCCGGCTCGGCCAGGTCTGGGACGCCGTCGAGGGCCTGGACAACCAGGTGCCGGCCGAGGTGCAGACCCAGATGCGGCTGCACTCCCGCCGGCTCGTCGAACGCGGCACGCGCTGGCTGCTCAACAACCGGCCGCAGCCGCTCCAGATCGGCGAGACCATCGAGTTCTTCGGTGAGCGCGTCGAGGAGGTCTGGGCGCAGCTGCCGCAGCTGCTGCGCGGCTCGGACCTGGAGTGGTACCAGTCGATCCTGGAGGAGCTGACCGGGTTCGGCGTGCCGGAGGAGCTCGCGCTGCGGGTCGCCGGCTTCTCGTCGGCCTTCCCGATCCTCGACGTCGTCGCCATCGCGGACCGGATGGGCAAGGAGCCGCTGGCGGTCGCCGAGGTCTACTACGACCTGGCGGACCGGCTGCGGATCACCGACCTGATGGACCGGATCATCGAGCTGCCGCGCGCCGACCGGTGGCAGTCGATGGCCCGCGCCTCGATCCGCGAGGACCTCTTCGCGGCGCACGCGGCGCTGACCGCGGACGTCCTGACCGTGGGCAACGGCACCACGAGCCCCGAGGAGCGGTTCAAGGCCTGGGAGGAGAAGAACGCGGCGATCCTGGGCCGCGCGCGGACGACCCTGGAGGAGATCCAGGGCTCGGACACCTTCGACCTGGCGAACCTGTCGGTCGCGATGCGGACGATGCGCACGCTGCTCCGTACGCACAGCTAGTGGTGTGACCACAGGGAAGGGCCCCGCCGGTGTTCCGGCGGGGCCCTTCCCCGTGTCCCCGGACAGGCTCAGGCGGCCTGCTCGGGAGGTCCGGCGACCGTCGAGGTCCACAGGCGGCGGGCGGCGAGCAGGGCCGCCGCGAGGAGGAGGCCGTTGCGGAGGACCATGACCGTGAGCCCGGTGGCGGTGCCGGCGACGACGTCGAGGTAGAGCACGGGGTACGCGAGCGAGCTCAGCGCTGCGGCCGGCAGGAGCAGCAGGGCCACCGGGCGCATCACCGTGTGGCGGGAGGTCAGGCAGACGGCGGCGAGTCCGATCAGCCAGATCATGTACTGGGGGCTGATCACCCGGCTGGTGACGGTGAAGAGCAGGACGGCGGCGAAGGCCGCGTCGAGCGGGGTGGCCGGGGTCCAGCGGTGGGCCCGGACGCGCCAGAGGAGCAGCCAGCCGAAGGCGGCGACGGTGAGCAGCAGGGCGACGTGGCCGAGGCTGGAGACGTACGGGCCGACGTATTCGAAGGCGCCGTAGCGGAACTCGACACCGCCCGGCCAGACGCCGGTCGCCCGGGCCAGCGCGAGGGCCGTGCCGCCGAGGGACTCGATCTGGATGCCCCGGTCGCCCTGCTGGCGCAGGAAGCCCAGGGACTCGGAGAAGAACAGCGCGAGGGTGGCGAGGAGCGCGAGGGCGGTGACGACGGCCGCGGTCCAGGCCTCCCGGGTGGTACGGCCCCGGGGGGTGCCGATCAGGGCGAGCGCCGGCCAGACCTTCACCATCGCGCCGATCCCGGCGAGCGCCCCGCCGAGCTGGTGGGCGGCGGTGGAGCGGGCGCCCAGGGCGAGGAGCGCGAGGACGGCGAGGGCGGTGGTCTGGACGTCGTACCGGGCGAGCGGCAGGTGGAGGAGGAGCGGGAGGCCGCAGACCCAGATCCAGGCGCCGTGGGTGAGGCGCGCGCTGTCCGCGCGGCCGAGGGCGAGGGTGACGACCGCGTCGGCGAGCAGGGTGAGGGCGACGAACGCCTGGAAGTACGTGAGCCACGGGAGGATGCCCGGCGACATGATGACGAGCCCCGCGCCGGGCGGGTACTGCCAGGTGACGTCGCCGGGCGGGAAGGTGCCTTGGGCGAACTGCCCGTACCAGTGCCGGTAGAGGGCGACCTCGCGGCCCACCCCGCCGATGCCGAGGTCGTCGCGGTGCAGCAGCAGGAGCATGCCGGCCCGGGTGAGGAGCCAGACGGCGGCGAGGGCGAGGTAGGGGCCGCGGCCGACGGTGACGAAGGTGGCGGACGTGAAGGTGTCCGAGTCGAAGGGCGACCGGGTCAGGGCGGGAGGGTCGCTCCCGGGCCGGGGCGTGGTGGGGGACTCGACTCCGGACCGGGGCGGCGACTGCGGGTGATCGTTCGTCATCCCACCGCACTTTAGACCGTAATGTCTTAATTGTTCGCCGTCTTCGCGTCCGGTGTGGCCGTGAACTCCTCGTAGGCCGCCACCACCTCCTTCGCCGGGCCGTCCATCCGCAGGGTGCCCGCCTCGAGCCACAGGGCCCGCTCGCAGGTCTCCGTGATGGTGGAGTGCGCGTGGCTGACCAGGAAGACGGTCCCGGCCTCCGCCCGCAGTTCGTCGATCCGCCGCTGACTGCGGCGCCGGAAGCGCGCGTCGCCCGTCGACAGGGCCTCGTCGATCAGCAGCACGTCGTGGCTCCTCGCGGCGGCGATGGAGAAGCGCAGCCGGGCGCCCATCCCGGAGGAGTACGTCCGCATGGGGCGGGAGATCGCGTCGTCCTTCTCGTTGATCCCGGAGAAGTCCACGATGTCGTCGTAGCGTTCGCGCACCTCGGCGCGGCTCATGCCCATCGCGAGGCCGCCCAGGACCACGTTCCGCTCGCCCGTCAGATCGCCCATCAGGGCCGCGTTGACACCGAGGAGGGAGGGCCGGCCGTGGGTGTGGATCCTGCCCTCGTCGACGGGCTGGAGGCCCGCGATGGCCTTCAGGAGGGTCGATTTCCCACTTCCGTTCGAACCGATCAGGCCAATTGCCTCGCCCCGGTACGCGACGAAGTCGACCCCGCGGACGGCGTGGACCCGGCGTCCGACCGGAGCCGTACGGCCGCGTCGCAGCATCCGGCCGAGAGCGGCGGTGGCATTGCCCCGGCCGCCCGCGCCTCCGCCGACGGTGTAGGTGATGTGGACGCCGTCGGCCACGACGGTGGGGGTCCGCTCGGTGTCAGCCACGGCCGTACGTCTCCTCCGCCTTCCAGAACCAGAGGAAACCGCCGCCGAACGCGAGCAGGGCCCAGCCGGCGGCGAGCGCCCAGACGTGCGGCGGCAGCTGCGCCGCGGTGTAGCTCCTGATCAGGGCGAAGCGCATGAGGTCGATGTAGACGGCCGCCGGGTTGCACTGGAGGGCCAGCACCACGCCGTGCGGGAAGCGTCCGCCGCTCGCCAGGTTCTGGATCGACCACATCGCGCCCGACGCGTACATCCAGGTGCGGAGCACGAACGGCATCAGCTGGCTGATGTCCGGGGTGCGGGCGGCGAGTCGGGCCAGGGCGAGCGCCACGCCCGTGTTGAACAGGGCCTGGCAGGCGAGCGCCGGGACGGCGAGCAGCCAGCTCCAGGTGGGGAACTCGCCGAACGAGAACAGGATCACGACCAGCGCGGCGAGCGACAGCAGCAGCTGCTGGAGCTGCTGGAGGGCGAGCGAGATCGGCAGGCTCGCGCGCGGGAAGTGCAGGGCGCGGACCAGTCCCAGGTTGCCGCTGATCGCCCGGGTGCCGGCCATGACCGTGTCGGAGGTGAAGGTCCACACGAAGATGCCGGTGATCAGGAAGGGCACGTAGTCCGGGACGCCGTGCTTGGCGTTCATCAGGACGCCGAAGATCGCGTAGTACACGGCCGCGTTGAGCAGCGGGGTCATCACCTGCCAGACCTGGCCGAGGCGGGCCTGGCTGTACTGGGCGGTCAGGCGGGCGGTCGCGAACGCGGTGATGAAGTCGCGGCGGGACCAGAGCTGCCGGACGTAGGCGGGCAGCGAGGGGCGGGCCCCGCTCACGGTGAGGCCGTGGCGGAGGGCGAGTGCGCGCAGGTCCTCCTCGGGGGCCTGCGGCCGGGGCGGTGCGAGGGTCGTGGTCACGGGCGGGCGCTTTCGGCGAGGGGGCGGGGCGCTTCCGGTGCGGGGAGGTGCGGGCGGGTATGTCCGGTGGCGTGTCGTGCGGGGCCGCTTCCGGGGGGGGGCTTCCGGTCGGTGGTGACGACGGGGCGCTTGCGGTCGGTGGTGACGACGGGGGCTTCCGGTGACGACGGGGGCGCTTCCGGTCGGTGGTGACGACGGGACGGGGTCGTATCGTCGCTACGGGGAGGGTAGGGCGCTTCGACGTCGGAACGCAACCGTATCGTCGTAACGTGGCCGTTGGTTAGGATGCCGTCATGACCGATCCGACCCCCCGTCGCGCCCCCGCCGGAGCCGCCGTACTCCGCGAGGACGTGACCGAGGCCATCCGCGCCGCCGTCTTCGAGGAGCTCGCGACCGTCGGGTTCGCCCGGATGTCCATCGAGGGCATCGCGCGGCGCGCGGGCGTCGGCAAGACCGCCGTCTACCGGCGCTGGAAGTCGAAGCTCGCCCTCGTCCTCGACCTCGTCGGGGCCTTCGCAGCCCAGGGCCTGCCGGCGCCCGACACCGGCTCCCTCCACGGCGACGTGCGCGCGCTCCTCGAAGTGGCCTCGCACGCGCTGCGCCACCCGGTCGCCTCGCAGGTCATCCCCGACCTGCTCGTCGAGGCCGCCCGGCACCCCGAGATCGCCGAGACCGTGAAGTCCACGCTGCTCGACGGCCAGCAGGGCGTGGTCACCCGGATCGTCCGCGAGGCCGTCGCCCGCGGTGAACTGCCCGAGGGCGCCGACCCCGCCCGCGCCCTCGACCTGATCGTCGGCCCGCTCTACTGGCGGCTCGTCGTCGTCCGCACGCCCCTGCCGCCGGGGTACGCGGACGACCTCGCGCGGGCGGCGGTGGCGGCCCTCCGGGCGTAGCGCGCAGGGCAGCCGCAGCGCGTAGGGCGTGTCGGGGCCCGTCGGGCGCGGCTCGCGACCGACGGGACGCCCGCTCGGCGGCTACTTCACCGCGCCCGCCATCACCCCCGACGCGAACTGGCGCTGGAACGCGAAGAACACCAGCAGCGGCACCACCATCGACACGAACGCGCCCGGCGCGAGCACGTCCACGTTGTTGCCGAACTGCCGGACCTGCTGCTGGAGCGCCACCGTGATCGGGGGCGACTGCGAGTCCGCGAAGATCAGCGCGATCAGCATGTCGTTCCAGACCCAGAGGAACTGGAAGATCCCCAGCGAGGCGATGGCCGGACCGCCCAGCGGCAGCACCACCTGGGTGAAGAGCCGTATCTCGCCCGCCCCGTCGAGCCGCGCCGCCTCCAGGAGCTCGCGCGGGATCTCCGCGAAGAAGTTCCGCAGCAGGAAGATCGCGAACGGCAGGCCGAAGGCCGTGTGGAAGAGGACGACCCCGAGCGTCGTCTCGAAGAGCCCGACCGCCCCGAACAGCTTCGACACCGGGATGAGGGCGACCTGCACCGGGACCACGAGCAGGGCGACCACCCCCAGGAACCACCAGTCCCGGCCGGGGAACTCCAGCCACGCGAACGCGTACCCGGCGAAGGAGCCGAGGACGAGGACGAGGAGCGTCGCCGGAACGGTGATCAGGACGGTGGAGACGAGTGAGCCGGTGATCGTCTCGTTCGCCAGCAGGTGCGCGTAGTTCTCCGTGGTCAGCCGGGCCGGGGCCGTGAACACCCGCCACCAGCCGTCCGCCGCGATGTCCGCGGGTGTGCGCAGCGACGAGACCAGCAGCCCGACCGTGGGCAGCAGCCAGAACAGAGCGGCCAGGACGAGGAAGACCCGGACCGCGCCGGAGGCCGCCTTGGCGGCGGCCCGGGAGGCGAGCGACGTCATCGGCGGGTCTCCCTTCGCATGCGGCGGATGTTGACCGCCATCACCGGCACCACGAGCAGCAGCAGGACGACCGAGATCGCCGAGCCCACCCCGAGGTCCGCGTCCGTGCCGAACGACGAGCGGTACAGCTGGAGCGCCAGCACGTTCGCGTCGTCCTGGGCCGAGCCCGGCGCGATGACGAAGACCAGGTCGAAGATCTTCAGCACGTTGATCATCAGCGTGACGAGGACGACCGCGAGGACCGGCGCCAGGAGCGGCACCGTGATCCGCCGGAACACCTGCCACTCGTTCGCCCCGTCCACCCGCGCCGCTTCGAGCAGCTCGCGCGGCACGGCCGCGAGCCCGGCCCCGATCAGCACCATCGCGAACCCGGCCCACATCCACACGTACGCCCCGATGACGGCGGGCGTGACGAGCGAGGGACCCAGCCACTCCACGCCGTCGTACTGCTCGCGGAAGTTGCTCGCCGGCAGCCGCAGTACGGCCCCGTCGGCGCGGTCGGCGGGCAGCGTGAAGGTGCCGTCGGCCGCCGCCGTGGCCGTGGCGACCACCCTGCCCTCCCGTACCGCCTCGATCCGCAGCCCCGCCAGGCCGAGTTCGGCTGGGTCGACCGTGTTCGGCCGCCCGCCGCCGCCCCGGGTGAAGTCCAGCCACGCCGTCCCGGAGATCCGACCGGGACCGCCCGCCGACGCGGTCGGCTCGCGCGCCGGACGGGCCTCCTCCGGCATCTGCCCCGGGGCCACCCCGATCAGCGGCAGCCGTACGGGCTGCCCGGCGCGGACCGGCTCCTCGGCGACGAACGCGCCGCCGCCCGCCGCCTTCAGCGGGTGCACGGGCAGCGGCCGGGCGCGCGGGAAGCCGGACGCCTCGGCGAACGTGTCGTGGACCCCGACCCAGACCGCGTTGGCGATCCCGCGGTCCGGGTCCTGCTCGTAGACGAGCCGGAAGATGATCCCGGCGGCGAGCATCGAGATCGCCATCGGCATGAAGACGACCAGCTTGAACGCCGTGCCCCAGCGGACGCGTTCGGTGAGCACCGCGAAGACCAGGCCGAGCGCCGTCGCGACGACGGGCGCGACGACCAGCCAGATCAGGTTGTTGCGGACGGCCGTGCGGAGCGAGTCGTCCGTGACGAGTGCCACGTAGTTGTCCAGGCCGGCGAACGACGTGCCGGCGCGGTCGAAGAGCGAGCGCCGGACCGAGTACCCGATCGGGTAGACGACCAGCGCGCCGAGCAGCAGCAGGGCGGGGAGCAGGAACCCCGCCGCCACCGCCCGCTGCCGTGCGCGAACGGCCTTCGGCATGCCGGGCCTCAGCTCTTCGCGGCGGTCCGGTACGCCTTGGCGGCGTCCGCCTCCAGCCGCGCCTGGGCCCCGGCGACGTCCTTCGGGTTCTTCAGGAAGTCCTGCAGCGCCTTCCACTCGCCCTTGCCGGGAGTACCGCCGAACGACTGCGGCATCTGGTCCGACATGTCGAAGCGGAAGTCGTCGCCGGCGCCGATGAGCGCCTTCGCGATCTCGCGCTGGACGTCGTTCGGGTACGCGGCCGGGTCCAGGTTCTTGTTGGGGGAGAGGAAGCCGCCCTCCGCCGCCCAGATCTTCGCCGCGTCCGGGGAGGCGAGGAACGCGAGCAGCGCCTGCGCGCCCTTGGTGTCCTTCAGGGCCACGGCCGCGTCGCCGGCCGTCACCACGGGGGCGGCGCCGGAGCCGACGGCGGGGAACGGGAAGACCTTCGCGTCCGTGCCGATCTTCGCCTGCGTCTGGGCGATGTTGACGGCGGCGAAGTCGCCCTCGAAGACCATCGCCCCCTTGGGCTGGTCGCCGCCGGTGAACGTCTGGGTGACCGAGACCGGGTACTCCGTCTGGAGCGCGCCGTTCGTCCCGCCGGCGATCAGCGCCGGCTTGCCGAACAGCTCCCCGAGCGTGGTCAGGGCCGCGGCGACGGACGGGTCCGTCCACTTGAGGGTGTGCTTCGCCAACTGGTCGTACTTGGCCGGGCCCGCCTGGGAGAGGTAGATGTTCTCGAACCAGTCGGTGAGGGTCCAGCCGTCCGCGCCGCCGACCGAGACCGGGGTGACGCCGGAGGCCGAGATCGTCTCGGCGGTGGCGAGGAAGTCCTTCCAGGTCTTCGGCTCGGCCGCGCCGGCGTTCTCGAAGACGGCGGTGTTGTACCAGACCAGGGACTTGTTGGCGGCCTTGAAGTACACCCCGTACTGGGTGCCGTCCACGGCGCCGAGCTCCTGCCAGCCGCGCGAGTAGTTCGCGGCCAGGGCGGCCTCGGTCTCGGGGCCGACCGGCTTGAGCCACTTCTGGGCCGCGGCCTGCTGGATGGCGCCCACCTGCGGGAGCATCGCCACGTCGGGCGGCGAGCCACCGGCGATCTTCGTGCCGAGGAAGTTCACGATCGGGTCCTGGGCGGGCACGAACGTGACCTTCGCGCCCGTGCGCTTCTCGAACTCCCTTAAGACCTTGGTGAAGTTCTCCTGCTCGGGTCCCGTCCAGACCGCCGCGACCTCGATCCGCTCGCCCTTGAGCGGCAGTTCGCCGCCGGCCGTCGGCCCCGGCTTCTTCTTGTCGGCGTCACCGCCCCCGCCGCAGGCCGCGAGGGCCAGCGCGGTGAGCGCCGTGAACGCCGTCATGGTCACTGCGGCCTTGCGTGGACGAAGAGTTGTACGCATCGCTGCCCCGTCTCTCCCGTGCGCGTCACTGTCCCGTGCCGACAGGTCTACGCCGGGCGACGGAGCCCCGCAATACCGCCTTCCGTGTCAAGTGGGCGATCGTTGCCGCCTCGTGACGTGACGTCAGCCGTGGGTCGCGGGGGTCAGCGGCGATACGGGAGTCGCCTCGACCGACCGGGCCGCCCGGTCGAGGGCACTCGCGAGCAGGGCCAGGTCCGTCGGGCCGTTGCCCAGCTCACGGACCGGGCGACGGGTCGGCGGGTCGCCCATCCGCTCCCACTCCAGCGGCACGACCGTCGGGCGGAGCGTCGCCGTCCGGGGGATCCGACCGGTGACGCGGCCCGCCTGGAACGGGGTCACCCGGCCGTCCGGATGGCCGAGACGGCCCCGTCCGGCCGCCGGGACGTCCGGACCCGGGGCCACCGGCGGCGCGTCGAGCACGATCCGCAGCCGGGCCCCGTGGGCCAGCTCCGTGTCGGCCGTACGGTCCGGGCGCGCCGAGGTCGCCACGAGGTGGACCCCCAGCCGCTCCCCGCTCCGCGCGACCGCCTCCAGGGCCCGCACGACGGACCCCGCCGCCGGTCTGCCCGGAGCGCCGAGCGCCGGGGCCACCAGCGCGTCGAAGTCGTCGACCAGCACCACCAGGCGCGGCAGATACCCGGCGCCCGCCGCTCGCGCCGGAGCCTGCTCGCCCGCCGCCGGCCGCGGAATGCGCCCCGCGGCCTCCTCGGCCCCCGGATACGGCGACCGGCCGCTCGCCCGGCCGGCCAGGTCGTCCGCACCGGGGTACGGGACCCGGCCACCGGCCCTGCCCGTCACGTCCTCGGCACCCGGATGCGGGACGCGCCCGCTCGCCCGGCCGGAGACGTCGCCGGCGCCGGGATACGGGACGCGGCCGCTCGCCCTTCCGGTCACGTCGTCCGCGCCGGGATACGGGACGCGCCCGCTCGCCCTTCCGGTCACGTCGTCCGCGCCCGGGTACGGGACGCGGCCACTGCTCCGGCCGGTGAGGTCGCCCGCGCCGCCGGTGCGGGAGACGCGTCCGCTGTCGTGGTCGGTCAGGTCGCCGTCGCCCGTGCGGAGGGTGCGGCTGCTGGGGCGGTCGTCGAGGGAGGGGCCGCCGTCGCGCCGGGGCAGCCGCCCGCTGGGCGTGTCGGCGAGGAACGCCTCCCCGTCGCCGGTGCGCAGGGTGCGGCCGCGGGGGCGGTGGCCGAGGTCGTCCGCGCCCGGGTACGGGGAGCGGCCGCTCGGGTGGTCGGTCAGGGCCCCGTCGTGCGGTCGCGGGCCGCGGCCGGTGGGCAGGGCGCCGATCGTGCCGTCCCCGGTGCGCAGGGTGCGCCCGCTCGGGCGGTCCGTCAGATCGCCCGTGTCGGGGACGCGGACGGTCGCGCGGGCGCCTTGCCGGGGCAGCGACTCGGCCGCGCTGGGGGAGCGCTGGCCGATCAGGCGGTCGGCGGTCGCCGCGGCGCGCCCGCCGCGGCGGTCGGCGAAGTGGACGTCGCCCAGGAGCTCCGCCCGGCGCTTCAGCTCGGCGCCGAGCGCCTGCGCGAACTCCCGCATCCGGACCGGGTCCGAGGCGACCAGGTGCTCGGTGACGTGCGGCAGCTCCGTACAGGCGGCGAGGCCCTCGCCGCGCTCGCCGCCCGCCCCGTCCACGAGGAGCAGGCCGAGCCGGTCGGGGCGGCCGCCCGCCGCGAGGGACGCGGCGATCGAGCGGAGCAGCTCCGTGCGCCCGCTGCCCGCGGGGCCCTCGATCAGGAGGTGCGGGCCCTCCTGGGTGAGGTCCACGGCCAGCGGGCCGCGCGGCCCGGCGCCCAGGACGGCCGTCCCGTCGCCGGCGGAGGCCCAGCGGGCCATCAGGGAGGCGGGGGTGGCCCGGGCGAGTCCGAGCTCGTCGAGGAGGCGGGCCGACGGGGGCAGCGCGGCCGCACGGCCGTACGGCGCCGCGGCCGTCTCCGTGCGCAGCGGGGCGAGGGCCCGCCCGAACCGGTCGGCCCAGGCGACGGACACCGCGTCGACCACGCCCACGGTGCCGTGGCCCGCGACCCGGCCGCCGGCGGTGCGCAGCAGCCGCAGCGCCGTCGCCACGTCACCGCTCAGCAGCGCCGCCGCCCCGCACTCGCGGAAGGCGAGGGACGCGGCGCACGCGGCCTCGTACGTGGCGGCCACCGGCGAGTCCGGGGTGGCCGACGGAGCCTCGGCGAGGCACAGGAGGTGGATGCCGGCCGCCGCGCCCGCGCCCGCGAGCCGCGCCACCGTCTCGCGCAGCGCCGCCGAACCGGGGTCGCCGTCCACGATCACGACCGTCGCCGGGCCCTCGTGGCGGGCGGCGGCCTCGGCGACGGACGCCCGGTCGGCGCTCGGCCAGCCGGGGCCGAGCGGGCCGTCGTCCAGCCGCCGGGTCAGCTCCGCCGTACGGGCCTGGGCCTGCTCGCGGTCGTACGCCAGGAGCAGCCGGCAGTCCTGGCCGTGGGCCGGGCGGACGTGCGGAAGCCAGCCGAGCCAGCCCCAGGCCCGGCGCCGCTCCTCCAGGGAGCGGTTCCGGTCGGCGCTGATCAGCACGATCTCCAGGTCGGAGGGCGAGTGCAGGGCGGCGAGCTGGGCGACGACCGAGCGGGCGAGGCCGGCGAGCCGGTCGGCGGGCCCCGCGAGGCCGAGCGAACCGGCCTCGCGCAGCCCGACGGTGACGGGCACGCCGGACAGCTCGGCCCGGTCCGTCGTGCCGAGCCGGACCACCAGGGCCTCCGGGTGGTCGGCCTCCCGCTCCCAGAGCCGGGGGCCGGGGCCGAGGGCGGTGAGCAGGACGGTCGCGGGGTCGGGCCAGGTGTCGGCCAGCGGCACGGGACCGGGGGCGCCCTCGCGCGGGGCGGCGGACCGGGTGCCGGCGTGCGTGTCGGGGACGGGGCCGGGGGCGGCCTCGGCGGCCGGGAGCTCCTCGCGCCCGCCCGTCAGGCGCCGGGCCCAGGCGCCGAGCCCGCGCTTGCCGGCCGCCCGGCCGGAGCCGGACTGAGAGGTCTCTCCGCGGGTCTGCCGGGTCCTGCCGTGCGCCTCGCCGCCGTCGGCGGGCTCTCCCGCGCGGGCGTGGCCGGGGGAGCGGTCGGTGCCGTACGGCTCGGGGTACCGGTCGGCGGGGTTCGCGTACCGGTCGTCGTACGGGTACGGCTCGCCGAGGGCGTCGACGGCGTCGCCGAACGCGATGCCGCGCGCGCCGCCGTGGGTCGTGTCGCGGGTGGTGGCGTCCGCGGGGCGGCCGGGGACGGTGCCGGTGCCGGCGGCAGGTCCCGTACCGGCGGCGGCCGGTCCCTCCGCGCCGTGCGCCACGCGCAGGTGGCCCTCGCCGTCCGGGGCCGTCGCCACCCTGTCCGTGCCGTCGAGGGCGTCGCCGGGGCCGGTCAGCCGGAGGGCGGACTCGCCGAGCCGCAGCAGGGAGCCCGGGCGGAGCCGGACGGGGCGGTCGCCGACGGGGGCGCCGTCGAGGGTCGTGCCGTTGGTCGAGCCCAGGTCGGAGACGGTGACCCGGCCGTTGTCCCCGACGGTCACGGTGCAGTGCGCGCGGGAGACGTCGGGGTCGTCCAGGGGCACGTCGGCGTCGGCGGAACGACCGATCCTGATCGCTCCGCCGTGCAGCAGGTGCACCCCGCCCGCGTCCGGTCCCGCGACCACGTGGAGCCGGGCGGAGGCGGCCTCGCCGAGCCGGTCGTCCGGGCCGGGGAGCTGGAGGGAGAGGACGGCGCCGTCGACCAGGGGCGGCTCGCCGAGGACGCAGCGGCGGGTGTCGAGCCGCTCCGCGCCCGCGTAGAGCACGGTGGTGCCCGAGGCCGAGGTGTCGGGGCCCGTGACGGCCGCTGCCAGGCCGGAGGCGACGGCGGCGAGCGCCGTCCCCGCGGGGGCCGTGACGAGCACGTCGCAGGCGCGCCCGGCGCCGTGGCCGGCGTACGGCGCGAGGACGGTCAGCCGGATCTGCATCGCCGTCAGCGGTCCCTTCTGCGCGAGATGCCGGCAGGGGAACCGCCCTGTGAGTCCCCCCACCTGGCACGGACGCGTCGTCCGGTACAGGTCGGCACGGCGCGGGGCTCCCGACCCCGATGCGACGTGCTGGAGGCATCCTCGCACCTGCCACCGACAACACACCCCCGGGTCGGTCATAAGTGATCTTGAATGATCGGCCGCGGACGCGAAATCGCCTGGTTGGGCATGCCTTCGGGGCATGCGCGGCAACCGTCGCGCTCCGTGGAGCGTCTTCTTCCGGACAAGTTCCGCTCGGTCCGGGAGCTCGCGAGGCCCCCGGCGGAGCGCGGACACGCCGTCGGACACGGCATCGGAATCCGGCTGTGGACGACCGGCCTGTGACCCGTTCGGCGGCACTAAAGTGGGTCGGACACCCGGACGGGTCACAACTGAGACAGGGGCCCCGGGGACATCACGGGACCACCCCAGGACCACGATCAGCAGGGAGCACGTGACGTGCGGCCTATCGGCAGCAAGTACCTGCTCGAGGAGCCGCTCGGCCGCGGCGCCACGGGCACCGTCTGGCGAGCCCGCCAGCGGGAGGCGGCGGGCGCCGAGGCGGCCGTCGCCGGCCAGCCCGGCGAGACCGTGGCGATCAAGGTCCTCAAGGAGGAGCTGGCCAACGACGCGGACATCGTGATGCGCTTCCTGCGCGAGCGGTCCGTCCTGCTCCGGCTCACCCACCCGAACATCGTGCGCACCCGCGACCTGGTCGTCGAGGGCGATGTCCTCGCCCTCGTCATGGACCTCGTCGAGGGCCCCGACCTGCACCGGTACATCAGGGAGAACGGCCCGCTCACCCCGGTCGCCGCCTCCCTCCTGACGGCCCAGATCGCCGACGCGCTCGCCGCCAGCCACGCCGACGGCGTCGTCCACCGCGACCTCAAGCCGGCCAACGTGCTGCTCGCCGAGCAGGGCGGCCAGATGCACCCGATGCTCACCGACTTCGGCATCGCGCGCCTCGCGGACTCCCCGGGCCTCACCCGCACCCACGAGTTCGTCGGCACGCCCGCGTACGTGGCGCCCGAGTCCGCCGAGGGCCGTCCGCAGACCTCCGCCGTCGACATCTACGGCGCGGGCATCCTGCTCTACGAGCTGGTCACCGGCCGGCCCCCGTTCGCGGGCGGCACCGCCCTGGAGGTCCTCCACCGGCACCTCAGCGAGGAGCCGCGCCGCCCCTCGACGGTGCCCGACCCCCTGTGGACGGTCATCGAGCGCTGCCTCAGCAAGGACCCGGACCGCCGGCCGAGCGCCGAGAACCTGGCCCGCGGCCTGCGCGCCGTCGCCGCCGGCATCGGCGTGCACGCCACCCCGGCCCAGATCGAGGCCGCGGAAGGCGTCGGCGCGCTCCTCGCCCCCGACCCGGCCCCCGCGCCGGTCCCGGAGACCCCGGGCGGGCAGGCCCCGGGCGCGGCCGACCCCACCCAGGTGCTGCCGACCGGCGCCGGGATGCCGCCGCAGTACGACCCCGCCGGCGCGACCAGCGTGCTGCCGACCGGCGGCCCGGGCGCCGCCGACCCGACGGCCGTCATGCCCCCCGTGCCGCCGCAGCCGCCGCAGGGCGCGCAGCCCGAGGAGCCGCACCCCTGGCAGAGCCAGATGCGCCAGGTCCGCGACCGCAACGAGCAGACCCAGGTGCAGTACCTGGACCCGAGCGAGGACCCGCTGCGCCGGCGCCCGCAGCGCCCGCAGCCGCAGCAGCAGCAGCCGCAGGACCGGCACCCCGGCCCGTACGGCCAGCAGCACCAGCAGCAGTACGGTCAGCAGCGCCCGGCCCCGCAGCGGCCGGCGCCCCAGCCGTACCCCCCGCAGCACCAGCCCCAGCGTCAGCCGCAGCAGTACGCGCCGCCGCCGCAGCAGTACGCCGCGCCGCCGCAGCAGCAGTACCAGCCGCCGCAGCCGCCGCCCCAGGCCCCGGCGCCGCGCGAACCGCGACCGCCGCGCCAGCGCAGCGCCAACCCGGTGCGGATCCCGGGCCTCGGCTGCCTCAAGGGCTGCCTGGTCATGATCGTCCTCTTCTTCGTGGCCGGCTGGCTCGTCTGGGAGCTCACCCCGCTCCAGGGCTGGATCGCCGAGGGCAAGGGCTACTGGGAGGCGATCGGCGACGGCATCTCGTCGGTGTCCGACTGGTTCTCCAGCCTGCTCGACAGCGGCGGTTCCTCCGGTGCTACCGGCGGTACGGGGCAGTAATACTGCCGATTTATCGACTTCCGAGGGGTGATTTCCCCTCGGAGGTGACGACCGGCGGCCGCGGACAAGTAGCTTGGGCACAACCGCAGCCGCTGAGGGAGCAGTCTTGGCACGGAACATCGGCAGCCGCTACACCACCCACCAGATCCTCGGGCGGGGCAGCGCCGGAACGGTGTGGCTCGGCGAGGGGCCCGAAGGGCCCGTCGCCGTCAAACTGCTGCGCGAGGACCTGGCCTCCGACCAGGAGCTCGTCGGCCGCTTCGTCCAGGAGCGGACCGCGCTCCTCGGTCTCGACCACCCCCGGGTGGTCAAGGTCCGCGACCTCGTCGTCGACGGCAACGACCTCGCCCTCGTCATGGACCTGGTCCGCGGCACCGACCTGCGCACCCGCCTCGACCGCGAGCGGCGCCTCGCCCCCGAGGCGGCCGTCGCGATCATCACCGACGTCGCCGAGGCCCTCGCCGCCGCGCACGCCGCCGGGGTCGTCCACCGGGACGTCAAGCCCGAGAACATCCTCCTCGACATGGAGGGCCCGCTCGGGCCCGGCGGCGCCCACCCCGCCCTCCTCACCGACTTCGGCGTCGCCAAGCTGATCGACACCCCCGGCCGCACCAAGGCCACCCGGATCATCGGCACCCCCGACTACCTCGCCCCCGAGATCGTCGAGGGCCTCCCGCCCCGCGCCGCCGTCGACATCTACGCCCTCGCGACCGTCCTGTACGAGCTGCTCGCGGGCTTCACCCCGTTCGGCGGCGGCCACCCCGGCGCCGTGCTGCGCCGCCACGTCACCGAGACCGTCGTCCCGCTCCCCGGCATCCCCGAGGAGCTGTGGCAGCTGATCGTGCAGTGCCTCGCGAAGGCCCCGGCCTCCCGGCTGCGCGCCTCCGAGCTCGCCGCCCGCCTCAAGGACGTCCTGCCGCTGCTCAAGGGCATCCCGCCGCTCGACGTGGACGAGCCGGACGCGGAGCCCGCCCCGGAGCCGTACGAGGAGGACGCGTACGCCACCGGATCGGGCAGCGGCGAACCCGCGCCGCGCCGCGCCGCCGTCCCGCTCGTCCCCGGCGCCTCCGCGGACTCCAACCGCGACACCCACACCTCCATGCGGGTGCCCGCCCCCGACGAGCTCTCCGGCGGCCCCCTCGGCACCGCCCGCGCCCCGCGCCCGGCGGGCGCCCCCCGCCCCGGATCGGCCCGGCACAAGGCGGGCGCCGTCCGCAAGAGACGCCTCACCCTCGCCGTCGCGGCGGTCGTGGTCGCGGGCGCGCTCGGCGCCGGCGGCTACCTCGCGGCCTCCGGCGAGGGGGACGCCCCGCCCCAGGACTCCAAGCAGTCCTCCCAGCCGTAGGTTCGGCTCCAGGCCCGGAGCCGTTACGCTGGACGCGTGGCAGTCGTCGATGTATCCGAAGAGCTGAAGTCCCTCTCCTCGACCATGGGGTCGATCGAGGCCGTCCTGGACCTCGAGAAGCTGAGGGCCGACATCGCCGTGCTCGAAGAGCAGGCCGCGGCCCCGTCCCTGTGGGACGACCCGGAGGCGGCGCAGAAGATCACGAGCAAGCTTTCGCACCTCCAGGCCGAGGTCCGCAAGGCCGAGACGCTGCGCGGGCGGATCGACGACCTCGCGGTGCTCTTCGAGCTGGCCGAGGAGATGGACGACCCGGACACCCTCGCCGAGGCCGAGACGGAGCTCGTCTCCGTCCGCAAGGCCCTCGACGAGATGGAGGTCCGCACGCTCCTCTCCGGCGAGTACGACGAGCGCGAGGCCCTGGTCAACATCCGGGCCGAGGCCGGAGGCGTCGACGCCTCCGACTTCGCCGAGCGGCTCCAGCGCATGTACCTGCGCTGGGCGGAGCGCCACGGCTACTCCACGGAGATCTACGAGACCTCGTACGCGGAAGAGGCCGGCATCAAGTCGACCACCTTCGTCGTGAAGGCCCCGTACGCCTACGGCACGCTCTCCGTCGAGCAGGGCACCCACCGTCTGGTCCGCATCTCGCCCTTCGACAACCAGGGCCGCCGCCAGACCTCCTTCGCGGGCGTCGAGATCCTTCCCGTCGTCGAGTCCTCCGACCACGTCGAGATCGACGAGTCCGAGCTCCGCGTGGACGTCTACCGCGCCTCCGGCCCCGGTGGCCAGGGCGTCAACACGACCGACTCGGCCGTGCGCATCACGCACCTCCCGACCGGCATCGTCGTCTCCTGCCAGAACGAGCGCTCGCAGATCCAGAACAAGGCGAGCGCCATGAACGTCCTCCAGGCCAAGCTCCTGGAGCGCCAGCGCCAGGAGGAGCGGGCCAGGATGGACGCCCTCAAGGACAGCGGCAGCTCCTGGGGCAACCAGATGCGTTCCTACGTCCTGCACCCGTACCAGATGGTCAAGGACCTCCGCACCGAGTTCGAGGTCGGCAACCCGCAGGCCGTCCTCGACGGCGAGATCGACGGCTTCCTCGAGGCCGGCATCCGCTGGCGCAAGCAGCAGGACAAGTAGGTCCCCCGGTCCTTCCCGTTCGGCCCCGCACCCTCCGGTGCGGGGCCGAACGCGTTCCGCGTGGAGGGGTGCGTGTTCGCTGACGCAAGCGGAACGGGGCCCCAGCTGACGCTTTGTCGACAAGGGAACTGCTGCCGAGGGGCCCGTAGTTCAGGGTTTACGTCACAGTTGCATCGTCACATCCAGGTCACTTGATGATCTTTCGGGCATTGCGCGCGCAACGACCTTGACGCTTCATCGGAAAATCGGAAGGGTGACGTACTGGCATGCGCTTTCCTGGGACGCGTGTGAACGGGGGCCGGTCCAGTCGGTTGTGTTGCCGCTCCCGCTGCGCGGGCCCGAGCGCTGCCCCATGACGAGATGAGCTACTGGGGGTAGCAGTCAGATGACCAAGCAGATGCGAATCCGGATGGCGCGCGTCGCCGCCGGTGCGGTGATCGCCGCCGGTGCGTCCCTCACCGCCGCGGGTGCCGCACAGGCCGTGGGCGCCTTCGGCACGAACGACGTGACCCCGCCGGCCCCGACCTGTGGGCCCATCGGCGTGTGCGAGACGGAGGAGCCGCCGGTCACCACGCCTCCGGCGACCACCCCGCCGGAGACCACTCCGCCGGCCACCACGCCGCCGGAGACCACCCCGCCGGCCACCACGCCGCCGGCCACGACCCCGCCGGCCACCACGCCGCCGGCCACGACCCCGCCGGCCACCACGCCTCCGGCGACCACCCCTCCGGCGACCACCCCGCCGACCACCCACCCCGGTGGCGGCCAGACCACGGCCCCGGGTCCGGGCGAGACCACCGCGCCCACCACGCCGGGCGACGGTGACCCCACCGACTCGGACACCGGCACCTGCACCGTCGACCTCGACGGCGCCGAGTGCGTGGACAGCGGCAACAACACCGACACCAACAACGCCGGCTCGCAGCCCGTGCAGCAGGGCCAGGCGAAGGAGGAGCTCGCCGAGACGGGCGCGGCCGAGACCTCGTTCCTGGTCATCGGCGCCGCGACCATGATCGCCGGCGGCATCGGCTTCCGCATGCTGCCGCGTCTCGTCGGCGGCGGTCGCACCGCTGTCTGACGTACCCGCGTGAGGGCATGACGAAGGGCCGGGGAGTTCGCTCCCCGGCCCTTGCGCGTGGTTCCGGCTCGTATGGGCTCCGCGCGCCCTCCGGTCAGACCGTCCGGACGGCGGCGAGCAGTGCGATGGCCGCCAACAGGGCGATCGCCAGCGTCAGCAGCATCGCGGGTGACGGACCCTGGGGGGTCAGACGCTCCCGGTTCGCGCGGCAGACGGGGCAGCGACCCTCGGCGACCGGGGCCGCGCAGTTGGCGCACACCAGTCGGTCGTAGGTCATGCGCTCTCCTCCTCCCGCACTGGGGTGACAACAGGACAACGTCCGGTGGGACCCGGACGTTCCCCCTACCACTGTGCCAGCTCCGCGGCGTTTCGGCGCGCCCCGCCGGATCGTCCCCGTTCGGCCGGAAGGGCGAAAAGGATAAAGCACGCAAGCCAGGACCGCGACTGCGCGGGCCTTCCCCGTTCGCGTAAGGTCACGCACACCTACTCCCGGCCGACCGTGGTGCATCCGTGATCCGATTCGACAACGTCTCCAAGTCCTATCCGAAGCAGAGCCGCCCCGCGCTCCGGGACGTCTCCCTGGAGATCGAGAAGGGGGAGTTCGTCTTCCTCGTCGGTTCCTCCGGCTCCGGAAAGTCGACTTTCCTGCGACTCCTCCTGCGTGAGGAGCGCGCCAGTCAGGGCCAGGTGCACGTCCTCGGCAAGGACCTCGCGCGGCTCTCCAACTGGAAGGTGCCGCAGATGCGGCGCCAGCTGGGCACCGTCTTCCAGGACTTCCGCCTGCTGCCCAACAAGACCGTCGCCGAGAACGTGGCCTTCGCCCAGGAGGTCATCGGCAAGCCGCGCGGCGAGATCCGCAAGGCCGTGCCGCAGGTGCTCGACCTGGTCGGGCTCGGCGGCAAGGAGGACCGCATGCCGGGCGAGCTCTCGGGCGGTGAGCAGCAGCGCGTGGCCATCGCACGGGCCTTCGTCAACCGCCCGATGCTGCTGATCGCCGACGAGCCCACCGGCAACCTCGACCCGCAGACCTCCGTCGGCATCATGAAGCTGCTCGACCGGATCAACAGGACAGGGACCACCGTCGTCATGGCGACCCACGACCAGAACATCGTCGACCAGATGCGCAAGCGCGTCATCGAGCTCGAAAAGGGCCGCCTCGTCCGCGACCAGGCGCGCGGCGTCTACGGATACCAGCACTGAGCCTGTAGCGAGTAGGAGAAAGCAGACCCATGCGCGCTCAGTTCGTGCTTTCCGAGATCGGCGTCGGTCTCCGGCGCAACCTCACGATGACCTTCGCGGTCATCGTCTCCGTGGCCCTCTCGCTCGCCCTCTTCGGCGGCGCGCTGCTCATGCGCGAGCAGGTCAGCACGATGAAGGACTACTGGTACGACAAGGTCAACGTCTCTATCTTCCTCTGCAACAAGACCGACGCGGCCTCCGCGCCCAAGTGCTCCAAGGGCGCGGTCACCGGTCAGCAGAAGGAGCAGATCGAGGCCGATCTGAAGAAGATGGACATCGTGGAGGACGTCCACCACGAGTCGGCCGACGAGGCGTTCAAGCACTACAAGGAGCAGTACAGCGACACCGCCATCGCCTCCGTCATCACGCCGGACCAGATGCAGGAGTCGTTCCGGGTCAAGCTCAAGGACCCGGAGAAGTACAAGGTGGTCGCCACGGCCTTCGCCGGTCGCGACGGCGTCGAGTCGGTGCAGGACCAGCGGAACATCCTGCAGAACCTGTTCGACCTGATGAACGGCATGAACATCGCCGCACTCGGCGTCATGGGCCTGATGCTGATCATCGCGCTGATGCTGATCGTCAACACCGTCCGCGTCTCGGCCTTCAGCCGGCGCCGCGAGACCGGCATCATGCGGCTCGTCGGCGCGTCCAGCTTCTACATCCAGATGCCGTTCATCATGGAGGCCGCCTTCGCCGGACTCCTCGGCGGCGCCGTCGCCTGCGTCCTGCTGCTCGTGGGCCGGTACTTCCTCATCGACCACGGCATCGCGCTCGCCGACAAGATGCAGCTGGTCAACTTCATCGGCTGGGACGCCGTCCTCGCCAAGCTCCCGCTCGTGATCGCCATCGGGCTCCTCATGCCCGCCGTGGCGGCCTTCGTCGCGCTGCGCAAGTACCTGAAGGTGTGAGAAGACACCGCTGACGAGACGGATGGCGCTGCACGGCCAAAGCCCGTGCGGCGCCATCGTCTTGTCCTAGAGTGGGCGACATGCCGGCCGGCACCGACCTTCTCTGTATCCGGCCCCGCGGAGTGCTCCGTGGGGCCGTTCTGACGTTGGTCTTCGCCGGCGTCCTCGCGACCGCCGCCGCCACCGGCGCGCTGCCCCGGCAGGAGTCCGAGGTGAGGACGACCGGCGCGTCCCGCGGCGAGCTGCCCGACCGCGCGGCCGGCGACCGGCCGCCCGTCGACGGTGCGGCCCTCAGCAGGGCCGCGGCGGCGGCCATGGCGGACGGGAAGTCGGGGAAGCAGGCGGCGGAGGAGTTCGTCAGCCGGAGCGGCGACCGCTGGGGAGCGGTGTACGACAAGAGGGAGTACGCCGAGTTCGAGCGGGGTCTCGACGGGGCGTACACCGGTGTCGGGCTCTCCGCGGGCCGGGCGGGCGCGACCGGGGTGCGGGTGACCCGGGTGCAGGACGGCGGTCCCGCGGGGCGGGCCGGGCTGCGGGTCGGCGACCGGCTGGTCGCCGTCGACGGGCGCGCCGTCGACGGGCTGTCCGTCTCCGAGGTCGTGTCCCTGCTCCGCGGGGACGGGGTGCCGGGGTCGGCCGTCGTCCTCCGGGTGGAGCGGGGCCGCGCCGCCTGGACGCTGACCCTGCGCCGGGCACGGCTCGTGACCGACCCGGTCAGCGTCCGCCGTCTCGACGACGGGACCCTGCTGATCCGGGTCGCCGCCTTCACCAAGGGCGCGGGCACGCGCGTGCGCGACGCGGTACGGGCCGCTCCGGCGGGCGCCGGGGTCCTCCTGGACCTGCGGGGCAACGCGGGCGGCCTGGTCGCCGAGGCGGCCGTCGCGGCCTCCGCCTTCCTCGACGGCGGGCTGGTCGCCACGTACGACGTGCGGGGCGAGCAGCGGGCCGTGTACGCGGAGGGCGGCGGCGACACGGGTCGACCGCTGGTCGCGCTGATCGACGGCGGCACGATGAGCGCGGCCGAGCTCCTCACGGGTGCCCTCCAGGACCGGGGCCGGGCGGTGACGGTCGGCTCGCGCACCTTCGGGAAGGGCTCGGTCCAGATGCCGAGCGCCCTGCCGGACGGCTCGGTCGCCGAGCTGACCGTCGGCCACTACCGCACCCCGGCCGGTCACGCCGTGGACGGCAACGGCATCACGCCGGACCTGGCGGTGGGGCAGCGGGCGGAGGAACGGGCCCGGACGGTATTGAGTGGCCTCGGAGGGGGCTCGTAGTGCGAAAATGACCGCACTATGGCAAAGGGACTCGTGAACGTGCAGGGCAAACCTGCGAAGAAGACGACGGACAAGGCGCCCGAGCGCAAGCTGATCGCGCAGAACAAGAAGGCGCGCCACGACTACCACATCATCGACACCTACGAGTGCGGCGTCGTGCTCATGGGCACCGAGGTGAAGTCGCTGCGGATGGGCCGGGCCTCGCTGGTCGACGGCTTCGTCCAGATCGACGACCACGAGGCGTGGCTGCACAACATCCACGTCCCGGAGTACATGCAGGGCAGCTGGACCAACCACTCGGCGAAGCGGAAGCGCAAGCTGCTGCTGCACCGCGCCGAGATCGACAAGCTGGAGTCGAAGGCGCAGGAGACCGGTCACACGATCGTGCCCCTCGCGCTGTACTTCCTGGGCGGCCGGGTGAAGTGCGAGATCGCGCTCGCCAAGGGCAAGAAGGAGTACGACAAGCGCCAGACCCTGCGGGAGAAGCAGGACACGCGCGAGACGAACCGTGCCATCGCGGCGGCGAAGCGGAAGCAGCGGGCGGCCCAGGCCTCCTAGCGCCGGTAATCCGCTGGCGACGGCCCCCGTCGGTCACGTACGATGGGCCATGCACCCCACAGAGGGTGCGACCTTTGAAAAAACAACATGGGGATGATCGGTTTCGACAGCGGATGTCGAAGCAGTGGGAAGCGTGTCGAGGAAGCGGCAATGATCTCGTAAACCATATGTCGCAACCAATAATCGCCAACTCCAAGAGCGATAACTCCCGCTTCGCCCTCGCTGCCTAATTTTTAGGTAACGAACAGAAGCCTCTGTGAGGAGCGTCAGCCCGGGGGTGGTCCCGACCCGGATCCTGGCGTCATTTAGGGATCTAAACCTCCTGCCCCGGTCACGGGGGTAGGAGGGAAATCAAACAGTGGCTGAGCCCGTTCCGGACTTGTCTGGGTGATCCGGAGGGCTGAGAAACTCGTACCAGACTGCACACGGAGAAGCCCTGATTCTGCACCGTTGGACGCGGGTTCGATTCCCGCCATCTCCACCGAGCGTCCGAGTGGATAGCCCCGCTCGGACATCTCATCCCATGTGGGCAGAGGCCCGGCAGTCGTCACGACTGCCGGGCCTTTGTCATGCCCGGGTGGCGCGACGGCCGGTGCCGGTCGCCGCGCACAGGACCAGGGCGAGGAGGGCCGCGGCCGGAGGGAGGAGGAAGCCGAAAGCGGGGAAGGGGGAGTGGTCGGCGGACCAGCCCCCGGCGGCGGAGCCGGCGGAGACACCGGCGAGGAGCGCCGTGACGGCGAGGGTCATGCCTTCGTTGAGCTGGGACTCCGGGGTGAGGCGCTGGACGAGGCCCATGCCGGTGACCATGGTCGGGGCGGTGGCCATGCCCGCGACGAGGAGGGCGGCGGCGAGGGCGGGGAGGGAGCCGGTCGTGGCGGCGAGCAGCGGCACCGCCATGAGGGCGGTCATCGCGGCCAGGCAGGCGGGGAGGCGGGCGCTGCGCCGGGCGCGGCCGTAGAGGAGGCCCGCCGCGCAGGAGCCGGCGGCCTGGAGGGCCAGGACGGGGCCGGCGAGGGGCCCGTCCACGTACGCGAGGGCCACCACCTCCATCGCGCCGAAGACCGCCCCGGTGGCGAGGAACACCGCGAGGAGGGGAGCCATGCCGGGGGCGCGCAGCGGCGACCCGTGGGAGGTGCGCGGGGCGACCGGCGGTTCGGTGGCGCGCTGGGCGGTGAAGAGCAGGACCCCGGCGAGGCAGAGGACGGCGGCGACGAGGGTGCCCGCCTCCGGGACGAACGCCGAGCAGAGGAGCGCGGCGAGCACCGGGCCGAGCATGAAGCAGAGTTCGTCGGCGGCCTGCTCGAAGGAGGTGGCGGTGTGCAGGGACTCCGGGTCGCCCCTGAGCAGGTGCGCCCAGCGGGCCCGGGACATCCCGCCCGTGTTCGGCAGGGTGGCGGTGAGCGCGGTGACGGCGAAGAGCGTCCAGGCGGGCGCCCGCTCGTGGACGCAGAGCACCAGCAGCAAGCGGCCCAGGACCGCGTGGACCGCGGCGGGGACCGCGACCCGGGCCTGGCCGTACCGGTCGATCAACCGGGCGATCCAGGGGCCGGTCAGCGCTCCGGCGCCCAGCGCCGTGGCCGTGACCGCACCGGCCAGGGCGTACGAGTCGTACCGGGCCGCGACCATGATCACGGCGCTGATGCCGAACATGCCCATGGGCAGCCGGGCGACCATGTTCCCCGCGGTGAAGGCCCGGGTCCCGGGGATCGCGAACAGGCGGAGGTAGGGGTTGCGGGGCGGTTCGGTCGGGTGGCTGCGGTAGCGGGGGGCGAGGGCCGGGCCCGCCGGGGTGAGGGTGAGGTGCGGTCGCGGCATGCACCAAGGTTCGCGGGAGCCGGCCGGAGCGGTCCAACACCAGATCAGTGGCCATTCACGCACCTGTGTTGTTGAATGCGGCGATGGCCCCCTCGTACGACATCGACCCCCGGCTGCTGCGCGCGTTCACCGCGGCCGCCGAGGAACTGCACTTCACCCGCGCCGCCGCCCGGCTCTACGTCGCCCAGCAGGCGCTGAGCCGCGACATCCGGCGCCTGGAGCGCGAGTTGGGCGCCGAGCTGTTCGTACGCACCACCCGGCAGGTCGCGCTCACGCCCGAGGGCGAACGCCTCCTCCCGTACGCGCGGCGGGTGTCGGCCGCCCACGACGAACTCCGCGACGCCTTCCGGGCCGCGCACCGGCCCCTGCTCGTCGACCTCAACACCGCCGGCCTCGTCCAGGAACGCATCCTGCGCCGCGCCCGCGAACTCGCCCCCGAACAGGAGCTGATGGCCCGCTTCGAGAGCGGACTCACCGGCGCCGTCCGCGAGATCCTCGCCGGCCGCCTCGACACCTCCTTCGGCCGGTACGGAGGCCTCGACGCCGCACTCAGGACGCGACTCGACGCCCAGTTCGTCCGGTACGAGCGGATGGCCGTCCTGCTCCCCGACGACCACCCGCTCGCCGGCCTGCCCGAGGTGCCCCTCGCAGCCCTCGCCGGCGAACGGATCTACGCGGGCGCGGGGAACGACCGCACCACCGAGTGGACCGACCTCGCCGCCCGGCTCTTCGCCGGGCGCGGCATCGAGGTGTCCCCGCCCGCGCCGCTCGCCATCGGCCACGAGGAGTTCCGGCGCGTCATGGCCAAGCACCGCCACCCGGTCCTCGTCGTCGTCGACTTCCCGCACATGCCGGGCTGCGTCCTGCGGCCGCTCGTCGACCCCGTACCCCTGTCGCCCGTGAGCCTGGTGTGGCGCAAGGGACTGCGTCATCCCGGCCTCGACGCCCTGCGGACCGCCGCCGCCGAGATCGGCGCCCGGGAAGGCTGGCAGACCCGCCCGCCCGGCTCCTGGCTGCCCGCGGACGAGCCGGGCCTGCCCGCGCCGAGCGGCGCACCGGGCGGGTCCAGTGCCGCTTGAGCGGGCCGGGAGCGGGACGGGAGCGGGCCGGGAGTGGGCCGGGAGCGGGCAGGGCCCAGAATGCGGGGGGCGCTCACAGGGGACACGCGCGCCGGGTGAGAGCAAGGTTCCGCACCCGTCACCTCGCGGCACCGGGCTGAAACGCGGCCTCCCTAGCGTCAAGGACAGGAGGACCGGGGCTGTGGACGCCTCTGGACCCGACACCGCGGAGGTGCGACATGGGCGGCCGTTGGATCGAACAGTGGGAGCCGGAGGACGAGACCTTCTGGCGTGAGAAGGGGGAGAAGATCGCACGGCGGAACCTGCTCTTCTCCGTCTTCTCCGAGCACATCGGCTTCTCCGTCTGGAGCCTCTGGTCCGTGATGGTGCTCTTCATGGGGCCGCAGTACGGCATCGACCCGGCGGGCAAGTTCTTCCTCATCGGCACCGCGACCTTCGTCGGCGCGCTGATCCGCGTCCCGTACACCTTCGCCGTCGCCCGCTTCGGCGGCCGCAACTGGACGATCTTCAGCGCCCTGCTGCTCCTGGTGCCCATCGGCTTCGCCTTCGCGGTGATGGAGCCCGGCACCTCGTACACCACCTTCGTCCTGGTGGCCGCGCTCACCGGCGTCGGCGGCGGCAACTTCGCCTCCTCGATGACCAACATCAACGCCTTCTTCCCGCTGCGCAAGAAGGGCTGGGCGCTCGGCCTCAACGCCGGCGGCGGCAACATCGGCGTCCCCGTCGTCCAGCTCGTCGGGCTCCTCGTCATCGGCACCGCCGGAGCGATGCACCCCAGGATCGTGCTCGGCGCCTACCTGCCGCTGGTCGTGGTCGCCGCCGTCTGCTCCGCGCTCTTCATGGACAACCTCGCCCCCGTCAAGAACGACACCGGCGCCGTCAAGGAAGCCGTCACGTCCCGCCACACCTGGATCATGGCCTTCCTGTACATCGGCACCTTCGGCTCGTTCATCGGCTACAGCTTCGCCTTCGGCCTCGTGCTCCAGACCCAGTTCGGCCGCACCCCGCTCCAGGCCGCCTCCCTCACCTTCATCGGCCCGCTCCTCGGCTCGCTCATCCGGCCCGTCGGCGGCTCCCTCGCCGACCGGCACGGCGGCGCCCGCATCACCCTGTGGACGTTCGCCGCGATGGCCGCGGCGACCGGCGTGGTGGTCTACGCCTCCGTCGTCGAGTCCCTCGCCGTCTTCCTCGTCGGCTTCATCGGACTCTTCGTCCTCAGCGGCCTCGGCAACGGCTCCACGTACAAGATGATCCCGGCGATCTTCCTCGCCCAGGGGCACCGCAAGGGCCTCGTCGGCGAGACCGCCGAAGCGTACGGACGGCGGCTCTCCGGCGCCTCCATGGGTCTCATCGGCGCCGTCGGCGCGCTCGGCGGGCTCGGCATCAACCTCGCCTTCCGCCAGTCCTTCCAGACCGCCGGCACCGGCACCGGGGCCTTCGTCGCCTTCCTCGCCTTCTACGCGGCCTGCATGGCCGTCACCTGGGCGGTATACCTTCGCACCACCTCGTCCGTGCCCGAGACCGCCGAGGGCATCACGGAACCGGAGCACCGGCCCGGATACGCCGAGGTGTGACCCCCGATGCCCGGCGGGGACCGTAACGACCAGGAAATACGCGCGAACCTCATCCGTCACGCGTCCCCGTCAGGCTCTGGACCCATGGACGAGCAAGAACACGGCCCCCTCGCCGGCTTCACGGTCGGCGTCACCGCGGCGCGGCGCGCGGACGAACTCATCGCGCTGCTGCGCCGGCGCGGCGCGGCCGTCGTCCACGGCCCCGCACTGCGGATCGTGCCCCTCGCGGACGACACCGAACTCCTCGCCGCCACCAAGGAGATCATCGGCCACACCCCGGACGTCGTCGTCGCCACCACGGCGATCGGCTTCCGGGGCTGGGTCGAGGCCGCCGAAGGCTGGGGCTACGGCGAGGACCTCCTCACCGCCCTGCGGGACGTCGAACTCCTCGCCCGCGGCCCCAAGGTCAAGGGAGCCGTACGGGCGGCCGGACTCACCGAGTCCTGGTCGCCCTCCTCGGAGTCCATGGCCGAGGTCCTCGAACGGCTCCTCGCCGAAGGCGTGGCGGGCCGCCGCATCGCCCTCCAGCTGCACGGGGAACCCCTGCCCGGCTTCGTCGAGGCCCTCACCGCGGGCGGCGCCGAAGTCGTCGGCGTCCCCGTCTACCGCTGGATGGCCCCCGAGGACACCGGGCCCCTCGACCGGCTCCTCGACGCGACCCTCGCCCGCGGCCTCGACGCGGTGACCTTCACCAGCGCCCCCGCCGCCGTCTCGCTGCTCGCCCGGGCCGCGGAGAAGGGCGTACGCGACGAACTCGTCGAGGCGCTCCGGCACGACGTGCTCGCCGTGTGCGTCGGCCCCGTGACGGCGCTGCCGCTCCAGGCGGAGGACATCGACACCCACCAGCCCGAACGGTTCCGGCTCGGCCCCCTCGTCCAGCTCCTCTGCCGCGAACTCCCCGGCCGCTCCCGCGTCCTCCCCGTCGCCGGGCACCGCGTCGAGGTCCGCGGCCACGCCGTCCTCGTCGACGGAGCGCTCCGGCCCGTCCCGCCCGCCGGCATGGCCCTCCTCGACCTCCTGGCCCGCCGGCCCGGCTGGGTCGTCTCCCGCGCCGACCTCCTCCGCGCCCTGCCCGGCGCCGGCCGCGACGAACACGCCGTCGAGACCGCGATGGCGCGTCTCCGCACCGCCCTCGGTACGCCCAAGCTCATCCAGACCGTGGTGAAGCGCGGCTACCGGCTCGCCCTCGACGCCTCCGCGGACGAGAAGTACGACAGCTGACCCCCCGGGTCGCGCGCGATCGCAAAACAGGGACCGGTCGGCTGCGCGGAAGCCCTGGAGTGATCAGCCGCCGCCTGTCGAGGCGGCACGGAGGGGAGCGATGCCCCCAACCGCATGGGACCTCAAATAAACCTCAAATAAACAAAATGTGACGCAGGTCACACTGGCGGGAAAGGGGTGGCATGCACCGGTTTGCCGGACGCTTAAGTCCACCCATTCCGGAGATTCCGGCACCCGGACTCCGCCGCTCAAAGGCTTTTCGGGTTGACTCCGGTCCGCCCGAGGCAGAGCATTTACGAGGTCGATCACCGGTTTGCCTGTCGCTGACCACGACGGGCAGAAGCGATCCTCAGCCATGGGGGCGGGTCCGCACCGGCTTTGCGACAGGGAAAAAAATCAATCGAAAAGTTTGTTGAAGCGTTCGTCCGGGGGAAAAGTGACGCCGTTTTCACACTTCATAGCGCCGTGCTCCGACAGTAGGAGCCATCGGGGGTGCCGTCACGGAGCGACGGCGGCCGGACCTTCCTGTGTACCGCCCAGGAAGGTGGCGATCTCCTTCCAGGTCTCGGCGGCGAGATCCAGATATCCGACCCGTTCGGCCTCCGCGGCGACTTCCCGCATGATGCCCAGTCCCGCGTCGGAATCCGTCGACTCGGCCGTCGCCCTCGCGCGCAGCAGCTTTGTTCGAAGGGCGTCCTGAAATGACAGGTTCCCGCTCTCTTCTGCTGCCAGTGCCATCGTGACCGCTTCGGTCGGCCGTCCGTCCAGGAGATGGACCCGTGCCGTGACTGCCTGCAATTCGGCCTGGTGGGACGCGCTTCCCACATACGCGAGTGCGTCGGTCGCCTCTGCCATCCACGTCCGCGACTCCTCCGTCATGACGCCGAAGGAGCGCAGGTGGAGCGAGACGGCGGCGAGCCGCAGCCGGGCCCAGATCAGGATGTCGGCCTTGGGGTCGGCCTGCTCGAGCGCCGAGGTCAGCAGGGTCATGCCCTCGTTCGACAGCCCCTGGCGCACCCGCACGGTGGAGCAGGCCCAGAGCACCTCGGTCCGCAACTTGTCCGGGAGCCGCTCCGCCAGTTCCAGCAGCCGGGGAATCCTGGTGCCGGCCAGCGCGACCAGTCCGCATTCGGTCTCGACCGAGGCCAGCAGCACCATGGCCCTGGCGAGCAGGACCGGCTGCTCCACCGGCGCTTCCGAGAGCAGACCCACGGCTTCGCCGGCGACCGTGCGCGCCTCGTCCAGACGGGCCACGGCCCGTTCGGCGGACGCGAGTTCGAGCAGAAGCCGAGCCAGCGGAAAGTCGACGGCGGAGTCACGGGTGAGATCCCGCAGGGCGTGGAGGGTGAGGACCCGCCCCGTCCTGTCGCCGAGACCCGCCTGAGCCTGCGCCCGGCACCACAGGGCCTGCCAGAGCCACTCGTCCGCCGGCCGGTCGGGCCATTCCGGTGCCGCCGGATCCAGCAGCGCCACCACGGTGCCGAAGTCCTTGTCGCTCAAGGCGGTTATCGCTTCGGCGAGGGCTGATGCCCGCTCGCCCTGCTCCGGTTCGGCGTTCACCAAGTCGTCTTCGCTGACGCCCAGGCGTTCGGCCAGGTGGCGAACCATGTCGGGGGACGGCAGCCGCAGCCCGCTCTCCAGCCGCGAGACGTAGCTGGAGGACAGCGGGCCGTGCGCCAACGCGGCCTGGCTCAGGCCGCGTTCCAACCGAATCCGCTTCAGTCGTCGGCCGAAGTCCGGCTGAATCACCTTCATCTTCACTCTTCCCGAACAGGAGAAGCCATGCTTCAGACCACCGCCGGCCGAGAGTCGCTCACCTCGAACCCCGGCGCGTTCCCCGGGGGCCTCCACCGCTGCGCACGGAAGGCCGGCTCCGCTGACATCGAGTGGCCGTAGCCCCGGAGCTGCGGCACCGGCCCGTCGGGAGCACCACATCACGCGGCTCCCTCGTAAGGGCAACGGATCTTAAATCTCGACAAAAATTACCACGTCACCCGCGGGCCCTCGCCCCCCTTCCTTGATCGTGGTCGGTCAACTTGACCCTGCCCGTCCGGCCCGGGGGCGAGCCCTCGCGCGCGGTCGCCGACGCTTCGGATGCAGGGCGATGACAAGTCGAGTCATAAACCTGACTGACTAATGACTGAGTATTGACTGGCTCATTCAGGGATGGGTAGCTTGATCGTCGAGTCACCCGCCGAGACCAGAACCGGGCCGGCCCGGCTTCAGGCGGAGTCGACTCCAGAACCAGTGAAAGCCAGGGGGAACAAAGGTGATCAGGGCGTCGGCCGTCTCCAGCGTGTTGTTCGTCGGGGGCAAGCGCATCGAGGCGATGGAAGCAGCGCACAGCGCGGGAATGGCGATCGGCTACGTGGGCCCCAAGGAGGCTCTGTCCGCACGCCACCGGGAGCTGGCCGACACCGTGCTCCTGCTGCCGGACGTGTCACCGGACCGCATGGTGCAGGCGGCGGTGGCTCTGCACGCCGTCCAGCCGTTCGACATCGCGGTCTCCATGAACGACACCTACCTGCAGTCGGTCGCCCGGATCAATCACGAACTGGGGCTCACCGCGAACCCGTTGGAGACCGTCACGGCGGTCAACGACAAGGCGTTCATGCGCGAGCTGCTGCGCGGCGGCGAGGTCGGCGAGGTCGCCTCCGCCGAGGTGCGCAGCGCGCAGGACCTCCTCGGACTGGCCGACACCCTGGGCTTCCCGCTGATCCTCAAGCCCACCCACGGCACCGGGAGCCGGCAGATCCACGCCGTGCGCGACGAGGCACGGCTGCGGGAACTGGCCGAGGAGCTGGACTTCTCCGTCCCCGGGCAGCAGACCTCGGCACCATGGCTGGCGGAGGAGTTCCTCACCGGCCAGGAATTCAGCGTGGAGACCTTCAGCGCGGCCGGCGAGCACCACGTGCTGGCCGTGACCGAGAAGTTCAAGACGGTGAACTTCGTGGAGATCGGCCACCTGGTGCCGGCCCGGATCACCGCCGAACAGCAGGACCTGATCGCCGCCGAGGTGCGGCGGCTGCTGACCGCGCTCGGCGTGCAGGAGGGCCCGGCCCACACCGAGATCGTCCTGACCGATCGCGGCCCCCGCGTCATCGAGACGCACACCCGGCCCGGCGGCGACGCGATCGTCGAACTCGTCCGGCTCGCCGGCGGCTTCGACATCCAGGGGCTGACCTTCACCTGGCTGGCGGGCAAGCCCCTCGACCTGACCCCGCGGCCCCTGGCGGCCGCCGCCGCGATCTGGTTCCTCACCCTTCCGGAGGGCGAGGTGACCGCCGTCGGCGGCCAGGACGAGGCGCGCGCCGCCGAAGGGGTGGAGTCCGCCTTCCTCACCGCAGCCGTCGGCGACCTCGTCCCGCCGCTGACCAGCTCCTGGGACCGCCAGGGCGACGCACTCGCGATCGGCCCCGACCCGGACACGGCGCTGCACCTGGCCCAGCAGGCGGTCGGCCTGTTCGAGGTCGAGGTCGCGCCGTCCACCGCAACGGCCTGACACCCACCGGGCCCGCTGCCCGGTGCCCTCACCCGTACTCCCGCACACCGAACGGTGACCCACATGACGAACCTCCCTCCGGCTGACGGGCCCAGGCCCCTCCTCCTGCTCATCGGCAGCGGCGGCCAGATCTGGCGCGAGTACATGCTGCGCGCCATGGCCACCCGGTACCGGCTGCACCTGCTGTCCCCGGCGGCCCCCACCTGGGAGTCGCCCTACATCACGGCGCACTCGGCGGTGAACACCCTGGACCCCGAGGCGATGGTCGGGATCGCCAAGGAGAGCCCGGAGGACTACGCCGGGGTCCTGACGTACGAGGAGACCCGCGTCGAGTCGGCCGCCGCGGTGGCCACCGCGCTCGGGATGCGGACCAGCCCGGTCGAGGCGGTGCACGCCTGCCGGGACAAGTTCGCCGGCCGACAGGCGCTGAAGACCGCCGGCGTGCCGCAGGCCGAGTCGATCGCGGTCGGCGACTTCGAGGAGGCCCGGCAGGCCGCCGACCGCCTCGGCTACCCCGTGGTGGTCAAGCCGCGGGCGCTGTCCGCCAGCAACGGCGTGTCGCTGGTGACCGCGCCGCAGGACCTGGCCGAGGCCTACCGCGAGGCCACCGCCATCTGGTTCGACGAGGTCCCCACCTACGAGCGCCCGGTGCTGGTCGAGGAGTACCTCGACGGGCCCGAGATCAGCGTGGACGCGGTCTGCCGCGACGGCCTGGTCACGGTGCTCTTCGTGGCCCGGAAGCGCATCGGCTTCGCGCCGGGGTTCGAGGAGGTCGGCCACCTGGTCCGAGCGGACGACCCGCTGCTCACCGACCCGGAACTGCTGCGGGTCCTCCAGGACGCCCACACCGCCGTCGGCCTCACCGACACGGTCACCCACACCGAACTGCGGCTCACCACGACCGGCCCCCGGGTGGTCGAGATCAACGCCCGGGTCGGCGGCGACCGGATCCCCTACCTGGGCGGGCTCGCCACCGGTGTCGAGGTCGGTCTGGTCGCCGCCGACCTGGCGGCCGGCGTGGTCCCCGGGACCACGGCCTCCCGCGGGCAGGTGGCGGCCATCCGCTTCCTGTACCCCGAGCACGACCTGACGGTGGAGTCCGTGGAGGTCGACCGGGACCGGCTGCCCGCCGAGATCCACGACGTACAGGTCCTGGCCGCGCCGGGCCGGCAGCTCAGGCTGCCGCCGACCGACCACGTCCGCTGCCGGTACGCCCTGGTGGTGGCCGTCGCCGCCACCGAGCAGGAGTGCGAAGCGGCCCTGGACCGTGCCGAGGCGGCGGTCGTCGTACGCGGCACCCCGCTCGCCTGAACCGAAGCCCCGCACCGCGACGGCCGACCACCGCCGCGGTCACCACACGAGTCAGCACCGACACCACAGGGGGAACGCTGTGCCGAAGATCGTCGCCATCGTCTCGGGAGGCATGGACTCCGTCACGATGGCGCACCAGTTCAAGGAGCAGGGCCACGACCTGCACCTGCTCTCCGTCGACTACGGGCAGCGCCACCGCAAGGAGCACCTCTTCGCGGCCGCCGCGGCCGAACGGCTCGGCGCCGTCCACCAGGTGGCGGACCTGAGCGCGATGGGCGCCCTGCTGCGCGGCTCCTCGCTCACCGACCCGACGGTCGAGGTTCCGGAGCAGACCTGGTCCGGGTACGGCGAGAGCCCGAACATCGTCCCCAACCGCAACGCGCTGCTGCTGTCGGTGGCGTTCGCGGTGGCGGTGGCCGAGAAGGCCCAGGCCGTCGCCATCGGGATCATGGCGGACGACACCGTCTCCGTCCCCGACAGCACTCCGGAGTTCCTGGAGTCCTTCATCGCCATGGAGCGGATCGCCACCGCCGGGTACGCCCACCCCGACCTCGCCCTGCTGGCGCCGCTGTCCGGCCTGGGCAAGAAGGACGTCGTCACGCTGGGCGAACAGCTCGGTGTCCCGTGGACCGAGACCTGGACCTGCCTGCGCGGGGAGGACGACCACTGCGCCCGCTGCGCCGCGTGCTGGGAGCGCCAGGAGGCGTTCACCGCGGCCGGCGTCCACGACCCCACCGCTTATCAGGAGCACACGTCATGACGCTGCGCATCTCCAAGCAGTTCGCCTTCTCCGCCAGCCACCGGCTCGCCGGGCTGCCCGAGAACCACCAGTGCGGCCGCCTGCACGGCCACAACTACCTCGTCGAGATCGAGCTCAGCGCCGCTCGTGAGGACCTGACCGGCCCCGGCTTCGTCCGCGACTACGGCGAGCTGTCCGGCTTCAAGAGCTGGATCGACGAGTGGCTGGACCACCAGCACCTCAACGACGTGGTCAAGGAGAACCCGACCGCGGAGAACCTCGCGATCTGGATCTACGAGGAGTGGCTCCCCGAGCTCCCGGAGCTGACCGCCGTGAGGATCTCCGAGACCCCCAAGACCTGGGCCGAATACCGCCCCTGAGCCGAAGGACGGCGGGGGAGTACCCCGACCCGTCTGATTGAGGAGGTGGTGCCCCGTGGAACCGGAACTCGTCGTCAACGAGATCTTCGGCCCCACTTGAGTCCTTCCAAGGAGAAGGACGATCACTCGGCCGTCGCTGCGCCTTCCTGAGGCTGGGCGGCTGCAATCTCTCGTGCAACTGGTGCGACACCCCGTACACGTGGGACTGGGAAGGATCCAGCGACACCGGCATCGCGTTCGATCCGAAGACGGAGCTGCACCGACTGCCCGTCTCCACCGTGCTGGAGCGCCTGCTCGCCTTCGAGGTCGGGCTGGTGGTGATCTCCGGCGGTGAACCGCTCAACCAGCAGAACCGCCTGGTCCCGCTCGTGGAGGCACTGACCGGACACGGCGTCGAGATCGAGATCGAGACCAACGGGACCAGGGTCCCCGACCCGCGGCTGATCGCGGCCGGCGTCCGCTTCAACGTCTCGCCGAAACTCTCGCACGCCGGCGACCCCGCCGCGAAGCGCATCGTGCCCGCCGCGCTGGAACGCCTGGCGGCCATGCCGACCAGCACCTTCAAGTTCGTCTGCCGGGACAGCGCCGACCTCGACGAGGTCGCCGGGGTGGTGGCGGCGGCCGGGATCACCTCGGTCTGGGTGATGCCCGAGGGCCAGAACAGCGCGGACATCGACCGGCACATCAGACAGCTGGCCGACGAGGTCGTCGACCGCGGCTGGAACATCACGACCAGGCTGCACACGTTGGTCTGGGGACACAAGAGAGGGGTTTGAGATGAGTACCGACCTGGACGTGGACAAGGGCCTCAGCTCCATGATGGACGGGCTCGGTGAGGACCCCCTGGAGGACCTGGCACGCCTGCTCCTGAAGGAGATCGGCGAGGACCCCTCGCGGGACGGTCTCCGGGACACCCCCGCCCGCTACGCCCGCTGGTGGCGCGAGTTCACCGAGTACGACCCCGGCACCATCGACACGGTCTTCGAGACCACCTCCACCGGCCAGCTGGTGATGGTCTCCGGCATCGAGGTCTGGTCCCTCTGCGAACACCACCTGCTCCCCTTCAACTGCTCGCTGACCATCGCCTACCGCGCCGCCGACCGGCTGCTCGGCCTGTCGAAGTTCGCCCGGATCGCCCACCACCAGGCGCACCGGCTGCAGGTGCAGGAGCGCCTGGTGGCCGACATCGCCGCCGACGTGGTGCGGATCGCGGGCACCGAGGACGTGGCCGTGATCGGCACCGGTGAGCACCTGTGCATGACCATGCGGGGCATCAAGACCAGCGCCCGGATGACCTCCAGCTCGCTGGGCGGAGCGTTCGCCGAGGAGGGCCTGCTCAGGTCCGAGCTGTTCACCCACCTGCAGACCGCCCGCTGACACCGCGTCACCGGCGCACCCGCCACCCGTTACCGACCCGCCGAGCCCGAAGGAGTCCCACGTGATCAGCTCGCCCGCGCGCCGCAGGCGATGCGTGCTGTCCAGCGTCTCCTCCGACTCGCACACCTGGAACCTGGTCTTCCTCCAGCTGCTGCTGGAGGAGCACGGCTACCAGGTGGAGAACCTGGGCGCCTGCGTCCCCGACGACCTCCTGCTGGAGGTCTGCCTGGCCAGGATCCCGGACGCGGTGGTGATCAGCACGGTCAACGGCCACGGCAGGCTGGACGGCATCCGGCTGGCCCGCAGGCTGCGCGCGGAGCGGGCGCTCGCCCGGGTCCCGATGATGATCGGCGGGAAGCTCGGCCTGCAGGGGACCGCCGACGCGGCCTCGCAGGCCGAGCTGATCGCCGCGGGATTCGACGCGGTGTTCGAGGCCGGCTCCGGCCCCGACGTATCCGAGTTCCTCGCCTACCTCGGCGCGGCGTCGGCGCCACGGGCCGCCCTCGCCGGGCCGGCTCCGGGAGGCAGCGCATGAGCGGCACCCTGCTGCGGCCCGGCGGGAACGACTTCTGCGACTTCGTCCACGAGCGCTCCCGGGCAGGTGAGTTGGTGGTCCAGCCCCGGATGGGGTTCTCCGCTCCCGAGCGGATGCGAGCCGGCCTGGAGGCCGTGCGCGCGGCCCGGGCCACCACCGTCGGCACCATCACCGTGGACAGCTACACCCGGGTGGGGGACCACGGCTCGGCCCGGGAGGCGCTGCGCACCGGGACACCCCTCAACGGGTACCCGCTGGTCGAGCACGGCCCCGAGGTCAACCGCCGGCTGCTGGCCGGCCTGGCCGGACCGGACTTCCCGGTCCAGCTCCGGCACGGCTCGGCCCTGCCGCAGCGGCTGTTCGAGGCCATGCTGGCCTCGGGCCTGACCGCGACCGAGGGCGGGCCGGTGTCGTACTGCCTGCCCTACAGCCGGACCCCGCTGGCCGAGGCCACCCGGGCCTGGGCCGACAGCTGCGAGCTGCTGGCCCACCGCGCCCCGGCCGGGCGACCGGTCCACCTGGAGAGCTTCGGCGGCTGCATGCTGGGCCAGCTCTGCCCCCCTGGGCTGCTGGTGGCGCTCAGCGTGCTGGAGTGCCTGTTCTTCGTCCAGCACGGGATCGGCAGCGTCTCGCTCAGCTACGCGCAGCAGACCAACCCGACCCAGGACCTCGCCGCGGTACGGGCCATGCGGCGGCTGGCCGCCGAGTACCTCGGCACGGTGCGCTGGCACGTCGTCCTCTACACCTACATGGGGGTCTTCCCGCGGACCGAGGCGGGAGCGCTCCGGCTGCTGGCGGACAGCGTCCGGCTGGCCCGGGCCTCCGGAGCCGAGCGACTGGTGACCAAGACCGCGGCCGAGGCACAGCGGATCCCCACCGTCGAGGAGAACATCGAGGCGCTGGAGTTGGCCGGCGAGGTGGCCGGTCAACCGGACTCCGCCGGACTGGCGGCGAGCGCCGAAGAGGAAGCGGCCGTCCACCTCGAAGCCCGCACTCTCGTCGAGGCGACGCTCGCCCTCCACCGGGACGTCGGCGAGGCACTGGTGCGAGCCGTTCGGCAGGGCCTGCTGGACGTCCCGTACTGCCTGCACCCGGACAACGCCAACCAGGCCCGGAGCCTGATCGACGGCACCGGGCGGCTGCGGTGGCAGCACACCGGCCGGATGCCGATCGCGGCCTCCTCGGTGCGGACCGCCACCGGGTCACCCGCCTTCGAGCTGCTGAACAGACTCGGCTACATCGAACGACGCTACGACGGCGTGCTGCCCGGCCCGACCCGGCATGCGCTGAACGCGGCGGGCTGAGGCGCTCCCACGCCGGCCCCCTCCCTTCCTTCCCGCCCTGATTCCCGATGGAGGACCTCCCTTGTCCGAGCTGTTCCCTGTCATCGACCTCCGCGACGCCGAGCGCGGGCCGCAGGCTCGTGCCGAGTTCCTCGACCGGCTGCGCTCCGCGGTCCACGACATCGGCTTCTTCCAGCTGGTGGGTCACGGCGTCACCGGCGGCGACGACCTGCTCGACCAGGCCCGCAGGTTCTTCGCGCTGCCCGAGTCGGAGCGGGCCGCCCTGAGCATCCTCAACTCCCCGCATTTCCGCGGCTACTCGGAGATCGGCCGGGAGCTGACCCAGGGCATCCCGGACCAGCGGCGCCAGCTGGACATCGGTCCGGAGCACCCCGCCACCACGCCGGGCCCCGACGAGCCCTCCTACCGGTGGCTGGCCGGCCCCAACCAGTGGCCGGCCACCATGCCCGGACTCGCCGACGCGGTCCACCGCTGGACCGGCGAACTGACCGGTGTCGCGCACCGGCTGCTCGGACTGATCCTCGAATCGCTCGAGGTCCCGGCGGACTTCCTGGACGACGTGGTGGCACCGGACCCGCACGTCCACTTCAAACTGCTGCACTACCCCGGCCCGGAGCACAGCGAGGCCGACGGCGAGAACCAGGGCGTGGGCGTCCACAAGGACTACGGCATCCTCACCCTGCTCCTCCAGGACGACAAGGGCGGGCTTCAGGTCGCGGTCGAGGACGGCGTGTTCGCCGACGTGCCGGTGGTACCGGGGGCGTTCGTGGTGAACCTGGGCGAGCTGCTGGAGGTCGCCACGCGCGGCTACCTGCGCGCCACCACCCACCGGGTGGTGCGACCGGCCCCGGGGGTGGACCGCTACTCCGCCCCGTTCTTCTACAACCCGCGCCTGGACGGCTCGATGCAGCCGCTTCCCGGCCCGTACGTCGAGTCGGCCGAAGGCGTCGTGCCCGACCCCGCCAACCCGCTCTTCGCCGGCTACGGGGAGAACGTCATGAAGGGGATGCTGCGGGCCTTCCCGCAGGTCATCGAGCGCCACCACCCCGAACTGCTGCCCACCGCCTGACGGCGGCCGACCGACCCCGGCACCCACTCCGTCCGAGAAGGAACGATCCCTTGAGCAGCCGAAAGCCCGCCGTACTCCTCATAGACCCGGTCAAGACCGGCGAAGGCTACAAGAAGGCAGCCCGTGACGTCGGGCTCCACGTGGTCTCCCTCTACACGGTGGAACCCACCGAGCTGAACTCCCGGTGGCCCGACCACACCCGCGACGACGACGCGTCGCTCTACGCCTCCAAGGCCCCCGACGTGCTCGCCGCCCTCGCGGACACCGACTTCGAGGTGAAGGCGGTCGTGCCGGCCATGGAGTCCGCCGTCCACCTGACCGACGTACTGGCCCACGAACTCGGGCTGGCCGGCAACGACGTCGAGCTGGCCTGGGCCCGGCGCAACAAGGCGGCCATGCGGGCGCACGCCGAGCAGGCCGGGGTGCGGATCCCGGCGTTCCGGCTGGTGCACGACCTGGCCGAGGTGCCGGCCGCGGCCGAGGCGATCGGCTTCCCGGTCATCGTCAAGCCCACCATGGGCGCCGGCGCGCACGGCGTCACCCTCGTCCGCGACGCCGAGGAGGCCAAGAACCTGCGGATCACCGAGGAGAACGACCTCTTCGGCTGGCCGGTCGAGGAGTGGCTGGTCGAGCAGTACGTCCGCGGCCGCGAGTTCGCCGTCAACTGCTTCAGCAGCGACGGCGACCACCGGGTGATGGACATGTGGGAGTACCGGCAGCCGGACGACCGGGACTACGACTTCCCGCTGTGGAACAACGTCCAGGCCACCCGCGACGACCGCGACTGGGCCCGGGTCGAGGCGTACGTCCACGAGGTGCTCACCGCGTTCGGCGTGCACCGCGGCCCCAGCCACACCGAGGTCAAGTGCACACCCGACGGGGTGTACCTGATGGAGATCGGCGCCCGGCTTCCGGGAGGCCCGGCCACCGACCAGTGGGCCGACCACACCGCGATCCGGCCCTTCCACGACGCGCTCACCTGCTACCTCGGCCGGCGTCCGGCGATCATGGACCAGGACCTGGACGTCCGGGCGATGTTCGGCGCGATCGCCATCCGCAACGACGAGGCGCCCGGCACCCTGGTCGCGGTCCACGGGCTGGCGGAGCTGGAGGGCCACCCGAGCGTCGACAAGGTCCTGGTCTCCTACCAGCCGGGCGACCACGTACCGGTCACCCGGGACACCAAGACCATCCCGGTCGGGGCCTGGGTCTCCGGCCCGGACCAGGACGCGGTGGTCCGGGCGCTGGCCGAGATCCGGACGCTGGTCTCGCTGGAGATCGCGTTCGATGGCACCGACTGAGACCCCACCGGCCAAGCCGGGGCGGCGCGCACGGCTGCGGCTGCTGTCCGCCGGCTACCGCGACCTGCTCGCGGTCCCCGGGGTCGGCCGGATGCTCGTCGCCAGCCTGGTGTCGAAGCTGCCGCTCGCCATGATCACGCTGAGCCTGCTGCTCTACCTCGGGCCGCGCTACTCCTACGCGACGGGCGGCCTGGCGATGAGCTGCATGGCCGTCGGCCAGGGGCTGTCCGCGCCCGTCCGCGGCCGGCTGATGGACCGGTACCCGTACCGGCCGATCCTGGTCGGCTGCCTGGTGCTCTACCTGGTCGCGCTCGGCGCCCTGACCGCGGTGGCCTCGGCCCGCGGGCCGGCCCCCCTGGTGCTGGTCCTGGCCGCGGTCAGCGGCGTCACCTCACCCCCGGTGGGCATCATCATGCGCACGCTGTGGCGGGTGCTGGTCGGCGAACGGCAGTTGGTCACCGCGATGGCCCTGGACGCCGCGACCAGCGACGTCGTGCACATCACCAGCCCGGCCCTGGCCGCCTGGCTCTGCCTGAGCCTGTCGGGCGAGGTGGCGTTCTCGGTCTACGGGGCGCTGACGGTGGTCGCGGTGCTGCTGGTACTCAGCCTCCCGAACGCCCCGCTGCCCACCCGCCGCGCCGGCAGCGGGCACTGGGCGGGCCCGCTGCGCTCGGCCGCGCTGCGTCGGCTGCTCGTCACCCACGCCGCGTTCAGCGGGATGATCACCGCGATCGACGTGGTGATATCCCTGCTCAACGTCGAGCAGGGCACCACCGGGTACATCGGCATCCAGATCGGCGCGCTCTCGGTCGGGAGCATCGTCGGCAGCCTCGCGCTGGGAGCCTTCCCCGGCCTGCTGGCCCGGGGGCCGAAGCTCTCGGCCCTGATCGGAGTCTTCGCCGCGGGCGTCGTCCTCCTCGCGGCCACCTCGCAGCTGTCCCCGCTGGCCATGACGCTGGCCTGTCCGCTCACCGGCCTGGCCTACGGCTCGACCTTCGGCGCGCTGTTCACCGCGGGCGGCGACCTCGCCCCCGAGGGGAACGCCGCCGAGACCCAGGCCTGGATGGGCAGCCTCACCCAGGCCGGCGCGGCCATCGGCGCCTGGGCCGCGGCCGAGGCCGGCGGCCTGACGGCGCTCTACGTCATCCCCGTGATCGCGGTCCTGTCCGCGGTCCTCACCTGGAACATCCGGGGCCCTCGGTCCGACCGGGACCTGCCCGCCCCCACCACCACCACCTGAAGGAGAGCACTCGCATGAATATTCAGCAGATCGACGAGGTCCTGGCCAAGTTCCTGGCCGAGCGCTACACCCCTGAGGCGGTGGCCGATCTCGCCGACCGCTTCCACCGCTTCGGCTTCATCAAGTTCGACGCCGCCCACCGGCTCGTGCCGGACGAGCTGCAGACCGCGATCCGCGAGGAGACCGACCTCCTGATCGAGCAGCACAAGGAGCGCCGCAACCTGCTGCTCAGCACCACCGGCAACACGCCCCGCCGGATGAGCGTGGTCAAGAGCGAGGAGATCGAGAAGAGCGAGCTCATCAGCACGCTGTCCCGCTCCGACGTGCTGCTCGGCTTCCTGGCCGGCATCACCCGGGAGGAGATCTTCCCGCAGGTCTCCGACGACGAGCGCTACCTGATCACCCACCAGGAGTACAAGTCCGACACCCACGGCTGGCACTGGGGCGACTACAGCTTCGCGCTGATCTGGGCGCTGCGGATGCCTCCCATCGAGCACGGCGGGATGCTCCAGGCGGTGCCGCACACCCACTGGGACAAGACCAACCCGCGCATCAACCAGACGCTCTGCGAGCGCGAGATCAACACCCACGGGCTGGAGTCCGGTGACCTGTACCTGCTGCGCACCGACACCACCCTGCACCGCACCGTGCCGCTGAGCGAGGACTCGACCCGCACCATCCTGAACATGACCTGGGCGGCCAAGCGCGACCTGGAGAAGGACCTGGTGGGCAACGACCGCTGGTGGGACAACCCGGAGGTCGAGGCGGCCCGCGCCGTCGACAACGCCTGACCCCTTTCCCCGGCCGTGCCCCTGGTGCTCCCCGCGCGCCGGGGGCACGGCCGCCGACGCGTACGTGGAAGGTCGGAACGCATGGCCGGCGACACCCTCGTCATCCTCCTGCTCGACCTGGCCCTGATCGCGGTCCTGGCCCGAGCGGCGGGCGCACTCGCCCGCCGCTTCGGCCAGCCCGCGGTCATCGGCGAGGTCGTGATGGGGATCCTGCTCGGTCCCACCCTGCTGCACGGATCCCTCGCGAGCACCCTCTTCCCCGGGGAGGTGCGCGGCTTCCTCATCGCCTTCGCGGACCTGGGGATCATCCTCTTCATGTTCGTCACCGGCCTGGAGTTCCGCCGCGGCGGCGACCACGCGCCCCGGCGGGCCGCCATCGGCATCGGGCTCGGCTCGATCATCCTGCCGTTCGTCCTCGGGACGTCCCTCGGCACCTGGTGGGACACCGCGACACCGGACGCCACCCCGCTCGGAGCCCGCCTCTTCATGGGGCTGGCCCTCTCGGTCACGGCCTTCCCGGTGCTGGCCCGGATCCTGGACGACCGGGGCATGACCCGCCACTCGCTGGGCCGGCTCGCCCTGGCCGGAGCGGCCTTCTGCGACCTGCTCGCCTGGGTGCTGCTGGCCGTCGTGCTGGCCCTCGGCGCCGGCGGCCACCAGCCGTGGCGCCTGGTCTGGCTGCTTCCGTACGTCGCCGTGATGGCCGCCGCCACGCCGCTGCTGCGCCGCCTGGTGCAACGGCGCGCCGACCGGCTGAACCCGGTCGTCGCCCTGGCCGGCCTCCTGGCGTCCGCCGCCGCCACCGAGTGGATGGGCCTGCACTTCGTCCTCGGCGCCTTCCTCTTCGGCATCGTCCTGTCCGGCCTCCGCGGCCCGGAGGGGGAGCGCGCGCTGAAACCGGTCCGGGAGAGCGCCGAGGGGCTCGGCCTCGGCCTGCTGATGCCGGTCTACTTCGTGGTGGCCGGCTGGCAGGTCGACCTCTCCGTCCTGCGCGCCGCCCAGCTGGTGCAGCTGCTGGTGCTGATGGCGATCGCGGTGGTCGGGAAGGTGGCCGGCACCATGATCGCGGCCCGGCTGTCCGGCCTGCGGCCGCGTGAAGCCGCCGTCCTGGGCGCCCTGATGAACACCCGCGGCCTCACCGAGCTGATCGTGCTCTCGGCCGGACGCCAGGCGGGCCTGCTGAACGACTCCTCGTACAGCCTCCTGGTCGCGATGGCCGTCCTGACCACGCTCTCGACCGGCCCGATCCTCAACCGGCTGCAGGGACGGCCGAAGCGGGAGGACCCGGCCTCGGACGCCGCCCCCCGCACGTCGGAACTCCAGCAGGCCTGACGGGGCCGCAGCACCACCGCGTTCCGCAGGAACGGCCGGGAACCCGTGGAGGGACACAGTGTTCAGGTTCGTACTTCTCGGCGCCCCGGCCGTCCTGCGGGAGGGCGCCCCGCAGACCCGGCTGCCGCGGATGCCGCCCCAGCAGGCGGCGGTGCTGGCGGCACTCGCCCTGCGGGCCGGCACCCCGGTCGGCACGGCGGAGCTCGTCGACGGGCTGTTCGGCGAACGGCCGCCGCCCAGCGCGGTCTCCATGGTCGCCAACTACGTCCTGCGGCTGCGCAAGGCCCTGGGCCCCGGGCTGATCGTCCGCTCGGGCGCGGGATACGCGCTGGACGTCCCGAGGACGGCGGTCGACGCCCTGGAGTTCGCCGAACTGGCCGCCGCCCGCCCCACCGGCGACGACCGCGCGGACGCCGAGCGGCTCGCCACCGCACTCGGCCTGTGGGACGGCGGCACCGCCCTCGCCGGGCTCCCCGGGCCGCTGTGCCACGGCCGGCGCGAGTCGCTGGCCCAGCAGCGGGAAGCCGCCCTGCTGGCCTGGTACGAGTGCGAGCTGGCCCTGGGGAACCACGCGTCATTGCTGGCCGAGCTCTCGGCGAGCTGCCAGGAGGCCCCGTTCGCGGAGGACCTGCACGCGGCCTGGATGACCACCCTGTACCGCTGCGGCATGCAGGCCGACGCGCTCCGGGTGTACCGGCGCATGCGCCGCAGGCTGGTCGAGGAGCTGGGCATCGAACCGGGCACCCACCTGTCCGAGGTCCACCACGCGATCCTCGACGGCCAGGACCCGGCGCCCGCCGGACGAACCGCCGGCACGGCCCCCCGGCTCACGCCCCCGACAGCCGTGCCCCGACCGGTCCCCCGCCACATCCCGCCGCTCACACCGGACTTCGTCGGCCGGACCGCGGAGACGGCGCGGCTCTCCGCCGCGCTGACCGAGCACAGCCACGCCGTGGGGCTGGTGACCGGGGCACGCGGCACCGGAAAGACCACGGTGGCCGCCGCCGTGGCCCGCGCGGTCAGCGGGCACTTCCCCGACGGCCAGCTGTGGGCCTCGCTCGGCGCGTCTACCGACACTCCGGTGGGCGCCCACGAGGTCCTCGCCGGCTTCCTGGACGCCCTCGGTGTGCCCGCCGCACAGCTGCCGGGCGGCACGCCCGAACGTGCCGCCCTCTACCGCAGCCTGCTGGCCGACCGCCGGGTCCTGGTCGTCCTCGACGACGTCGGCGACCCCGGGCAGATCACCCCGCTGCTGCCCAACGCGCCCGGCAGCGCGGTGCTGCTCGGCGCCCGCGAGCACCCGGCGCTGGGCGTCACCGCCGCGGTCCGGCTCGAACCGCTGGCCGCCGCCGACTCCGCCGCGCTGATCACCTCGGTGATCGGAGCCGCCCGGGCCCTCGCCGAGCCGCACGCGGTCCGGTCGCTCGCCGCCGCCTGCGGCCACCTCCCGCTGGCCCTGCGCACCGCGGCCACCCGGCTGGCCCGCCACCCGGCCCGAAGCGTGGCGTCACTGGTGGCCTGGACCGAGCGGTGCGCGTCACGGTCGGCCCGTCCGGCGCCGTCGGAGCGGCCGCACCGGCTAGTCGGCTCCGCCGGAGCCGGGGGCCGGGCCGTCCACGATCCCGGCGGCCGCCTCATACATCGTCTGGAGGTGGTCCGGCCGTCCGGCCTGGACCGCCAGGAAGCCGCCGATGCCGAACAGTCCGCTCTTCTTGCGGGCGGCGAGCTTCTCCTCGAACACCTCGCGGGGGACCCCCTCGGTGTAGATGAACTTCCTCGGGAGCGGGAGCTGGATCCGCACGTTCGCCGCGGGGTCGCGCACCGTGCCCGGCGGGTCCTCCCCCTTGGCGACCTGCTCGATCGCCTCCAGGTACCTGCGCCGCAGCAGGGTGATGCCCTTGTCGCTGCGCCCCAGGTGCTCGGCGCTCCGGTCGGTGACCGTGCCCTGGCCGATCCAGACCGCGAAGTCCTGGTTGCCGGTGTGCGAGGTGATGATCTGATCGCTCCCCGGTTCGGTGAGCGGGCCGTACCAGTACGGCACCTCCTCCGACTCCGGCACGCCGATGGCGACGTCGTCGGGGAGCACCGAGTACTGCCAGGTGATGTTGAGGGTCCGGTGGTCGTCCACCGGCACCCGGAACTCGACCGTGTTGCCCGAGGCCAGGGTGTACGGCCACAGGCAGAGGATCCCGCCGTCGGCCGTGCTGCTGGACCGGGCGAAGGCCCCCTCCGGCGCGTTCTCGGTCTCGACCTCGCGGCCGTTGACGAAGCCGTGCTCGAACTCGAGGAAGTCGATCGCCGTGTGCCGGGGCGCGTAGACGGGATCCTCGGGGTCGAGCCGGACCGCGTTCCCGTTCGAGTGCAGCCACTCGAAGTGGACCGGGTCCATACCGTTCTCGTGACACTGGAACCAGTTGCACGGTAGCTCGGTGAGGATCAGCTCGACGAAGCCGTGCTCCCAGCTGAAGGTCTCGAAGTCCGGCAGCAGCGGCGCGGGCCCCGGGCCCAGGTACGCCCACACCAGCCCGCCGAGGGTCGCGGTCGGGTACGACGTCACCCCGGCCTTCCCGTGGAACCCGCCGGCCGGCCCGGCCTCCTCGAACGGCTGCTCCACGCACCGCCCGTCGGAGTCGAACGCCCACCCGTGGTAGGCGCAGCGCATCAGGTCGCCGTCCACCCAGCCCGTGCTGAGATCGGTCCTCCGGTGCGGACAGAAACGGGAGATCAACCCGTGCCCCCCGTCCGGTTTCCGGAACAGGACCAGGTCCTCACCCAGCAGCCTGACCGGCTTGACCCGCCGCTCGCGGAGTTCCATGGCGGGGGCGATCGGATGCCAGTACCTGCGCAGCAGTTCACCCATGGGCGTACCGGCACCCACCTGGGTCAGCGTCCGGTTCTTCTCCGGTGAGAGCATCCTGGAGTCTCCTTCGCGTTCCACTCCGGCCACTCGGCACCCACCCGCCATGGGCAGGTCCGACCGCCCTGATTCGGCCTTCTCCCCTCCATCCTCCGAAGCCGTGTTCTACTCCCGATCTACATCGGCTCTACCTCCGGCGGTCCGCCGAGGGCGCGTTAGCGTACGGGGATGAGTGTCGAGGGGATTCGGATCCGTCCGGCGGCCGTACCGGGGGACGCGGAGGCGCTGGCGGCGGCGCTGGTGAGGAACCGCGCGCACATGAGGGCGAGGGAGCCCTACCGGGAGGAGCGCTACTACACGGCGGACGCGCAGGCGGAGCGGCTGGCCGACGGGGGAGCGCGGTGGTTCGCCGTGGACGGGGAGCGGATCGTGGGGGCGGCGATCCTGTCGGGGATCGTGCGCGGGCCGTTCTGCAGCGCGTCGCTGGGGTACTGGGTGGACGGGGGGTACACGGGGCGCGGCGTGGCGTCGGCACTCGTCGACGAGGTGTGCCGGGCGGCCCCCGGGGAGCTGGGGCTGCACCGGATCGAGGCGTGCACGATGCTGGACAACCACGCCTCGCAACGGGTCCTGGAGAAAGGCGGGTTCGTGCGGATCGGGACGGCGCCGCGGTATCTGCACATCGCCGGGGACTGGCGTGACCACCACCTCTTCCAGCGGGTGCTGCACGACGGCCCGCCGCCGGGCGTTCCGGGCGATCTTCCGGCGGACGGTGATCGCGCCTGACACGGCACCCCCCGGTGGCGTACGCTCGACGGCTGCCCAGTGCACGTGAGAAGGGGGCCTTAGGTGGCCGCGCAGGAAGCCGTCGACACGGTCAGGGACCGTGAGATCGGTGTCGAGCAGGAACATCTGGATCAGGTCTACCGCCGCCTCGAGGAGAAGATCCACGAGGCGGAGTTCCTGATGAACGACGCCGCCCAGCGGGGCCAGGTCGGCACGCCCGGCGCCCTCGCCGAGCGCGACGCCCAGGTGTTCCGCGCAGGCATCCACCTCAACCGGCTCAACAACGAGTTCGAGGACTTCCTCTTCGGCCGGATCGACCTGCTGTACGGAAAGGACGGGAAGAAGGGGCCCGACGGCGCCTACACCTCCGTGGAGCCCGCGGAGGACGCCGTACGCCCCGACAGCACCGCCGACATCGGGGAGACGCTGCACATCGGGCGGATCGGCGTCCTCGACTCCGACTACGCCCCCCTGGTGATCGACTGGCGCGCGCCCGCCGCGGCGCCCTTCTACCGGTCGACGCCGGTCGACCCGGGCCGGGTCGTGCGCCGCCGGGTCATCCGCTCCAAGGGCCGCCAGGTCCTCGGCGTCGAGGACGACCTGATGCGTCCGGAGCTCCGGGCCACCCTCGACGGGAACGAGCTGCCCGTCATCGGCGACGGCGCCCTGATGGCCGCCCTCGGCCAGGCCCGCAGCCACACGATGCGGGACATCGTCTCCTCGATCCAGGCGGAGCAGGACCTCGTCATCCGCGCGCCCGCCGCGTCCGTCACGTACGTCGAGGGCGGGCCGGGCACCGGGAAGACGGCGGTCGCGCTGCACCGGGCCGCGTACCTGCTCTACCAGGACCGGCGGCGGTACGCGGGCGGCATCCTGATCGTCTCGCCGACCCCGCTCCTCGTCTCGTACACCGAGGGCGTCCTGCCCTCGCTCGGCGAGGAGGGCCAGGTCGCGATCCGCGCGGTCGGGTCGCTCGTCGACGGAGCCGAGGCCACCGCGTACGACGAGCCGGCCGTGGCCCGGATCAAGGGTTCGTCCCGCATGCTCCACGTGCTGCGCAAGGCGGCCCGCGGCGCCCTGGAGACCCCGGCCCCGAGGAACCAGCCCGAGCTGGGCGAGGACGAGGCCCAGGCTCCCGCCGGCACGCCCACGCGCCTGCGTGTCGTGGCCTTCGGCCGCCGCATCGAGCTGGAGGCCGACGACCTGCGGCGGATCCGCCACAACGTCCTCGGCGGCACCGCCCCCGTCAACCTGCTGCGCCCGCGCGCCCGCCGTCTGCTCCTCGACGCGCTGTACGCGAGGTCGGGCGCCTCGGGTCGGCACAGCGATCCCGAGCTCGCGGCCGAGTTGCGCTCCTCCTTCGACGAGGACGTGTCCACCGAGGACTCCTTCCTCGCCTTCCTCGACGCCTGGTGGCCGGAGCTCACCCCGCGCCAGGTCCTGGACGCGATGGCCGACGAGCGGCGGCTCGGCCGCTGGGCCCGCCGGATCCTGAACCCCGGCGAGGTGCGGCGGCTCGCCCGCTCGCTGCGCCGCCGGGAGCTCTCGGTGCACGACGTGGCCCTCCTCGACGAGCTGTACACCCTCGTCGGCGCCCCGGCGCGGCCCCGCAAGAAGCGGGAGTACGACCCGCTGGACCAGCTGTCGGGCCTGGAGGAGCTCATGCCCGTGCGCGAGGAGACGCAGCGCGAGCGGGCCGAGCGGCTGGCGGCGGAGCGCACCGAGTACGCGCACGTGATCGTCGACGAGGCGCAGGACCTGACGCCCATGCAGTGGCGGATGGTCGGGCGGCGCGGCCGGCACGCCACCTGGACGGTGGTGGGCGACCCGGCGCAGTCCTCCTGGTCGGACCCGGACGAGGCCGCGGAGGCCCGGGACGAGGCGCTCGGCAGCCGGCCGCGGCGCCGTTTCGAGCTGACCGTGAACTACCGGAACCCGGCCGAGATCGCCGAGCTCGCCGCCAAGGTCCTCGCGCTGGCCATGCCGGGCAAGGAGTCGCCGCGCGCGGTCCGCTCGACGGGCGTCGAGCCCCGCTTCGTCGCGGTCCCGGAGAAGGCGGATCTGGCCGAAACCGTTCGGTCCGAGGCGCGGCTGCTCCTGGAGCGGGTGGAGGGCACGGTCGGCGTCGTCGTCGCCATGAACCGGCGCAGGGAGGCGGCCGGCTGGCTCGCCGACCTGGGCGACCGGGTGGTGGCCCTCGGTTCCCTGGAGGCGAAGGGCCTGGAGTACGACGCCACGGTGGTCGTCTCGCCCGCGGAGATCGCGGACGAGTCCCCGGCCGGTCTGCGGGTGCTCTACGTGGCCCTGACCCGGTCCACGCAGGCCCTGACGATCCTGTCGGGCGACCGTGACATGCCGGACGGCGCGGGGGTCCCCGACCTGCTGCGGGACTGAGGGGCGCGGCCCCGCGGCCGGTCAAGACCGCGGGGCCGATTTCAGGTCAACCTGTGGCGCTGGAATCGCCGACCAGGGTGGTTTGTTAGCCTTGTCGTGGCACCGGCTCGATCCAAGCCCCCGGGCCCAACCTTCGTCCCTTTGAGGGACCACTTGCCGCGAGGCGAGCATGGCGGGTCGGTGCCACTTAGACGTACGTACGAAGTCGAGGTCCCCGTCACCACTGGTGACGGGGACCTCTTCTGTTTCTCCGGGACTTCTCGTATGGTGGAAACTACTTTCCGAAAACAAAATGACCGCATTACCTGCTACCGGCAGGTAGGTGCGACCATCGGAGGGCGCCGCCAGGCAACCAGCCCGGGCGGCGTAGCAACGAAGCTCAGGGAAAGCAGAGGAACTCGGCCATGGCAACGGCGCCCAGCGTCTCGTACTCGATGACGGTCCGGCTGGAGGTTCCCGCGAGCGGAACCGCGGTCTCCCAGCTCACCACGGCGGTGGAGTCCCACGGCGGATCCGTCACCGGCCTCGACGTGACCGCCTCCGGCCACGAGAAGCTCCGCATCGACGTCACCATCGCCGCGACCTCCACGGCGCACGCCGACGAGATCGTCGAGCAGCTGCGGACGATCGAGGGCGTCGTCCTCGGCAAGGTCTCCGACCGTACGTTCCTGATGCACCTCGGCGGCAAGATCGAGATGGCGTCGAAGCACCCCATCCGCAACCGTGACGACCTGTCCATGATCTACACCCCGGGCGTCGCCCGCGTGTGCATGGCCATCGCCGAGAACCCCGAGGACGCGCGCCGCCTCACCATCAAGCGCAACTCCGTCGCGGTCGTCACCGACGGCTCCGCCGTCCTCGGCCTCGGCAACATCGGCCCGATGGCCTCACTGCCCGTCATGGAGGGCAAGGCCGCCCTGTTCAAGCGCTTCGCCGGCATCGACGCCTGGCCGATCTGCCTGGACACCCAGGACACCGACGAGATCGTCGCGATCGTCAAGGCCATCGCCCCCGGCTTCGCGGGCATCAACCTGGAGGACATCTCCGCGCCCCGCTGCTTCGAGATCGAGGCCCGGCTGCGCGAGGCCCTCGACATCCCCGTCTTCCACGACGACCAGCACGGCACCGCCATCGTCGTCCTCGCCGCCCTCACCAACGCGCTGCGCGTGGTCGGCAAGGGCATCGGCGACGTACGGGTCGTCATGTCCGGTGCCGGCGCGGCCGGTACGGCCATCCTGAAGCTGCTGATCGCGGCGGGCGTCAAGCACGCCGTCGTCGCCGACATCCACGGCGTCGTGCACGCGGACCGCACGGACCTGGTGGACGCCCCTGCGGACTCGCCGCTGCGCTGGATCGCCGACAACACCAACCCCGAGGGCGTCACCGGCACCCTCAAGCAGGCCGTCGTCGGCGCGGACGTCTTCATCGGCGTCTCGGCCCCGAACCTGCTCGGCGCGGAGGACGTCGCCGCCATGGCGGAGGGCGCCATCGTGTTCGCGCTCGCGAACCCCGACCCGGAGGTCGACCCGGCCGCCGCGCGCCAGACGGCCGCCGTCGTCGCCACCGGCCGCTCGGACTTCCCGAACCAGATCAACAACGTGCTGGTCTTCCCCGGCGTCTTCCGCGGCCTGCTCGACGCCCAGTCCCGTACCGTCAACACGGAGATGATGCTGGCGGCCGCCTCGGCCCTCGCCGACGTCGTCACCGAGGACGAGCTGAACCCGAACTACATCATCCCGTCCGTCTTCAACGACAAGGTCGCGGGCGCGGTCGCCGGCGCGGTGCGCACCGCGGCCAAGGCGGCGACCGCGGGCGGTGCCCCGAGCGGGCGCTGACGGCGCGTCGCGATTCGCGGAGCCGTAAACCCGCCTTTAGGGTGGCTTTTCGGCTCCGCGTGGCTTTCGCGGAGTCGGCGGGAGTCGACAGAACGTCACCACCACGGGGCTCTGGCGCTTTTCGTGTGACCCCAGGGGGTGCCGGATTGGCGTTCCCGCCGCTGGTGGGGGCAGGATGCGTGTTTGGGCGCGAGGGTCTGTCATTAGACCCGGGTCCGGGGACTGTCCGAAGGCCCTGGCAGCATCGGCTTCGCTGTACCCAATCGCGCGGCTTCCGCCGCGTGGCACGCCTCACAGGCAAGAAGAACACGGGAGTAACAACATGAACCGCAGTGAGCTGGTGGCCGCCCTGGCCGACCGCGCCGAGGTGACCCGCAAGGACGCCGACGCCGTGCTGGCCGCTCTCGCCGAGACCGTCGGTGAGGTCGTCGCCAAGGGTGACGAGAAGGTCACCATCCCTGGCTTCCTGACCTTCGAGCGCACCCACCGTGCCGCTCGCACCGCTCGCAACCCGCAGACCGGCGACCCGATCAACATCCCGGCCGGCTACAGCGTGAAGGTCTCCGCGGGCTCGAAGCTCAAGGAAGCCGCCAAGGGCAAGTAAGGCGGCCTGTAGGCGCAGAAAGGGCGGCCACCCTGTCAGGGGGTGGCCGCCCTTTCGTTCGCGCGTGTACGGGCCCGTGAGGGCCCGTGACGCCTTACACCAGTGCGCTGCCCGGCAGCTCGACCTTGGCGCCGAGCTCGACGAGCTTGTCCATGAAGTTCTCGTAGCCGCGGTTGATCAGGTCGATGCCGTGGACCCGCGAGGTGCCCTGGGCGGCGAGCGCCGCGATCAGGTACGAGAAGCCGCCGCGGAGGTCGGGGATGACCAGGTCGGCGCCCTGGAGCCTGGTCGGCCCGGAGACGACCGCCGAGTGCAGGAAGTTCCGCTGGCCGAAGCGGCAGTCGGAGCCGCCGAGGCACTCGCGGTACAGCTGGATGTGCGCGCCCATCTGGTTCAGCGCGGAGGTGAAGCCGAGCCGGGACTCGTACACCGTCTCGTGGACGATGGACAGGCCGGAGGCCTGGGTGAGCGCCACGACCAGCGGCTGCTGCCAGTCCGTCTGGAAGCCGGGGTGCACGTCCGTCTCCAGGTGGATCGCGTTGAGCGAGCCGCCCGGGTGCCAGAAGCGGATGCCCTCGTCGTCGATCTCGAAGGCGCCGCCGACCTTCCGGTACGTGTTGAGGAAGGTCATCATCGAGCGCTGCTGCGCGCCGCGCACGTAGATGTTGCCCTCGGTCGCCAGCGCCGCCGACGCCCAGGAGGCCGCCTCGAGGCGGTCCGAGAGCGCCCGGTGGGTGTAACCGTCGAGGCGGTCGACACCGGTGATCCGGATGGTCCGGTCGGTGTCCATGGAGATGATCGCGCCCATTTTCTGCAGGACGCAGATCAGGTCCTCGATCTCGGGCTCCACGGCCGCGTTCGACAGCTCGGTGACGCCCTCGGCGAGCACCGCCGTCAGCAGCACCTGCTCGGTCGAGCCGACCGACGGGTACGGGAGGCGGATCTTGCAGCCGCGAAGGCGCTGCGGGGCCTCCAGGTACTGTCCGCCCTCGCGCTTCTCGATGGTGGCGCCGAACTGGCGCAGCACGTCGAAGTGGAAGTCGATGGGCCGGCCGCCGATGTCGCAGCCGCCGAGGCCCGGGATGAAGGCGTGGCCGAGGCGGTGCAGCAGCGGGCCGCAGAAGAGGATCGGGATGCGGGACGAGCCGGCGTGGGCGTCGATGTCGGCGACGTTCGCGGACTCGACGTGCGTCGGATCGAGGACGAGCTCGCCGGGCTCCTCGCCCGGGCGGACCGTCACTCCGTGCAGCTGGAGCAGCCCGCGGACGACGCGGACGTCACGGATGTCGGGCACATTGCGCAGGCGGCTGGGGCCGCTGCCGAGCAGTGCGGCGACCATCGCCTTGGGCACGAGGTTCTTCGCGCCGCGGACGCGGATCTCGCCCTCCAGCGGGGTTCCGCCGTGGACAAGCAGGACATCGTCTGTGCCGGTCATGAATCTCGCGTTCCGGAGTGGGGTCGGTCGGGTGGCCAGAGAAAAGGGTAAGGGGCCATGAGACCCCGTTCGGGTGCCTCGGGGGGTCTGTCAGATGTAATGAATTCGGCACAACACCCTCTGTTCCCGTGATCTTGCGGACTGTCACCGTCCGCTTGCCCCGGCGGGGCGGTCCGGAGGCCTCGCACCCTCCCGTCCGACCTGCGGCTCAGGACCGCGACCCCCGCCGCCTTCCCCGCATGCCGTCCGACAACCCCCGCGAACGCCGAACATGCGGGATCATGTGTCGCATGACCGAGGTGTCCTCGCTCACAGGACGGCTACTCGTGGCCACCCCCGCGCTGGCGGACCCGAACTTCGACCGCGCGGTGGTCCTGCTGCTCGATCACGACGACGAGGGCTCGCTCGGCGTCGTCCTCAACCGGCCGACCCCCATCACCGTCTCGGACATCCTCGCCCCGTGGGCGGGGCTCGCCGGCGAACCCGGCGTCGTCTTCCAGGGCGGCCCCGTCTCCCTCGACGCCGCCCTCGGCGTCGCCGTCATCCCCGGCGACGAGGGCCCCCTCGGCTGGCGGCGGGTGTACGGGGCGATCGGCCTGGTCGACCTGGAGACCCCGCCCGAGCTGCTCGGCCCGGCGCTCGGCTCGCTCCGGATCTTCGCCGGATACGCGGGCTGGGGCCCCGGCCAGCTGGAGACCGAGCTCGGCGACGGAGCCTGGTACGTGGTCGAGTCCGAACCCGGCGACGTCTCCTCGCCGCACCCCGAGAGCCTCTGGCGCCAGGTGCTGCGCCGCCAGCGCGGCGAACTCGCGATGATCGCGACCTACCCGGACGACCCGTCCCTCAACTGAACCCCCGGCTTTCAGTACCCTTGGCGGTTATGAGCACTCTCGAGCCCGAGCGCGGGGCAGGTACGGGGACCCTCGTCGAGCCGACGCCGCAGGTGTCCCACGGTGACGGCGACCACGAGCGCTACGCCCATTACGTCCAGAAGGACAAGATCATGGCGAGCGCCCTCGACGGCACCCCCGTCGTCGCGCTGTGCGGGAAGGTCTGGGTACCGGGGCGCGACCCCAAGAAGTACCCGGTCTGCCCCATGTGCAAGGAGATCTACGACTCCATGGGCGCCGCTGGTGGCGACAAGGACAAGGGCGGCAAGGACAAGTAAGCGGGTCCTGACGCCGGGGACGGCCCCCGCTGTACGTACTTCGGTACGTACAGCGGGGGCCGTTCCGTTTCCCCCGGTTCCCTTTCCCCCGGTTCCCTGCGGCCGGGGCGGCGGGCGGCCGTTGCGCGGGGTGCTTTCGCCGGTCACGGAGTGGTTGAGGTGGTCGAGACCTCTTGTCGGCCCGCCGGAGCCGCGCCTAACCTCACGCGTGTTGTGCAGCACGAAACGCCCATTGCGCATACTGCAACACGCACTTCCGGAGGGGAGCCGTCATGAAGGTGCACGGCGCGGCCGTGACGACGATCCCGGTGCTCGTCCTCTTCGTACTCGTACAGCGCCGCCTGGTCTCCGGCCCCGGCGGGGCGGTGAAGGACTGACGCGATGACCTCGGACACCCCCGACCACGACCTCGTCCCGGACCACGACCTCATCCCGGCGCCCCTGTCGACCGGTCACCGGGGCACCGCCCCCGGGTACTTCGCGCTCGACGAGCGGACCACCCTCGACGCCGGCCCCGGCACCGGGACGACCGCGCGCTGGCTGCGGTCCGCACTGGGCCCCGCCACCGGACTGCCGCTCGCCGACGGCACCGGCCCGCACGCGATCCGGCTGCGGATCAGCGAGGAGGTGGAGCGGAGGTACGGCCCCGAGGGCTACCGCCTCTCCACCGAGACCGCGGACTCCGCCGTCCTCGTCGAGGGAGGCGGCCCCGCCGGCGTCTTCTGGGCCGCCCAGACCCTCCGCCAGCTCCTCGGCCCCGACGCGTACCGCAAGGCGCCCGTACGGAAGGACGGCGACTGGGAGCTGCCGTACACGACGATCGAGGACGCCCCCCGCTTCGGCTGGCGCGGCCTCCTCCTCGACGTCTCCCGGCACTTCACGCCCAAGGACGACGTCCTGCGCCACCTCGACCTGCTCGCCGCCCACAAGCTCAACGTCCTCCACTTCCACCTCACCGACGACCAGGGCTGGCGCATCGAGATCAAGCGCCACCCCCGGCTCACCGAGGCCGGTTCCTGGCGCTCCCGCACCAAGTGGGGACACCGGGCCTCACCCCTGTGGACCGAGACCCCGTACGGCGGCTTCTACACCCAGGACGACATACGCGAGATCGTCGCGTACGCCGCCGAACGCCACATCACCGTCATCCCCGAGATCGACCTCCCCGGCCACTCGCAGGCCGCGATCTCCGCCTACCCCGAACTCGGCAACACCGACGTCGTCGACACCGCCGCCCTCACCGTCTGGGACACCTGGGGCGTCAACCCGAACGTCCTCGCCCCCACCGAGACCGTCCTGCGCTTCTACGAGGGCGTCTTCGAGGAGGTCCTCGACCTCTTCCCGTCCACCTTCGTCCACGTCGGCGGCGACGAGTGCCCCAAGGACCAGTGGAAGGCCTCCCCGGCCGCCCAGGCCCGCATCAGAGAACTCGGCCTCGCCGACGAGGACGCGCTCCAGTCCTGGTTCATCCGCCACTTCGACCGCTGGCTCGCCGACCGCGGACGGCGTCTCATCGGCTGGGACGAGATCCTGGAGGGCGGCCTCGCGCCCGGCGCGGCCGTCTCGTCCTGGCGCGGCTACGGCGGCGGCATCGCCGCCGCCACCGCGGGCCACGACGTCGTCATGTGCCCGGAACAGCAGGTCTACCTCGACCACCGGCAGGCACCCGGCGAGGACGAACCGGTGCCCATCGGATTCGTCCGCACCCTGGAGGACGTCTACCGGTTCGAGCCCGTCCCGCCCGGCCTGCCCCCGGAAGCCGCCGCCCACATCCTGGGAACCCAGGCCAACGTCTGGACCGAGGTGATGGAGAACCGCGCCCGCGTCGACTACCAGGTCTTCCCCCGCCTCGCCGCCTTCGCCGAGGTCGCCTGGTCCGCGCTCCCCGCGCCGGACGCACGCGACTACGCCGGCTTCGAGCGCCGCATGAGCACCCACTACCGGCGCCTCGACGCCCTCGGCGTCGACTACCGCCCGCCCGCCGGCCCCCGCCCCTGGCAGCAGCGCCCCGGCATCCTCGGCCGCCCGATCGAGGGGGCGCCCCCGAACGTGTGAGGGCCCCGCCGTCGACGCCGGGGAGCCCTGACGTCGAACGTGTGAGAGACGCGACGTCCCCCCGTCACCCAAGAGCGGCGAAACGGAAGTTACCGTCGCTCCAGGGGCGTCCGGGACGGAACAGTCCTTCGCGGACCCTCGCGCCGGACGGCTCGGAAGATGTGCCAGAGTTGCCACGTCCGGCGTGTGAGCACGTACGGTACGCCCACACGCAGGCGCGACAGCAGACGTGACAGCAGGCGCGACGGCCGGGCACAGTCGGGGACCACCGGGACACCGGGAAGGGGCAGCGGGTTGACCACGCACGCACCACAGACGGCGCAGTCCGTGACGCTGCCCGCCTCGCTCGACGAGGCCGTGGCAGCGCTCACGGCCATGCCGGCCGCCGTGCCCGTCGCCGGTGGCACCGACCTGATGGCCGCCGTGAACCGGGGGCAGCTCCGCCCCGCCGGCCTCGTCGGCCTCGGCCGCATCAACGAGATCCGCGGCTGGCAGTACCAGGACGGCCACGCCCTCCTCGGCGCCGGCCTCACCCACGCCCGGATGGGCCGCCCCGACTTCGCCGCCCTCATCCCGGCCCTCGCCGCCGCCTCCCGCGCCGCCGGACCGCCCCAGATCCGCAACGCGGGCACCCTCGGCGGCAACGTCGTCACCGCCGCGCCCACCGGCGACTCGCTGCCCGTCCTCGCCGCCCTGGAGGCCGACCTCGTCGTCCTCGGGCCGCTCGGCAGCCGCGAGATCCCCGTCTCCCACCTGCTCGCGGGCCGCGACCTCCTCGCCCCCGGCGAACTCGTCGCCTTCGTCCGCGTCCCCCTGCTCCACGCACCCCAGGTCTTCGTCAAGGCCACCGGCCGCACCGGCCCGGCCCGCGCCACCGCCTCCGTCGCCGTCGTCCTCGACCCGGCCCGGCGCGGCGTGCGCTGCGCGGTCGGCGCCGTCGCCCCGATGCCGCTGCGCCCGCTGGAGGCCGAACGCTGGATCGCCTCCCTCGTCGACTGGGACAACGACCGGGGCCTCGCCCCCGAGGCACTGGCGGCCTTCGGCGAGTACGTCGCCGCCGCCTGCATCCCTGACCCGCCGGGCGACGAACAGCCGGCCCCCGGCGTACTGCACCTGCGGCGCACCGTCGCCGCGCTGGCCCGACGCGCTCTGGGGAGGGCACTGTCGTGAGCACCGACGACCACACCACGGGCCAGGGCGGCTACCCGGGCGGCTGGGAGCCGATCCCGCAGAGCGAGGGGTACGACGGCGACGCCACCGCGTTCGTCCAACTGCCCCCCGACTTCATGCTCGACGGCGTCCCCCTGGAAGCGCCCGGCCACGGCTACGTACCGCCGATGATCACCCCGCTCCAGCCGCTCACCCCGGCCGCCACCGACCCGGCCGCCACCGGCACCTGGAACGTGCACCTCCCGACCGAGGCCGAGCAGACCCAGTACTTCGACCGGCCCGAGTACCCGGGACGGCCGGGCTACGACGGGCAGCCGGAGTACGCGGGCCCCGACCAGTACGCCGGGCCGGTCGAGTACCCCGCGTCGGTCGAGTACGACGGACGGCCCGAGTACGGCGGCCAGGGCGAGTACGGCGGGCAGGGCGAGTTCGGCGGCCAGGGCCGGTACGACGGCCAGGGCGAGCACGGCGGGCACGGCGGGCAGATCGGTCACGCCGAGTACGCCGAGTACGCCGACCAGGACCCGCACGCGACGGCCGAGTGGCGCTTCGGCGAGGTCGGCGCGCCCGCCGCCGACTCCGGCTCCACGGGCCAGTGGGAGATCCCCGTCGTGCCGGAGGCGGCTGCGGCGGCCGAGCACACCGGGGCCGCCTCGGCCGCTTCGTACGCCGAGGCACCGGCGACCCTTCCCGGCGGCGCCCCGGCGCCCTGGGCGCTTCCGGAGCAGCCGGCGGCGGCGACCGCTGCCGACGAGCCCGAGGCCGAGGTCGAGGACGGCACCGAGGACGCGGAGGGCACGGCCGCCGCGGAGTCGGCGCCTCAGGACGAGGCCCGCGACGAGGCTCAGGCCGGCGATTCCGACGCCCCGGGCACCCCGGGTATCCCGGACGCTCCGGACGGGGCCGGCGGCACGGCCGGACCCGACGGGGCCGACGTACCCGACGAGGCCGCCGCACTTGACGCATCCGGCGCATCCGGCGCGTCCGCCGCCTCCGACGAGCACGGTGGCGGCCCGGCCGCGGCATTCACCCCGGCCTCCGCTCCCGCTCCCGTTTCCGTCCCCGTTCCGAGCGCCTACGCGTCCACGGACAGCGACGAGCACCCCCACACCTCGTACACCCTCCGGGTCAACGGCGCCGACCGGCCCGTCACCGGGTCGTGGATCGGCGAGTCCCTCCTCTACGTGCTGCGCGAGCGGCTCGGCCTGGCCGGGGCGAAGGACGGCTGCTCGCAGGGCGAGTGCGGCGCGTGCAACGTGCAGGTCGACGGCCGGCTGGTCGCCTCGTGCCTGGTGCCCGCGGCGACCGCCGCCGGGAGCGAGGTGCGGACCGTCGAAGGCCTCGCGGTCGACGGCGAGCCGTCCGACGTGCAGCGCGCGATGTCCCGGTGCGGCACGGTCCAGTGCGGCTTCTGCATCCCCGGCATGTGCATGACCGTGCATGACCTCCTGGAGGGCAACCACGCCCCCACGGAGCTGGAGACGCGCCAGGCCCTCGCCGGCAACCTGTGCCGCTGCTCCGGCTACCGGGGCGTGCTCGAAGCCGTACGGGACGTCGTCGCCGAGCGCGAGGCGAGCGCCGCGGCCACCGCGGCCGACACCTCGGACGAGATCCGCGTCCCGCACCAGATCCCCCACCCGCACGACGGAGGCATGGCGTGAGCAGCGACGGGACCACCGCGATCCCCACGCTCCCGGTCCTGGACGCTCCCGGGGCCCCGGCCCAGGAGCCGGCCGCGCACGGCCTCGGCACCTCGCTCCCGCAGGCCGAGGCACGCGCGAAGACCGAGGGCACCTTCCCGTACGCCTCCGACCTGTGGGCCGAAGGCCTGCTCTGGGCGGCGATCCTGCGGTCCCCGCACCCGCACGCGCGGATCGTCTCCGTCGACACCACGGCCGCCGCCGCCATGCCGGGCGTACGGGCCGTCGTCACGGCCGCCGACGTGCCCGGCGCGGCGACCTACGGCCGGCGGGTCGCCGACCGGCCCGTCTTCGCCTCCGACCTCGTCCGGCACCACGGCGAGGCCATCGCCGCCGTCGCCGCCGACCACCCCGACACGGCCCGGCTCGCGGCCGCCGCGATCAGCGTCGAGTACGAGGTCCTCGACCCGGTGACCGACCCCGAGAAGGCGTTCGCGGCGGACGCGCTGCACCCCGACGGGAACCTCATCCGGCACATCCCGCTGCGCTTCGGCGACCCCGACGCCACCGGCGAGGTCGTCGTCGAGGGCCTGTACCGGATCGGACGCCAGGACCCGGCACCGATCGGCGCCGAGGCCGGCCTCGCCGTGCCCCGCCCCGACGGAGGCGTCGAGCTCTACACCGCCTCGACCGACCCGCACACCGACCGCGACCTGGCCGCCGCCTGCTTCGGGCTGCCGCCCGAGCAGGTCAAGCTGGTCGTCACCGGCGTCCCCGGCGCCACCGGCGACCGCGAGGACCCGGGCTTCCAGATCCCGCTGGGCCTGCTCGCCCTGCGAACCGGCTGCCCGGTCAAACTCACCGCCACGCGCGAGGAGTCCTTCCTCGGCCACGCCCACCGCCACCCCACCCTGCTGCGCTACCGGCACCACGCGGACGCCGAGGGACGCCTGGTGAAGGTGGAGGCGCAGATCCTGCTCGACGCGGGCGCGTACGCCGACTCGTCGTCCGAGTCGCTCGCGGCGGCCGTCGCCTTCGCCTGCGGCCCGTACGTCGTCCCGCACGCCTTCGTCGAGGGCTGGGCGGTCCGCACCAACAACCCGCCGTCCGGCCACGTCCGCGGCGAGGGCGCGATGCAGGTGTGCGCCGCCTACGAGGCCCAGATGGACAAACTCGCGGCCAAACTGGGCGTGGACCCGGCCGAGCTGCGCATGCGGAACGTCATCGCGACCGGCGACATCCTGCCCACCGGTCAGACCGTCACCTGCCCGGCCCCCGTGGCCGAACTCCTCGCCGCCGTACGCGACTTCCCGCTCCCCGCGCTGCCCAAGGACACCCCCGAGGGCGACTGGCTGCTGCCCGGCGGCCCCGAGGGCGCGGGTGAACCCGGCGCGGTGCGACGGGGCGTGGGCTACGCCCTCGGCATGGTGCACATGCTGGGCGCGGAGGGCACCGACGAGGTCTCCACCGCGACCGTGCGCGTCATGGACGGGGTCGCCACCGTCATCTGCTCGGCCGTCGACACGGGTTCGGGCTTCTCCACCCTCGCCCGCCAGATCGTCCAGGAGACCCTCGGCATCGACGAGGTCCACGTCGCCCCTGTCGACACCGACCAGCCGCCGGCCGGCCCCGCCGCCCACGGCCGCCACACCTGGGTCTCCGGCGGCGCCGTGGAGCGGGCCGCCAAGATGGTCCGCACCCAGCTCCTCCAGCCGCTGGCCCACAAGTTCGGCATGTCGACCGAGCTCCTCCAGATCACCGACGGCAAGATCACCTCCTACGACGGCGTCCTCTCGACGACCGTCACCGAGGCCCTGGACGGCAAGGAACTCTGGGCCACCGCCCAGTGCCGCCCCCACCCCACCGAGCCCCTCGACGACGCCGGCCAGGGCGACGCCTTCGTCGGCCTCGCCTTCTGCGCGATCCGCGCCGTCGTCGACGTCGACATCGAACTCGGCGCCGTACGCGTCGTGGAGATGGCCGTCGCCCAGGACGTCGGCCGCATCCTCAACCCCGCCCAGCTCGCCGTACGCATCGAAGCCGGCGTCACCCAGGGCGTCGGCGCGGCCCTCACCGAGAACCTCCGCACCGCCCGCGGCATCGTCCGCCACCCCGACTTCACCGGCTACGCACTCCCGACATCCCTGGACGCCCCGGACATTCGCATCGTGAAACTCGTCGAAGAACGCGACGTCGTCGCCCCCTTCGGCGCCAAAGCCGCCAGCGCCATCCCCGTCGTCACCTCACCCGCCGCAGTCGCCTCAGCCGTACGCGCCGCAACCGGCCGCCCCGTCAACCGCCTCCCCATCCGCCCCCAGGCCGCCGTCGCCGTGCCCAATTCGTGACCGTCCGATATCCGTTGCTTGTGCAACCGGGAGATGCGCACTGTCGTCGTTCCTGGCTACAGTGAACTTCTAGACTCGGCAGTAACGGCACAGGTGTTCACACGGGGGAGGGACGCGGGCATGCAAGCTCCGATGGATGGTCTGGCGGCCGGGATGCGGACGCAGGCCGTCAAGTACAGCGCCGATTCGATCAACGAGTTCAAGATCGATGTCGACAAGCTCATCGACTCGCTCGACGACACGATGAAGGTGACGGCCGATCCGAACGGCACCGTGTCCGCGGTCGACCGGAGCAAGTTCGGTGGTGGCGGCGCCGCCTGGGCCGAGGCGCAGAGCGCCTACGCCTCGTACTCCAAGGTGCGCCAGAGCCTCGTGGACCTGTCCAAGCTCCTCAAGGACTGTCTGGAAGGGCTCGGCATCGCGGTCGTCGCCTCCCAGGACGGCATCGAGACGATGGACGAGGACATCAAGCTGAAGATGCGCGGCATCTACGACCGCACCAAGGACGCGCACGACAAGTCCGAGCAGCAGAAGACGAACCAGGGCAACCCGCCGGCCGACGGCAGCGAGGGCACGTCAGGCGGCGGCACCTTCCAGTAAGGCGCGGCCGACACATCGGGGACACGGGGAAGAGGCGAAAGATGATTCCGGCAGACGGCGGTGACGGCGGCGGAGGCGTCGGCGGAACCAATTTCCGCGACATGAGCCACCAGCAGATGCTGGAGTGGCTGAACGAGGCCAGCACCTTCTACGTCGGCGACGCGGCCGGCGTGCTGCGCTCGACCGGCACGCGGCTCACCGAGATCGCCGATCGACTCGTCACGCGCATGAAGGAGATGGACTGGGAGGGTGAGGCGGAGAAGGCGTTCTCCGAGTGGACCCTCTCGGTGGCCACGTCCACCTCCGACCTCGGCACGTACAGCACCGACGGCGCGTACTGGATGGAAGGCAACGCCGCGGCCATCGCCGCCGCCGCCAGCGCCATCCCCCGGTACGTCTCGTACGAGAGCGCCAAGGCCAACCTGGAAGCCGCGATCAAGTACCACAACGATCCGGACTCGCAGACGATCGCCCGCGAGGCGAGGACGGCCAGCGAGGAACTCGCGACCATCGAGGGCAAGCAGCGCGCCAACCAGCAGGCCGCCGCGGCCGAGATGGAGCGCCTCTCCGCCACGTACCAGTGGTCCAGCACGCAGATGTCCGGCATGCAGCCGCCGACGTTCCCGCCGCCGCCGGGGGCGTTCGTTCCGGACGCCAAGAACCGCTACGGGGGCGATTCCGAGTACATCGGCTCCTACCCCCAGAGCGACAGCCGCTCCACGGGCTCGGACTCGGGCACGACGCAGAACACCCGGTCGCAGCCGGACACGCGCACCACGCCCGACTCGAACGTCGTCACGCCCACCGGGGATTCGACCGGGCCGACGCATGTCATCCGGCCGGAGGTGCGCCCCGACGTCCCGGTGGACCTCGGCATCGACAGCGTGGAGACCCTGCCGACGCCGACCACGACCGGACCGCAGACGCCGAACCCGGTCGGTCAGCCGCCGATCGCCAAGCCGGACGCGGTCACGCCGCCGTTCGTCACGACCACGGGCATCCCTCCGCTCACCCCGAGGGGCGGCCCCGGACCGTTGGGTCCCACCTCGCCCATCACCGGAGGCACCGGCAACCCCCGCAACCCGGCGACCGGCGGCCTCCGCTCCGGCCTCGGCATGCCCCGCGAGGGCATCAGCGGTGGCCGTCAGGTCCCCCACACCACGGGCCGCCCGGCGACCGGCATCCCGCGCGGCACCGTGATCGGCAACGAGCCCGGCGGGCGCAACGGAACCGGCATGGGCCGCGGCCCCATGGGCGGCGGCCACGGCATGGGCGGCCCCATGGGCGGCGCGGCCGGCCAGAACGGCATCAGCGGCGGCCGCCGCCTCGCCGGCGAGACCGGCGGCGTCGTCGGCGGCAAGGCACAGCGTGCCGGTGGTGCCGGTGGCGCCCGTCCCTTCACCCAGGGCGGCTCCGGCCTCGTGCGGGGCGCCACCCCGCAGACCGGCGACCGCGAGGAGCAGAACGGAGAACGTCCCGACTACCTGGTCGAGGACGAGGAGACCTGGCAGCAGGGCAACCGCCGCGTGGCCCCGCCCGTCATCGACTGATCAGCGCGAGGAAGCAGATGCGTACCAGCAGTATTCGTCGGAGCCGTGCCCGAGTCACCGCCTCGGCCGCCTTGGGGATGCTGCTGGTGGGCATCGCTTCCGTTCCCGCCCACGCGGAGGGCATCCGGGACCGGCAGTGGCACCTGGACGCCTTCGGTGCCGAGGAGATCTGGCAGCTCAGCACGGGCAAGGGTGTCACCGTCGCGGTCATCGACACCGGGGTGGAGAAGAGCAATCCGGACCTTCGGGGCCAGGTGCTCCAGGGCAAGGACTTCGCGCCGGAGGTCTCGGGCGACCAGTTCACCGACTACGACGGTCACGGCACGGGGATGGCCGGCCTGATCGCCGGTACCGGGGCGCGAGACGGCGGGAACGGCGCCTATGGTCTGGCGCCGGGCGCCAAGATCCTTCCGGTACGTGTTCCCGGACTCCGGGACGACGACAACGGCAACATGGCGGAGAGCGACGAGCAGTTCAACCGCGTCGTCCCCCAGGCGATCAGGTACGCGGCCGACTCCGGTGCTCAGGTCATCAACCTCTCCCTGGGAGCCACCACGGGCTCGCAGGCACTCACCGACGCGGTGAAGTACGCGCTGGGCAAGGGCTCTCTCGTCTTCGCCGCCGTCGGGAACAGCGGCGAGAAGAGCAATCTGACCGCGTACCCGGGCGCGACCCCCGGCGCTGTCGGTGTCGGCGCCGTCGACAACAAGGGCAAGCGCATCCCCATGTCCCAGTACGGCGACCAGGTGGACGTCGTCGCCCCGGGCAAGGACACCGTGCACGCCTGCGGCGGCGGAACCGGCCTCTGCAAGTCCAGCGGTACCAGTGACGCCACCGCACTCGCCTCCGCCTCCGCCGCGCTGCTCTGGTCGAAGCACCCGGAGTGGACCAACAACCAGGTCCTGAAGGTCATGCTGAACACCATCGCCGCGCCCACCGGCGGCGAGAAGCGCAGCGACTACGTCGGTTTCGGCGCGCTGCGCCCCCTCCGGACGCTGAAGACGCCCGGAGACCCCGGCCCGGCCGACGTGCGGCCCATCGACGACCTGACCGAGGCGGCGCCGAGCGCGACGGCGACGCCGTCCGAGATCGGCGACCTGCCTTCTGCGGACCCGGCTCCGGCGGAGTCGTCCGCGGCGCCGGCGCCCGGCCCCGTCGCGAGTGAGGAAGGCGGGAACACCGGCCTGTGGATCGGCCTCGGTATCGGTGCGGCCGTACTGATCGGTGCCGCTGTCGCGGTGCCCGTACTGCGGTCGCGGCGGGGATGAGCGGACGGAATGGCCACGGGGCGGCGATCCGCGCACGGGGCGTCTGGGCTGGGCTTGTGGCGCTCGGCCTGACCGTGACGGCGTGTTCCTCCGGGAGTGACGAGGAGGCGGCCCACGGGCAGTCGGTCTCCGAGGTCTGCGGTGGATTCGCGGCGGAGCCCGTCGAGGCTTCGGCGCTCGGCGCGATCGCGGGGAAGGACGCCCGGCTGACGAGTGGCGGGTCCGAGCCCGACAGGGTCGTGAGCGAGCTGAGGAAGGCCGCGCGGACGCCGCAGAGCGGGAAGCAGCGGATGAAGGGCGTCCCGTTCTGCGTGCTGGAGACGGCGGGGAACGAGAGGAACGTCCTGAGCATCACGGTCCGGGAGGCCCTCGCCGTCCCCGGGAACGAGGGCGTGAAGGAACTCGCGACGTTCTACTCCACCGGCCGGCGGGCGTCCTCGTCCGACCTCTTCGCGTCGATCTACTTCAGGTGCCGACTGGCGGCGCCGGCCCACGAGATCGTCCTCGACGCCGAGTTGGAGCGGGCGGACGAGAACGAGGCGGATCACGCGGGGATCAGGGACGAGCAGATCACCCTGGCGAACGCGGCGGCGCGGCATGTCGCCGCGCGGCTGGGGTGTGCGGACACGGGGCTGGTCGACGGTGTGCCGGGGAAGGCGCGGCCGTGAGGCGACCGCGCCGGTGACCTGCACCCCGTCGACGGGCATCGCCGGTGACCTGCACCCCGTCGACGGGCATCGCCGGTGACCTGCACCCCGTCGACGGGCATCGCCGGTGACCTGCACCCCGTCGACGGGCATCGCCGGTGACCTGCACCCCGTCGACGGGCATCGC
>NZ_JBFPNH010000029.1:0-25366 GCF_040815545.1 Streptomyces sp. LMG1-1-1.1 | reverse complement strand
CGGTGACCTACACCCCGTAGACGGGCATCGCCGCGATGAGGCCGCCGCGGGCGATGAAGACGCGGTTGCCGCCGCTCGCCAGCTGGTAGGTGCCCTGGCGCTGCATCCGGGCGGTGAAGAGGCGGGTGTGGGTGGTCTTGTGGACCACCACGACGGAGCTGAGGTCGGGGGAGTGGAGCCAGACCGTCGCGCCCTCGACGGCCGGGGGGTTGACGGTGCCGGGGCCCGTGCCGTCCATGACCTCGTACCAGTCGGAGACGGGGAAGCGGGTGTCGCGCATGGTCTTGTAGCGGTAGGCGTTGTAGCTGTTGGCGGCGAAGAGGAGGTCGCCGTCGGCGACGGGCGTGCCCCAGTCGGCTACCAGGCCGGTCTCCTCCTCCCACAGGAAGTCGCCGCGGTCGAGGCGGCGGGCCGTCAGCTTGGGGCCGCCGAAGTAGGCGGCGTTGTTGTCGCCGAGGGCGGGGGCCTGGCCGTCGGTGCCCTGGTCCTTGATCTCCCAGTCCGTCTCACCGGTCTCCGTGTAGAGGGCGGCGACCCGGCCGTCCCTGCCGTGGATCACGAGCCGCTTCCGGCCCACGGCCGCCTTCGCGGGGCCGTTGTGCGAGCGCGGGGAGGTCATCGGGCGAGACCAGGTGGTGGCGAGCGTCCAGGCGTCGACGGCACGCAGCTCGTTGTCCTTGGTCACCAGGTAGACGTGGGTGTCGTCGGCCGCGAGGACGTCTTCGACGTCGGACTGGGTCTGCCAGACGGGCTTGCCGGTGGAGGCGACGAACGCGTTGAGGACGCCCTTCTCGTCGACGCCGACGACGAGCCGGTCGGCGACGGAGACGTAACCGGCGTCGGCGTCGATGTCCTTGGCCCGCCACCGCTCCTTGCCGGTCGTGACGGACAGGGCGAGCAGGCCGCCCGTCTTCGCCTGCGTGATCACCACATCCCGTACGGGCAGCGGCAGTTCGCCCTCGGCCGCGACCACGTCGAACGGGCCCCACAGGGCCTTGGGGATCTCTCCCGGCTTCGTGTCGATGGCGGAGACGAACGCGGCCTCCGGAGTCGCCACGGCGGGCGGGACGTCGGCCGTCGGCGACTTCGGTTCGCCGCGGTTCAGCCACCAGGCGCCGGCCCCTCCGGCGGTGCCCAGGACGACCACGCCCGCGGCGGCGCCGGTGAGGAAGCGGCGGCGGGTCGGCGTCGACGAGGAGACGGCGGTGTCCTCGGGGGCCGCCAGGCGCTTCGTGGCCGTCTCGCGCCGCTTGATGTCGTCGGCGAGCGGGCCCTTGCGCCAGGCGCGGTCGGCGCCCTTCGGCGGGGCGAAGGCCTCGGCGATCCGCGGGGGAGCCGGGCGGAAGGCCGGGTCCTTCGCCAGGCAGGGGGCGATCAGCTCCTGGAGCTCCGGCGGCACCAGGCTCAGGTCCGGTGTGCCGTGCACGACCTCGTACTGGACGGCCGCCACGTGCCCGCCGTCGAAGGTGCGCCGGCCGCTCGCCGCGTACGCGAGGACCGCGCCGAGCGAGAAGACGTCCGAGGCCGGTCCGACGCGCTGCCCGAGGACCTGCTCGGGGGCACCGTAGCCCGGGGTGACGGGGATCTGGCCGGTGGTGGTGAGGGTCAGACCGTGCTCGGGGCGCGCGATGCCGAAGTCGATGATCCGCGGGCCGGTCGACGTGAGCACGATGTTCGCGGGCTTGAGGTCGCGGTGGACCAGGCCCGCCACGTGGATGTCGTGCAGGGTGCGGGCGAGCTGGGCGGCGAGGGCGCGGACCGTCGGCACGTCCATCGGCCCGTACGCCCGCACGGCCTCGTCGAGCGTCGGACCGGCGAGGAACTCGGCAGCGATCCACGGCCGTCCGCCCTCGGTCTGCGCGCCGAGGACCCGCGCGACGCCCTTGCTCGTGACCGCCCGCGCCATGTCGGCCTCGCGGACGAACCGCTGCGCGAGGTGCTGGTCGTGGGCGAGTTCGGGACGCAGGACCTTGACGGCCGCGGGTGCCCCGGAGCCGTCCCGGCCGACGTACACCTTGCCCATGCCGCCCTCGCCGAGGACGCCGAGCAGGCGGTACGGGCCGAGCCGGAGCGGGTCGCCGGTGGCGAGGGGCTGTGTGGTCACGAGGTGCTGCTTTCCGATGCGGGGTGGTGGGGTGGGGCGGGGACCGCGGGGGACGGCGGGGGCCGAGGCGGGGTGGAGCTCAGGCGAGCGGAAGGGCGACCACGGACGCCTTCCCGGCGCCGATGATGCGGGTTCGCTCCTTGTCGGTCACGAACCTCCTGGCCTCCGTCGGGAACACCCAGGCCGAGCGGTTGGTGTTCATGTCGATGGCGCTCAGCCCGCCTACCACGGGCGCGTACACGTACTTCTCGCCGACCACGGGAGTGGCGACGAAGTCGGGCGTCAGGGAGCGGCCGGACGGTGACTCCGTCCAGCGCCTGACGCCGAAGTCGGCGCTGACGGCCAGGAATCCGGGGGTGCTCCGGTTCTCGTGCGCGTAGACGAAGCCGCCCGCGACGGCCGGCATGCCGTAGGAGACGGCTGCGGAGCCGGAGCCGTACTCCCAGGCGATCCCGCCGTCGGTGAGACGCAGCGCCCTGAGGCGGTCCCCGCCGAAGTACGCGTGCCGCTCGTCGATGGCGAGCTGGCCGGGCTTGTAGGACGAGGAGTTCTCCAGCGGAAGGCGGCGCTTCCACAGCTGGCGCCCGGTCTGCAGTTCGCGCGCCTGGACGAGGAAGGTCTTCAGGTCGCCGCTGTTCTTGCCGAGGATCAGTCGGCCTTCGGCGACCTGGGCGAGCCACGGGCGGACGTTGTCCCACGGGTACACCTGGCGCCAGGCTTCCTTGCCCGTGCCCAGGTCGACCGCGATCAGGTGCCAGCCCTTCTCGTTGTCGTCCGGGTGCGTCGAGGGATTGCCCAGCCGTGAGGCGGCGAAGAGCAGTCCGCCGCCGGTGGTGAGGAGCTGGGTGCCGTTGGCGGTGCCGTCGAAGCCCTTCACCGTGACGGTCCGGGCCGCTTCCTTGCCGGTACGGGAATCGAGCGTGCGGATCATCAGGGCGCCCGGGCCGTCGAGGTTGCCGTCCGACACGTAGAAGTGCGTGCCGTCCGTGGTGACCTGGTGCGGCTCGATGACCTCCGACCAGAGCTCGGTGCCGTTCGCCGGGTCGATCGCCCGGAACGCCACCTTCTCCGCGAACCCCACGACATCCCCCGCGACCAGGGGCGTGACGCTCGCCTCCGGGTCCAGCGACTCCCCCTGCCACAGCGCCTTCGGTGCGCCGTCCGAGGCCGTCGTGGCGGGGATGGCGGTGGGGCCGGGGGTGGAGGGGGCGGAGGTGGGGGTGGTGTCGCGGGAGGAGAGCCAGGTCCAGAGGCCGCCGGCGGCGGCGGTGGTGGCGAGGAGGGTGGCGGTGCCGGTGGTGAGGAGGCGGCGGCGGGAGAGGGGGGTGTGGGGGGTGGTCTCGGCGAGGGAGGACGTGGTGGGGGCGGGGAGGCGGTGGGGGGCGGGGAGCCAGACGTCGGTGGCGCGGCGGGCGATGTCGGCGAGGAGGAGCGGGGGGAGGTGGTCGGCGAAGTCGCCGCGGCCGTCGTGGAGGTGGGCGGCGAGGGTGGCGGTGGTGGGGCGGGCGGAGGGGTCCTTGGAGAGGCAGGCGGTGAGGAGGGGGAGGAGGGGTTCCGGGACGCCGGTGAGGTCGGGGTCGGCGTAGCGGACGCGGTAGAGGAGGTCGGCGGGGGAGCCCGTGCCGAAGGGGCCGTGGCCGGTGGCGGCGAAGACGAGGACGCCCGCGAGGGCGAACACGTCGCCGGCCGGGGGGTGTTCCTCGCCGCTCGCCTGCTCGGGGGACATGTAGGCGGGGGTGCCGGCCGCCGCGCCGGTACGGGTGAGGTGGTCGTCGCCGGCCGCGCGGGCGATGCCGAAGTCGATGATCTTCGGGCCGTAGGCGGTGACGAGGACGTTCGAGGGCTTCAGGTCGCGGTGGACGACGTCCGACGAATGCAGCTGTGCGAGGGCCCCGGCGAGCGCGGCGCCGAGGGCGCGGACGGTCGGTTCGGGGAGCGGGCCGCCGAGCGCGACGGCGTCGTCGAGGGGCGGTCCCAGGACGTATTCGGTGGCCAGCCACGGCGTCTCGGCCAGCGGGTCGGCGTCGACGACCGCCGCGCCGTGGCGTGCGCCGATGATCCGCGCCGCGTCCGTCTCCAGCCGGAAGCGGGCCCGGAAGGCGGGGTCGGTGGCGAGCCGGGCGTGCACGGTCTTGAGCGCGACCGTACGGCCGCCGGGGGTGCGCGCCAGGTAGACCGTCCCCATGCCGCCCGAGCCGAGGCGGGCGAGGAGGCGGTACGTGGCGACGGTGGCCGGGTCGTCGTGGGTCAGGGGCGACAGCATGAGGTGAGGTCCGTGTGGTCCAGGGCGGTCGCGGGTGCGCGAGCCGGAGGGCGGGTGAACGTCGGGTCGGTGGGCGGGCACCGGGGTGGTGCGCCGCCCGTTCCGTCAGCTGCGTGCCGTGGCCGGTTCCGGAGGTGCGGGCAGCGGCGGGAGTTCCGCGGCGAGGAGCTCGGCGGACTGGCGGGCGAGGGCGGCGACGACGCGGCCGGGGAGCCAGCCGGGGGTGAGGAGGGTACCGGCCGAGTCCAGGACCGTGTGGTGGGTGGTCGGCGGGGCGAGCGCGGTCGTCAGGGCGGCCGCGGTCGGCCGGTCGGCGGGGTCGCGGGCCAGGCAGGAGGAGACCACGGGCCGGAGGGAGGGCGGGAGTTCGTCGCGTTCGGGCACGGTGTGTCCGGTGGCGGCGTAGGCGAGGACGGCGCCGAGCGCGAAGACGTCGCCCGGGGGGCGGGGCCGCCCGCCGGAGGCCTGTTCGGGGGCGAGCGCGCCCGGATCGAGGCCGGGGAGGCCGGTACGGGACTCCCCGTCGGGCCCGGCCGCGCGCACCGCGCCGAAGCAGGTCAGCCGCGGGCCGTCCGCGGTGAGCAGCACGGCGGCGGGGGAGACCCCCGCGTGGGTGAGGCCCTGGGCGTGCGCGGCGGCCAGCGCCTCGGCGAGGGCGGCGCCCACGCCCCGTACGGTCGCCTCGGGGAGCGGTCCGCCGTGGACGGCGAGGGCGACCGGGAGCGGGAGGGCCGGCACGTACGGGGTCGCGTACCAGGGGGCCTCGTCGGGGCCGGCCAGGTCCGTGACCGGGGCGGTCCAGGGCCCGAGCAGGCGGCGCCCCGCGTCGGCCTCGGTGGCGAAGCGGGCGGGGTCCGCGCCGGGCAGCGGGGAGCTCAGCAGCACCGTGCGCTCGCCGTCCCGCGTACGGGCGACGAACCGGCGGCACGGGACCGCCGAACCGGGCGCGTCCAGGCGGGTGATGAGCCGGTACGGGCCGATCCGCCGCGTGGATTCCTCCCGTGCGCGTGACTGTTCCACGTGTGCGTCCCCCCGTCGTTCCGGCGCCCCGTGACGACGGGGGCGGGTCGAGCCTACCGAGGCGGGGGCGCGCGGCCGTGGCCGGGAGCGGTCGGGGAGGGGCGGGCCGGGGAGCGGACCGGGCGGCGGACCGGGGGCGGCCCGGGGGGCGGACCGGGGGCGGCCCGGGGGGCGGACCGGGGGGCGGACAAGGGCCCGAGCCGGGGCCGGGCCGGAGCCTGGCCGTGGCCGGATCGCGGCCGGTTCCGTGTTCGGTCCGGTGTCGACCCGTGCCGACCTCGTGCCTGCCTCGTGCCGACCTCGTGCCTGCCTCGTGCCGACCTCGTGCCTGCCTCGCGCCGACCTCGTGCCTGCCCCGCGCCGACCGGGGGCCGGCGCGGGCGCTGCTCCGGTGTCGCGAACGCCCGGGCTGTCCGAGTTGCGAAGGTGAAGTGGGGACGTGCGCGCCGTCGGAAACCCGATCGTGAGGCATTTCCCGGTGGGGAATGCTCGAACGGACACTCGGGGGACTACGATCGCGATGTTTCCCAGGGCGCGGAACTTGCTGGGGCGAAGCCGGAACGAAGCCGGAACGAAGACAGAGCGAAGACAGTCAGACGGTCACGGGAGCAGCGGGGGCGAGCATGTCGTTCGATCAGGAGTGGGCGTCCGTACGTTCCACATCGACGGCCAACGTGAGCATGAGGCTCAATCAGGTAGCCCCCGAGCCGGGCGGCGGTGGCGGCGGGAACGCCGACCTCAGCGTCGACCAGGACAAGCTCGGGGCCATCGGCAGCGCCGCGTACGCGCTGCACGGCCGACTGGTCAAGGACGGCAACCACGCGCGTACGAGTACCACGGAAGCGGCGACGGGCCTGTCGGGCCACGGCTTCCTCACCGGCTCCGCGATGACGACCGTCCAGTCGACGTGGGGCTCGCAGCTCAACACGCTGCTCGACGCCTGCGCCAATATCTCCAACCACCTGGACTACAGCGCCGCCTCGCACGCCAAGGAGGAGGCGGACATCGCGGCGGCGCTCTCCGCCTCCAAGATCAACGAGTACCTCAAGTAGGCGGGGGACCTGCTGTGCTGACGTTCGACAACGTGTACCACGCTCCACTCGACAAGATGAAGACCTCGGCCGACGACTGGGCCGCGATGAAGGGCAAGCTCGACACGCTCGCCCAGGACGCCCAGTCGACGATGGCCGCCAAGGCCAGGGACGACTACTGGCGCGGGGTGAACGCCGAGGTCACCAAGCCCTTCGTGGACAAGACGGCCAAGGAGTTCGCCGACGCGGCCAAGGCCGCCGACGGCATCCACAAGGTCCTCGAGGACGGCTACAACGCCTTCAAGAAGGCCAAGGACGACCTGAAGAAGATCGTCGACACGGAGGCCCCCGGCAAGGGCTTCCGGGTGAAGGCCGACGGCACCGTCGAGGCCGTCGAGCCGCTCTCGCAGACCAAGGACCAGGGGATGCGCCACGACCCCGACTTCCAGGACATGGTCCGCAAGGAGCGCGCCGACATCGAGGCGATGCAGCGCCGCATCGACGCCATCGTCGAGACCTGCGACGACGCCGACGTCTCCTGCTCCAACGCCCTCAAGGCCAACATCACCGGCGACACCCACAACTTCAGCGCCCCGAAGTACACCAGCCTCGACGCCGAGGAGGCGCAGCGCGCCGTCGACCTCGCCAAGAAGGGCCGCGACATCTCCCACGAGGAGCTGATGCGCCTCAACGAGCTGCTCAAGGACAACAGCGGCTCCAAGGACTTCTCCCGCGCCTTCTACGACGGCATGGGCCCCAAGGGCGCCCTGGAGTTCTTCGGCCAGCTGTCCACCGACACGTACGACTACACCAAGGTCGACAAGCAGCGCCTCGCCGACGTCCAGGACCTCCAGAAGAACCTCGGCCTCAACCTCGCCACCGCCACCCAGGGCGGTGACGCGTGGACCGAGAAGTGGTCCGCCGACATGCGCAAGCTCGGCACCGAGCGCATCCCCCTCGCCAAGTACGACAACAACCCCGCCTACGGCTACCAGTTGCTCGGCGGCATCATGCGCTACGGCGACTACGACAAGAAGTTCCTCGTCCCCATCGCCGAACACGTCACCCAGCTCCACGCCAAGGACCCGTACCTCTTCGCCAACAGCAAGCCGATGGTCGGCGGCGGGCTCCAGAACCAGTACAACCCCTCCGGGATCAACGGCGCCGGCTTCGACCCGATGATCTCGATGCTGGAGGCGCTGGGACACAGCCCGGAGGCGTCGAAGGACTTCTTCTCGAAGGACCTGACGTCGTACAAGGATGACGGCAGCGTCGGCGGTGAATTGAACCTGGGCAAGGACAAGGACGGGAAGCCGATCGAGAGCTACCTCGACTTCTTCGCCAACGAGAAGTACGAGCTCTTCCCCGACATCGACGGGCACGACCCGGACGCCGCCAAGAAGTCCGCCGACTACATGCCCGACGCGCTCGGCCACGCCCTGGAGTCGGCGACGCTCGGCCACGCCTGGGACGACGCGAGGCCGGAGCTGAAGCGCGACGAGACCTCGGCGGCGATCATGACGGAGGTCGTCGCGAAGTACGGGGGCGACGCCGAGCTGCTGAAGAAGTGGCAGTCCCCGCTGGCGGACAGTCTCGGCAACATGGGCGCCGGATACATCGACGACCTCAACTGGGCTCTGGACAAGAACACTCAGGACAGCATCTTCCATCCGACGAAGGACGCGGCGTCGCACGCTCTGTTCGGGCGGGACGAGGCGGTCAAGTTCCTGAGCACTCTCGGACAGCACCCGGACGCCTATGCCTCGGTCTCCACGGCCGAGCGCCTCTACACCACCAGCGTGCTGGAGGCGCAGGTCGGCCCGGACGGCAAGATCGACGAGGGGCGGGCGCGGGGCGCCGTATTCACCGGAGCCACTCTTCAGGGCCTTCTCGACGAGTCCCGCGGCGCTCAGGTCGAGGCCGAGGGCATGAAGAAGCACGAGGAGTACGAGAAGGCGCAGGCCGCCAAGGCCGGCTGGGTGGAGCTCGGCGCCACGGTGGGCATCGCCGCCGGTGTCGCCTTCCTGCCGGCCACCGCCGCGGTCGGCGCGGCAGCCATCCTCGTACCGCTCGCCGTCGACACGGGCTCCGGGGTCATGGAGCAGCTCGCCGGGCAGGTCATCGGCGACTGGTCCGACAAGTCGGTCGAGGACCACAAGGACGCGACCGAGGACAAGATCCACGAGGACAACGCGGCCATGTACACGGCCGGCCGTTACAGTGCCGAGTCCCCGATGGAGCGGTTCCTGGCCGAGCATCGCACCCAGGTGAGCAGCGACTTCCGACAGGACATGATCGAGTCCGTGAGCAACGGCTACCTGAAGGGCAACGCCCACGCCAGGCAGACCGGCAACGCCCCTGAAACCGGCTGATCCGCGCTCGCCCCCACCCCCACGAGGAACCCCGAGGAATCCGATGAGAAGAGTGTCCACGTCCGTTTCGACCGTGCTGGCCCTCGGGCTGCTTCTCACTGCTTGCGGAGCCGGCGAGGACGAGGCGAAGGTCGCGGAGCAGTGCGACAGGACGCTCTCGCCGGCGGCGGTCGGGGCGTTGGAGCCGGTGCTGGGCACAACGGCGTTCGAGTGGGGTGGAACGGGTCTGGAGCGGACGTCGAAGGCCCTGATCGACGATCAGGCGACGCTGGGCCATGCGCCGGGGGTGCCCTCGATGTGCAAGATCGGCGCCGCCGGCAGCAGGCTCGGCGTGCGCGTCGACTTCAGGCTGAACGACAGCGAGGACCTGTACGACGACGGCACCGACTGGTCGACCCAGGGTCGGCACCTCTACGGGATGGGCCGCGAGGCGAGCACCGACAACAAGGCGGCATACCTCTTCGTCGGGTGCACCAGTCCGGAGATGAAGGGGTCGGATCAGGAGCCGGCCCCCATCGAGGCCGTGCTCAAGTTCGACACGTCGCCGAAGGGCTCCTACCCCGCCAACACCCCCGCCACCCGCGAGGCCTACCTCACCGTCCTCCACTCCGTGACCCTCGCGGTCGTGAAGAAGCTGGGCTGCGAGAACGACGCGGGACTCCCCGAGAAGCCCGTCTTCGAGGTCAAGAAGTGGCGCGGGGAGAAGTAGGGGACCTGTAGGGAAGCGGCCGGCAGGGTCCGCCCCGGCCGGTCCCGGCCCGTCTCAGTCCTCGGCCGTCTCGGCGGCCGGGGACAGCTGGGACAGGAGGAGGAGCGTCGCCCGGGTGATGAGGGCGGCGAGGAGGATCGTCGCGAGGCCGTCGACGCGGAGTTCGGAGATCTTGGGGCCGAGCCAGGAGAGCAGCCACCAGATCAGGGCGTCCTGGACGAAGCCGGCGAGGCCGAAGGCGAGGAGGGCGGGGAGGGGCACGCGGGCGGACGGCCCGATGTAGATCACCTGGGTGAGGACCACCAGCACGATGGTGGCGGCGAGGACGGAGAGGGCCACGTCCATGGTCTCCGGGCCCAGGGTGATGCCGGGCAGGAGGCCCCCGGCGAGGCCCACACCGGCGAGGATGCCGAGCTTGCGTCTGCCTTGATCGTCCATGGGGGGACTGTGGCACAGCCGCGGGGCGGATGTGAAGGTTCCGTAAGCAAGATCGTCCAGGCGCCCGGAAGGCCGTTCTCAGAGACCGTGATCGGAATCGAACCGACGTAACTCGCTTTGCAGGCGAGTCCCTGAACCACTCGGGCACACGGTCGTGTTGTGCACTGGTACGACCGTAGGGGCGGTTCGGAAGGGGCTCAAGGGTTCCGGGGGTCGTGCCACGTGACTGCCATACGGCCGCAACATTCCGTTGGCGGTCGTACGTCGAAGGGCTGAGGGGGGCCGGGACTCCTGACAGGGGCCATCCCGTGCTTCACCTCTTACCCTGGGGGAATGAGCGCCCTCGAACCATGCGACGCCGACGTCGCCGAAGCCCCCGGACCCCGTGCCGTGCACGACGACACCAAGGGGTCCCTCCTCGACCCGGCGCACCGGGCGCTCAGCATCGGCATCGTCTCCGTCGTGCTGCTCATCGCGTTCGAGGCCACGGCCGTCGGCACGGCGATGCCCGTCGCCGCGCGTGAGCTGAACGGCGTCTCGGTCTACGCCTTCGCGTTCTCCGCGTACTTCACCACCAGCCTCTTCGGGATGGTCCTGGCCGGGCAGTGGTCCGACCGCAAGGGGCCGCTCGCGTCGCTCACGACGGGCATCACCGCCTTCGCCGCCGGGCTGCTGCTGTCCGGCACGGCCGGCAGCATGTGGCAGTTCATCCTCGGGCGGGCCGTGCAGGGCCTGGGCGGCGGTCTCGTCATCGTCGCGCTGTACGTGATCGTCAGCCGGGCCTACGACGAACACCTCAGGCCCGCGATCATGGCCGCGTTCGCCGCGAGCTGGGTCGTGCCGTCGGTGGTCGGGCCGCTCGCCGCCGGGACGATCACCGAGCACCTCGGGTGGCGCTGGGTCTTCGTCGGAATCCCCGCGCTCGTCGTGTTCCCGCTCGCGCTCGCCCTTCCCGCGATACGCAGGACCGCCTCGGGCCCCGCGGACGCGCAGGCGCCCGTCGCGCCCTGGGACCGGCGGCGGATCGTGCTCGCGCTCGCCATCTCGGCCGGGGCGGGGCTGCTCCAGTACGCGGGGCAGGAGCTGAGCTGGCTCTCGCTGCTGCCCGCCGCGGCGGGCGTCGCCCTCCTCGTGCCCGCGATCCGCGGTCTGCTCCCGCGCGGCACCTGTCGGGCGGCGCGCGGTCTGCCCTCGGTCATCCTGCTGCGCGGCATCGCCGCCGGGTCGTTCATCGCGGCCGAGTCCTTCGTCCCGCTGATGCTGGTCACCCAGCGGGGCCTGAGCGTGACCCTGGCCGGGCTCTCGCTCGCCGTCGGAGGCCTGACCTGGGCGCTCGGCTCCTGGATCCAGTCGCGACCGTGGACGGAGCCGTACCGCGAGCGCCTGGTCGTCCTCGGGATGATCCTCGTCGCCCTCGCCATCGCGGCGGCGCCGAGCGTGCTGATCACGGCGGTGCCGGTGTGGGTGGTCGCGGTGGCCTGGGCCTTCGGCTGCCTCGGCATGGGCGCGGTGATCGCCTCGACGAGCGTGCTGCTCATGAAGCTCTCGCCGCGGGAGGAGGCGGGCGCGAACTCCGCCGCCCTCCAGATCTCCGACGGCCTCTCCAACGTCCTCCTCCTCGCCGTCGGCGGCGCCGCCTTCGCCGCCCTCGGCGGCGGCGCGGTCGGCCATGCGGCGACCTCCCACGCGGCCACCGGCTCCCACCCGGCCGCCTTCGCCGCGGTCTTCCTGCCGATGGCGGGGGTGGCGGCGGTGGGGGCGTGGGTGGCTGCGCGGATGGGGGAGGGCGGGACGGTGCGCGCCTGAATCTGATACCACAATGACCCCACTCTTGGTACCGTCGACGTATGGCTATGAACCTGCGTCTCCGCGACGACCAGCAAGAGGCCCTCAAGCTCCGAGCCGAGGAGGAGGGGCGCAGCATGCACGCCGTGGTGCTCCAGGCGATCGACCGCTACCTGGAACAGGAGGTCGACCGGGAGGGCGTCCGCAGGCTCGGCGCCAAGTACGCGCTGCGTCACGCGGACCTGCTGAAGCGGCTGGGGGAGTAGGTGAAGTACCTGACGGCCGAGGAGGTGCTCGAACTGGCGGACCTCGCCTGTGCCGGGCAGCGGATCGCCGTGCGCGACCTCGGCCTCCTCAAGTCGGCGGTGCACCGTCCCCGGTCCCAGATGTACGGGATCGAGGCGTACTCCGACCTCTTCGAGAAGGCCGCCTCGCTGCTCCAGTCGCTCGCCGTGAACCACCCCCTGGTGGACGGCAACAAGCGCATGGCGTGGATGTGCACCGTCGTCTTCCTCGACCTCAACGGCCGGGACATGGTCGACGTCGACCAGGACGAGGCGTACAAGCTGGTCATCGAGGTGGCCTCCGGTGATCTGGAGGACGTCACCCTGATCGCGCGGCGGCTCCGCGGCCTCCACGAGTCGACGTGAGGTGAGTCGCAACCGCCTCGTACCCGACCCGTTTCATACGAGGTTCCGGCCGGGCCGCCGGTAAGGTGGCCCGGTTGTCATATCTGGACGAGCGTCGAACCCGGAGATCGTGACTACTACCACCACTTCCTCCCATCACCTTTCTCCCGCCTTCCCAGGACGGGCCCCGTGGGGTACCGCCGGCAAGCTGCGTGCCTGGCAGCAGGGGGCGATGGAGAGATACATCCAGGAGCAGCCCCGTGACTTCCTGGCCGTCGCCACACCCGGCGCCGGCAAGACGACCTTCGCGCTGACGCTGGCGTCGTGGTTGCTGCACCACCACGTCGTGCAGCAGATCACGGTCGTCGCGCCCACCGAGCACCTGAAGAAGCAGTGGGCGGCGGCCGCCGCCCGCATAGGGATCAAACTCGACCCCGACTACAGCGCCGGGCCGCTCAGCAAGGAGTACGACGGGGTCGCCATCACGTACGCCGGTGTCGGCGTCCGCCCGATGCTGCACCGCAACAGATCCGAACAGCGCAAGACCCTCGTCATCCTCGACGAGATCCACCACGCCGGAGACTCGAAGTCCTGGGGCGAGGCGTGCCTGGAGGCGTTCGAGCCGGCCACGCGGCGCCTCGCGCTGACCGGTACGCCCTTCCGGTCGGACACGAACCCGATCCCCTTCGTCACGTACGAGGAGGGGAACGACGGCATCCGCCGGTCCTCCGCGGACTACACGTACGGCTACGGCAACGCCCTCGGCGACGGCGTCGTCCGGCCGGTCATCTTCCTCTCGTACAGCGGCAACATGCGCTGGCGCACCAAGGCCGGCGACGAGATCGCCGCCCGCCTCGGCGAGCCGATGACCAAGGACGCCGTCTCGCAGGCCTGGCGCACCGCGCTGGACGCCAAGGGCGACTGGATGCCGAACGTCCTGCGCGCCGCCGACCAGCGGCTCACCGAGGTCAGGAAGTCCATCCCGGACGCCGGCGGCCTCGTCATCGCCTCCGACCAGGAATCGGCCCGCTCGTACGCCAAGCTGATCCGCGAGATCACCGGCACCAAGGCCACCGTCGTCCTCTCCGACGACACCGGCGCGTCGAACCGCATCGACGAGTTCAGCGAGAACACCGACCGGTGGATGGTCGCCGTCCGCATGGTGTCCGAGGGCGTCGACGTCCCCCGCCTCGCCGTCGGCGTGTACGCGACGACCATCTCGACCCCGCTGTTCTTCGCCCAGGCCGTCGGCCGCTTCGTGCGTTCACGCAGGCGCGGCGAGACCGCGTCCGTGTTCCTTCCCACGATCCCCAGCCTCCTCGGCTTCGCCAACGAGATGGAGGTCGAACGCGACCACGTCCTCGACAAGCCCAAGAAGGCCGGCGAGGACGACCCCTACGCCGAGTCCGAGAAGGAGCTCGCCGAGGCCGAGCGCCAGCAGGACGAGGACACCGGCGAACAGGACATGCTGCCCTTCGAGGCGCTGGAGTCCGACGCCGTCTTCGACCGCGTCCTCTACAACAGCGCCGAGTTCGGCATGCAGGCCCACCCCGGCAGCGCCGAGGAGCAGGACTACCTCGGCATCCCCGGCCTCCTCGAACCCGACCAGGTGCAGCTGCTGCTGCAGAAGCGCCAGGCCCGGCAGATCGCGCACAGCCGCAAGAAGCCGGACACCGAGGCCGACCTCCTCGAACTGCCCGCCGAACGCCGCCCCGTCGTTTCCCACAAGGAACTGCTGGAGCTGCGCAAGCAGCTCAACACGATGGTCGGCGCGTACGTCCACCAGACCGGCAAGCCCCACGGCGTGATCCACACCGAGCTGCGCCGGGTGTGCGGCGGCCCGCCGAGCGCCGAGGCCACCGCCGGACAGATCCGGGAACGGATCAAGAAGGTCCAGGAGTGGGCCACCCGGATGCGGTGACCGGGGCGCGCCCCCGAGACGCGGCTGAGGCCCGTACGACGTCGTTCGTACGGGCCTCACTCGTCCCGCGGCGGCGGGACGGGCACCGGCGGCCGGCCCCCACGGTCGGCCTCCGGGCACCTCCACGCTACGGGCACGACAAAGCCGATCTTGTCCGCCAAAGTCCCCAGTCCGGCCGACGAAGGTCCCGAACCGTCTCTATCCGGTCGCCGACGCCCGGATTCTGGACGAGGTCTTCCGCTGAGCGGAGCGGGTCGCTACTGTCCCGCCTCAAAAGCAATCGCCCCGTGGCAGCGCCGCCGCGGAGCGCAGCCGGTGTACCCCTTCCTGCCGGCGGCCTCTGACGTGCGTCGCCGACGGGACCGGCGTCGTAATCCCGTGAGAGCCGTCGCCACTCACTCCGAAGGAGAGGGCGTCGTGACCGCGGAGACCTCCCAGACGCTCGACCGGGGACTCAGAGTCCTCAAGCTGCTAGCCGACACCGACCACGGCCTGACCGTCACCGAGTTGTCCAACAAACTCGGTGTCAACCGGACCGTCGTCTACCGTCTGCTGGCCACCCTCGAACAGCACGCCCTCGTCCGCCGCGACCTCGGCGGACGCGCCCGCGTCGGCCTCGGCGTGCTGCGGCTCGGCCGCCAGGTCCACCCCCTGGTGCGCGAGGCCGCCCTGCCCGCGCTGCGCTCGCTCGCCGAGGACATAGGGGCCACGGCCCACCTGACGCTCGTCGACGGGGCCGAGGCCCTCGCCGTCGCCGTCGTCGAACCGACCTGGACCGACTACCACGTCGCCTACCGGGCCGGTTTCCGCCACCCCCTCGACCGGGGCGCCGCCGGCCGCGCCATCCTCGCCGCCCGCCAGGGCTCCCTCATCGAACCCGGCTTCACCCTCACCCACGGTGAGCTCGAAGCCGGCGCCAGCGGCGCCGCCGCCCCGCTCGTCGGCGTCACCGGCGTCGAAGGCAGCGTCGGCGTCGTCATGCTCGCCGACGCCGTCCCCGAGCGCGTGGGCCCCCGCGTCGTGGACGCGGCCCGCGAGGTCGCCGACGCGCTGCGGTAGGACGTGCCGGGTGCCGGGCGTGGGGTACTTCTCCGCCCGGTGGCCGCGGCTCCCCGCGCCCCCGGGCCGGGGGCGCGGCGCGTCCCAGTAGATTGGGGGCGTGCTCTCCAGCCTGCCTCGTTCCCGTGCCCTCGCGCTGTGCGCGCTGCCCGTCGCCGCGCTGTTCGCCGTCGTGGGGCTCGCACCGCTGCCGTACGCGATCGCGCAGCCCGGGACGACCGTCGACGTGCTCGGCGAGGACGACGGGCAGGAGATCATCACGATCACCGGCGCGCCCGTGCGGCCGACGCAGGGGCAGCTGAGGATGACGACGATCGTCGCGACGGGACCCTCGACGGACGTCGACCTCGGGGACGTCGCCGAGGCCTGGTTCCGGACCGACCAGGCCGTGCTGCCGCGCGAGTCCGTCTACCCGTCGGGGAAGTCCGACGCCGAGATCGAGAAGCGCAACCTCGGCCAGATGAAGGAGTCGCAGGACGCGGCCACGCTCGCGGCCCTCGGCTATCTGGAGCTGGACCCCGCGAAGGTGAAGGTGACCCTGCACCTCTCCGACATCGGCGGCCCCAGCGCCGGGCTGCTCTTCTCCCTCGGCATCGTCGACAAGCTCGACGGCGACGGGGACGGTGGCGACCTCACCGGCGGCCGGTCCGTCGCCGGTACGGGCACGATCGAGCCGGACGGCACCGTCGGCGCGGTCGGCGGGGTCTCCCTCAAGACGCAGGCCGCCGCGCGGGACGGGGCCACCGTCTTCCTCGTACCGAAGGCGGAGTGCTCGGACGCCCAGGCCGAGCTGCCCGAGGGCATGCGGCTCGTGCCCGTCACCACGCTCAGCGACGCGGCGGCGTCCCTCCGGGCCCTGGAGCAGGGGCAGGAGAAGCAGGTTCCGTCCTGCTGACCCCCGGGCCGCCGTTCCCCTTCGCGGCGCGCGGCGCGTCCATGCCCCGCCAGGAGGGGAGGACGACCGGCGAGAGCGCGGCCAGGAAGTACAGCCCGCCGACGGTGAGCAGCGCCGTGGTGATGCCCGTCCGCTCGACCAGGAGGCCGGCGGCGAGCCCGCCCAGCGGAGTGGTCAGCAGCACGCTCGCGGTACTGGCGCTGCCGACGCGGCTGCGCAGCTCCGCGGGGACGGTCTCGTAGAAGACCGCGCCGAGGATCGGGTTGAGCACCCCCGCGCCGAGTCCGCCGAACGCCATCGCCACGAGCAGCGGCGTGGTGGTGTCCGTGAGGGCCGCCGTCACGTACACGGGGGCTCCGGCGAGCAGGAAGCCGACCGCGACGACCGGGCGGCGCGGGAAGCGGTGGCCGACCGCCGCGTACAGCAGGGCGCCGATGAGCGCGCAGCCGCCGAAGACGGCGACGAGCAGTCCGAGCGCCGTCGACCCGCCGAGCTCCTCGCGTGCGTGCACCGGCAGCAGGACCGCGCTCCAGCTCTGGGCCAGCCCGTTGGTGATCATCACCATCAGGTTGACGCCGAGGATCAGCGGGGTGCGCAGCAGGAACGCGTACCCCTCGCGCAGGTCGGCCCGGTACACGGCGACGGACAACGGCGGTGCCCCGCGCGCGGGTTCGGCGGAGGGCACGCCCCGCAGGCCCACCAGGGCGAGCAGCGCGGAGACGGTGAACGTGGCGGCGTCGACGTACAGCACGGTGTCGGCGCCGATGAGCGCCACGAGCAGACCGGCGAGCGCGGCTCCGGTCATCCGGGCGCCGCGGGAGACCGCGTCGTAGAAGCTGGTGGCGCGGGACAGCGGCATGCCGGCCCGCTCGGCCAGGTCGGGCGTGAGGACGTTGCGCGCGGTCTCGCCGGGGGCGTGGAAGAAGCCGGTGACGGCCATCAGCGCGCACAGCATCCAGAACCGCAGCACACCCGCGTGGTTGAGCAGCGGGATCGCGGCCAGCGCGAGGGCGCAGACGAGGTCGGAGGCGACCGAGACCCGGCGCCGGCCGATCCGGTCGATGACGGGGCCCCCGACGACGGCGGAGGCGATGACCGGCAGAGCGGCGCAGAAGGCGACGAGGCCCGCCTTGCCGGGGCTGCCGGTGGTCTCCAGGGCGAACCACGGCACCGCGATCAGGGTGAGTGAATTGCCGCTGATGGAGATGGCGTTGGCCGCCAGGACGGTGGCCAAGGGTGTGCGTGGGTGCACGGATTTCCCCCCGGAAAAGGCTCGCCCTGTCAGGCGGCCGTCGTGAAGCGGTCGGTGGTGTCGGGACGCTGCGTGGCGAGTCTGAGGCCGAACTCGACGAGCTTCCAGCCGATTTGGACGCGGAGCGCGGGGCCCTGGGTGTGCGGCCGGCTGGTGTCGGCGGCCTCGTGGTGGAGTTCGGCGGCGTGGAGGCGGTGCAGCTGGAGGTGGATGTCGGCGTGCATGACTCCGGGGTTTCCTTCCGTCGGTGGTCCGGCCGGGCAGGTGGGTGGTCCGGTCGGGAGTGTCGGTGGTCCGGCCGGGCAGGTGGGTGGTCCGGTCGGGAGCGTCGGTGGTCCGGCCGGGCACGTAGGACCGGTCGGGAGCGTCGGTGGTGGAGCCGGGACCGTCGGCGGTCCGGTCGGGAGCGTCGGTGGTGGCGCCGGGACGTCAGACGTCGTGCTGGGGGAAGGCGTGGAGGTGGATGCGTACGCGCTCCGCGCCCGGTGCGTCCGCCTCCGCGATGTCGCGGTACGACTCGATGAGGGCGTGCAGCTTCTCGTCGAGTTCGCGGAGCTTGTCGGCCGGCAGGCGCAGGGTGAAGTCGCTCATGTCGGCGGCGCCGAGCCAGCTGTCGTCCCAGTCGTGCCGGGTGCCCAGGTAGGTGCCGAGTTCCTGGGTGTGGATGGTCGCGATCTCGTGGGAGTAGATGTCGAGCGCGCCCTGGACCTCGGGGTCGGGGTTCCTGTAGAGCGATTCGTCGACGCTCGTGCCCTGCTGGCCGGCCTTCCACCACCGCTCGCGTCCCTTGCCGCGCGTCGGGTCGTCCTCGACGAAGCCGTGGGCCGCGAGCTGGCGCAGGTGGTAGCTGGTCGCGCCGCTGGACTCGCCCAGCTGCTCGGCCAGTCGGGAGGCGGTGGCGGGGCCGTGGCGGCGCAGGGCGCGCAGCAGCTGGATGCGGAGCGGGTGGGCGAGCCCGCGCAGGGAGCGCGGGTCGAGCTGGCGGCTCAGGTTTTCCTCGGGCTCGGGCATGCTCCGAGAGTAGGGTTGCAAAGGACTAGTTGCAAGGGTTTCTTTGCAACTAGTCCTTTGTAACTCGGAGGGGCGTCCGGAGCCGTCGGTCCGACCGGCCCGGCACCTACAGAGGCACGTCCCCCGCCGCCTGCTCCACCAGCGGGATGATCCGCAGCGGTACGGGGTTCTCCATCACGATCGCCGTCGAGGCCCGCACGATGCCCTCGAAGCCGACGACGCGGTCGATCACCCGCTGGAGGTCGGCGTTGGAGCGGGCGACGAGACGGCACAGCATGTCGCCGTGACCCGTCGTCGTGTGCAGTTCCAGCACCTCGGGAACCGTCGCCAGATGGCCCCGCACGTCCGCGCCCTGGCCCTGCTTGATCTCCAGGGTGGCGAACGCGGTCACCGGATAGCCGAGGGCCGCCGGATCCACCTGCGGCCCGAAGCCGCGGATCACGCCGCTGTCCTGGAGGCGGTCGAGGCGCGCCTGCACCGTGCCGCGCGCCACGCCGAGCCGCCGGGAGGCCTCCAGGACCCCGATGCGCGGCTCGCGCGCGAGAAGCGCGATCAGCCGGCCGTCCAAATGATCGATCGCCACAGCGGTCTCCTCGTGGTCATGATGTACAAGTCGCACGGCCATCCTCGCCGAACGCTGTACAAGTTGACCAGCAGATAAGCGAACTCTTGCGCACCTTGCCGAACGGCGGGACATTGCTGCCATGACTGAGACCATCGATCACACCCCCTCCACCGCGCGCAAGGCCGATCCCTTCCCGGTCAAGGGAATGGACGCGGTCGTCTTCGCCGTCGGCAACGCCAAGCAGGCCGCGCACTACTACTCCACGGCCTTCGGCATGAAGCTGGTCGCCTACTCCGGACCGGAGAACGGCAGCCGCGAGACCGCCAGCTACGTCCTGACCAACGGCGCCGCCCGCTTCGTGTTCACCTCCGTCATCAAGGTCTCCACCGACCGGGGCCGCTTCCTCGCCGACCACGTCGCCGAGCACGGCGACGGCGTCGTCGACCTGGCGATCGAGGTGCCCGACGCGCGAGCCGCGTACGCCTACGCCGTCGAGCACGGCGCCACCGGCATCACCGAGCCGTACGAGCTCAAGGACGAGAACGGCACCGTCGTCCTCGCCGCCATCGCCACCTACGGCAAGACCCGCCACACCCTCGTCGAGCGCTCCGGCTACGACGGCCCCTACCTCCCGGGCTTCGTCGCCGCCAACCCCATCGTCGAGCCGCCGGCCAAGCGCACCTTCCAGGCCATCGACCACTGCGTCGGCAACGTCGAGCTCGGCAAGATGAACGACTGGGTCGGCTTCTACAACAAGGTCATGGGCTTCACGAACATGAAGGAGTTCGTGGGCGACGACATCGCGACCGAGTACTCGGCGCTCATGTCGAAGGTCGTCGCGGACGGCACCCTCAAGGTGAAGTTCCCGATCAACGAGCCCGCCATCGCGAAGAAGAAGTCGCAGATCGACGAGTACCTGGAGTTCTACGGCGGCGCCGGCGTCCAGCACATCGCCCTCGCCACCAACGACATCGTCGCCACCGTGCGCGCGATGCGGGCCGCCGGTGTCTCCTTCCTCGACACCCCCGACTCGTACTACGACACCCTCGGCGAGTGGGCCGGCGAGACCCGCGTGCCCGTCGAGACCCTCCGCGAGCTGAAGATCCTCGTCGACCGCGACGAGGACGGCTACCTGCTGCAGATCTTCACCAAGCCCGTCCAGGACCGTCCGACCGTCTTCTTCGAGATGATCGAGCGCCACGGGTCGATGGGCTTCGGCAAGGGCAACTTCAAGGCCCTCTTCGAAGCCATCGAGCGCGAACAGGAAAAGCGCGGCAACCTCTGACAACCACCACGCCCCCTCGTTACGGGCCTTCGTCCCACTGAGCCCCCCTCGTTCTGGGCAATCGTTCCGCTGGGGCGGCGCCCACCCCGTTGGGGCCACAACGGACGGCACCCACCCGCGCCCCCCTCGTTGTGGGCATTCGTTCCGCTGGGGCGGAACGGGTGGGCACAACGGAACGGCGCCCCTTGCCGGGCCTAGGCTTCCGCGCCTGAACCCGCACCCCGTGCACGACGCACATGGGGTGCGGGTTCAGGCATATGGGGGCGGAGGCGCCGCCGAGGGCGCCGTCCCGTGTGCCCACCCGTCCCGCCCCAGCGGGACGATTGCCCACACGGGGGGCTCGGGTGTGGGGTGTTATTGCCCCGGTTCCGTCGGCGGGGGTGTCAGCGGGGTCGCGGGTTTCGTGGGGTGGAGGGCGGGGCGGAGTTCGGGCGGGAGGTCGTCGGGGAGGTCGGAGAGGACCGCGAGGGCGGCGGAGGCGCGCGGCGCGTGCAGCGGGGAGAAGTACGGGTTGATGCGGAGGGCCTCGGCGAGGTGCCGACGCGCCGGCCCCGTGAGGTCGAGGGCGCGTTCGATCTCGGCACGGTGGTAGGTGAAGAGGGCGCTGCGCAGCCCTTCGTCGGTGGCGATACGGGCGTAGCCGAGGGCTTCCCGGGTGGAGCCGGAGCGGTGGAGCGCCCAGCCGAGGGCGTCGGCGGCACGGAGCGAGCGGTGGCCGCGGGCCCATTCCGCGCGCATGCGGACGGCCGCGGCGGCCGGGTCGCCGTGGTCCGCTTCGAAGAGGCCGAGGGTCGTCTCGGCTCCGGTCCAGGTGCCGGTGCGCAGGCGGGTGTAGAGGGCCTTGGCGTCACCGTCGCGGCCGAGCGACTCGTGGAGTTCGCCGGCTTCCAGGAGGTATTCGGGGAGCGGCAGCCGGGCGAGGGCGGCCCGCCAGTCGCGGAGTGCCTCGTCCGTGCGGCCGAGGGCGGCGAGGGCCCGTGCCCGGCCGGCGAGGGAGGGCCCGTGGTCCGGGACGAGCCGGAGCGCGGCGCCGTATCTGGCCAGGGCTTCCTCCGGTTCGCCGCGTTCCCCGGCGAGGTCGCCGAGCCGGGCGAGCGACGCGGTCTTCTCGGCGTCGGTCTCGGCGAGGGCGGCCGCGTCGAGGGCGGCCGCGTCGGCGTCCTCGCGCCAGCCGCGGTCGCGGTAGGACTGGGCGGCCCGGGTGCGTACGGACGCGCCCGCGTGGAGCCCTTCCAGGGTCTCCATCGCCTTGCGCGCCGCCTTGTGGTCCCCGAGGCCGTTGTACGCGTCGATGAGCACGGGGTACGTGGTCCAGCGCCGAGGGTCGGCCTTGCGGACCCGCTCGCCCCACTCCTTGGCGGTCTTCCAGTCGCCGCGCGCTCCGGCGAGCGCGCCGAGCCCGAGCTGCGCGCCGAGGTTGCCGCGGGCGGCGGGCCGTTCGGTCAGGGAGCGCCGTAGCGCCCGTTCGGCCCGCGGGTAGTCGCGGACGTCGCCGAGGCGCGTCCCCCGTTCCGTGTACGCGGCGCCGAGCTCCGCCCAGGACGCGTCGTCGTCCGGGTGGGTGCGCAGCCACTTCTCCCGGTCGGCGATCAGCGCGACCAGGTCGGGGAGCGCGGCCTGCGCGCCCGCGTGGGCCGCGATCGTCGCCCGTTCCGCCGGACCCGGCGGGGGCGGCGGCCCCTGGCCGACCAGCTCGGGGACGTACAGCAGCGCCGTCGCGGCGAGCACCGCGGCCACCCCGGCCGCGAGCACGCTCCTCGACACGTTCTGGGTCTTCATGGCGCTCACTGTGCGCCCGCACGCGCCTGTCCGAAGACCGTACGAAGCGCCTGCCCCGGCGGGTTCACACCGATGGCCCCGGGTGCCAGGCTGGGACGCATGGACGATCTCCTGACGCGGCTGCGCGCCGGTCTTCCCGCCGAGGCGCTGCTCACCGATCCGGACGTGACGGGCTCGTACGCCCGCGACATGGCGAGCTTCTGCGCGGCCGGCGCTCCCGCGGTCGTCGTGCTCCCGCGCACCGTCGAGCAGGTGAGGCACGTGATGCGGACGGCGACCGAGTTCCGCGTCCCCGTGGTGCCCCAGGGGGCCCGTACCGGCCTCTCCGGCGGCGCCAACGCCTCCGACGGCTGCATCGTGCTCTCCCTGGTGAAGATGGACCGCATCCTGGAGATCAACCCGGTCGACCGGATCGCCGTCGTCGAACCGGGTGTCGTGAACGCCGTGCTGTCCCGGGCCGTCGCCGAGCACGGCCTGTACTACCCGCCGGACCCGTCAAGCTGGGAGACGTGCACCATCGGCGGGAACATCGGCACCGCGTCCGGGGGTCTGTGCTGCGTCAAGTACGGGGTGACCGCCGAGTACGTCCTCGGTCTCGACGTCGTCCTCGCCGACGGCCGGCTCCTGACCACCGGACGGCGTACCGCCAAGGGCGTCGCCGGGTATGACCTGACCAGGCTCTTCGTCGGCTCCGAGGGCAGCCTCGGCATCGTCGTGGGGGCGGTGCTCGCGCTCAGGCCGCAGCCGCCCGTCCAGCTCGCGCTCGCCGCCGAGTTCCCCTCCGCGGCCGCGGCCTGCGCGGCCGTCTGCACCATCATGGAGCGCGGCCACACCCCGTCGCTGCTCGAACTGATGGACCGCACCACGGTCCAGGCGGTCAACAAGCTGGCGCGCATGGGGTTGCCCGACACCACCGAGGCGCTGCTCCTGTGCGCCTTCGACACCCCGGACCCGGCTGCCGATCTGGCCGCCGTGGGGGAGCTGTGTGCGGCGGCGGGCGCCACCGAGGTCGTCCCGGCCGCGGACGCCGCCGAGTCCGAACTGCTCCTCCAGGCGCGCCGGCTCTCGCTCACGGCCCTGGAGACGATCAAGTCCGCGACGATGATCGACGACGTGTGCGTGCCGCGGACGCGGCTGGCCGAGATGCTCGACGGCACCGCGGCCGTGGCGGACAAGTACGGTCTGACCATCGGCGTCTGCGCGCACGCCGGTGACGGCAACACCCATCCCGTCGTCTGCTTCGACCACACCGACGAGGACGAGTCGCGGCGGGCCCGGGAGTCCTTCGACGAGATCATGGCGCTCGGGCTCGCCCTCGGCGGCACGATCACCGGAGAGCACGGCGTGGGCGTCCTCAAGAAGGAGTGGCTGGCACGGGAGCTGGGGCCGGTCGGTCTGGAGCTCCAGCGCGGCATCAAGGCGACCTTCGACCCGCTGGGGCTGCTCAACCCCGGAAAGCTGTTCTGAGGCCCGTTCAGGACGCTGTACGGGGCTCACAGCTCGCCGTCCTGCGACTCGTCCGACGGCCACGGGTCGCGCAGCCACAGCTCGTCGGTGACCACGGTGGTCGCCAGCAGTTCGGCCAGCCCCTCGTCCATGCCGAGCCGCTCGGACTCGGTGCCCGGCGGGACGGCCCGCAGGGTGCGCTCCAGCCAGGCCGACACCTGCGCGGACGGTGCTTCGAGCAGCGCGTCGCCGTCGGGGGAGGAGAGCGCCATCAGGATGACGCCGCGGCCGTCGACCTTCGTGGGCCAGATGCGCACGTCCCCGTGGCCGCAGGCCCGGAAGACGCCCTCGACGAGGAGTTCGCGCGCGAAGGTCCAGTTGACCGGGTGCTCCGTGCCGACGTGGAAGGTGATGTGGACGGCGTACGGGTCGTCGGTGCGGTAGGCGAGCCGTGCGGGGACGGGGATGGCGCGCTCGGGGGAGAGCACCAGCTTCAGCTCCAGCTCGCGCTCGACGGTGGTGTTGTCGGTGTTCTGCATGGTCGCGCTCCCTGTCTCGGACGGCCCCGTGCGGGCCTTCACAGGGAGAGAGCGGGGTGCCCGCGGTTCATTACGCGACTTCGGGAAGTTTTTTCGGGGAAGTTTTTCCGGGGGCACGCCGGGCAGGAAGCGGGGCGGGAAACCGGGTGGGAAGCCGGTCGCCGGCGGTCGGACGAGGGGCCGGATGCACCGGCCCGAACATCACCGGGAGTGATCGATTCCGGTACGCGTCCCCCGAAGGCGGCCTTTCTCGCGGGCTCTTTGTTCCCTCGGGGACGTTCTTCGTTACTGTCCTCCTTGGGCGCGGCACGCCCGGCGCGCGGCCGTGCGGATCAAACGCGTTGTGACTGAACGGAGTCGGGGCAGTGGCTACTCCTCCCGGAGGCGGCGAAGAGGTACCGCAGGCGGGGTACTACCCGGACCCGTCCATTCCCGGATACATCCGGTACTGGAACGGCGGCGCGTGGGTACCCGGTACGAGCCGGCCCGCGCCCCCGGAGGGCCAGTTCCCGCCCCACCCGCCCGCCTCGGCCATCCCGGCCGGCCCGATCCTGGCCTCCGGACCCGCACCGGCGCCCGTCCAGGCCTCCGCACCGGCCTCCGCCCGGCCCGCGGAGCCCGTGGAACCGGTCCGGCACACGGAACCGGCCCGCCACACGGAGCCGGCCCGCCACACGGAACCGTCCCGCCACACGGAGCCCGCCCGGACCCCGGAGCCGGCCCGGACCCCGGACCCGGTACGGACCCCCGAGCCGGTCCGGACTCCCGACCCCGTACGCGCCCAGGGCCCCGCCCCCGTGCAGACCCACGGCCCGAGCCCCGTGCAGACCCAGGCCCCCGGCCCCGTACAGGCCCCCGACGTCGTCCGGCCCGCCGCTTCCGTGCCGGCTCAGCACGGGCCCGTCGCGGCCCAGCCGCAGCAACGGGCCGCGGCTCCGGCGCAGGCTCACGTACCCGTACCGGCGGTGGAGGAGACCGGGCCCGTCTTCTTCGACGAGGAGCCGGCCGCTCCGGAGCCGGCCTCGGCCTGGCAGGCGGACAGTGCCCGGCAGACCGGCTTCGGCGGCGACCTCGACCAGAAGGTCTCCTGGGGCGCGCCCCGGACCGCCGACCCGCGCACCCCGGCGGAGTGGCCGGTCGCGGGCGCGACCGAGCAGGCCGAGGCGCCGGCAGACGCCCCCGCGCGGGTGCCCGACCCCCGGGCGACCGGCGGCGCCGCCCGCCTGGGCGGGATGCCGGTCACGCCGATCCCCACGCCCTCCC
>NZ_JBFPNH010000028.1:0-118607 GCF_040815545.1 Streptomyces sp. LMG1-1-1.1 | reverse complement strand
GCTCCGGCCGCCGAGCCGGCCGTGGAGACCGCCGCCGCCGAGGCCCCCGCGCCCGCCCGCACCCGCCGCCGTGCCACCCGTAAGGCCACCTCGCCCGAGGTGACCACCGAGGCCGCCGTCACCGGCGAGGCGCTGCCGTCGTCCACCGTCGCGCAGATCGCCGCCGAAGAGGCCGAGGTCGCCGCCGCCGAGACCGCGGCCACCCGTGGCCGCGGCCGCCGCCGCGCGACCTCCCCGCAGTTCACCTCCGAGCCGGCCCCGGTCAGGGAGACGCGCCGCGCCGCGCGCCCCGCCGTCGCCGTCTTCCAGGCCCCGGTCTTCGCGGAGCCCATGTTCCAGACCCCGGAGACCGCCGCCGCGGCCGCCGCCGCCGTCACGGTGGAGCCGGAGGAGGACGAGACGGTCGAGGAGGTCGAGGTCGAGGTCGCCGAGGCCGAGGCCGAGGTCGTCGAGGCGCCGGAGCCCGCCGAGCGTGCCGAGGCCGGCTCCCGCCGTCGCCGTCGCCGCCGCGGCGAGCCCGTCGCCGTCGAGCCCGTCCCGGCCACCGTCGCCGACGAGCCCGAGGTCGAGGCCGTCGCGGACGAGGCCGAGGAGGCCGAAGAGGCCGAGGACGCGGACGAGTACGAGGACCGCCCGTCCCGCCGTCGCCGCCGCGGTGGCCGTCGCCGCCGTCGCGGTGAGCTCACCGAGGTCGACGAGGCCGAGGAGGGCGAGGAGCCGCACGCCGAGGACGAGGCCGAGGAGGCCGAGGACGAGGACGAGTCGGACGAGGCCGAGGGCTTCACCGGCGGTTCCAGCAGCTCCCGCCGTCGCCGTCGCCGCCGCCGTCGCAGCGGGGACGCCGCCGCCGACGCCGAGGGCGCCGACGACGAGGGCGTCCGCACGGTCGTCAAGGTCCGCGAGCCCCGCCCGGCGCGCGAGAAGGCCGAGCCCGGTACGGGCGCGGACGAGGTCCAGTCCATCAAGGGCTCGACCCGCCTGGAGGCCAAGAAGCAGCGCCGCCGCGAGGGCCGCGAGCAGGGCCGCCGCCGCGTCCCGATCATCACCGAGGCCGAGTTCCTGGCCCGCCGCGAGGCCGTCGAGCGCGTCATGGTCGTCCGCCAGAACGGCGAGCGCACCCAGATCGGCGTCCTGGAAGACAACGTGCTCGTCGAGCACTACGTCAACAAGGAGCAGGCCACCTCGTACGTCGGCAACGTCTACCTGGGCAAGGTCCAGAACGTCCTGCCGTCCATGGAGGCCGCCTTCGTCGACATCGGCAAGGGCCGCAACGCCGTCCTGTACGCCGGCGAGGTCAACTTCGAGGCGCTCGGCATGGGCCACGGCCCGCGCCGCATCGAGTCCGCCCTCAAGTCCGGCCAGTCGGTCCTCGTCCAGGTCACGAAGGACCCGATCGGTCACAAGGGCGCCCGCCTGACCAGCCAGGTCTCGCTGCCCGGCCGCTACCTCGTGTACGTGCCCGAGGGCTCGATGACCGGCATCAGCCGCAAGCTCCCGGACACCGAGCGCGCGCGTCTGAAGACCATCCTCAAGAAGATCGTCCCCGAGGACGCGGGCGTCATCGTGCGCACCGCCGCCGAGGGTGCGAGCGAGGACGAGCTGCGCCGTGACGTCGAGCGCCTCCAGGCGCAGTGGGCCGACATCCAGAAGAAGGCCGCCCAGATCTCGTCGTCCGCGCCGAGCCTGCTCTACGGCGAGCCGGACATGACCGTCCGGGTCGTCCGCGACATCTTCAACGAGGACTTCTCCAAGGTCATCGTCAGCGGCGACGACGCGTGGGAGACGATCCACGGGTACGTCTCGCACGTCGCGCCCGACCTGGCCGACCGTCTGTCCAAGTGGACCAGCGAGGTCGACGTCTTCGCGACGTACCGGATCGACGAGCAGCTGATGAAGGCGCTGGACCGCAAGGTCTGGCTGCCGTCCGGCGGTTCGCTGGTGATCGACAAGACCGAGGCGATGATCGTCGTCGACGTCAACACCGGCAAGTTCACCGGCCAGGGCGGCAACCTCGAAGAGACCGTGACGAGGAACAACCTCGAAGCGGCCGAGGAGATCGTGCGTCAGCTGCGGCTGCGCGACCTCGGCGGCATCGTCGTCATCGACTTCATCGACATGGTCCTGGAGTCCAACCGCGACCTGGTGCTGCGCCGCCTCCTGGAGTGCCTGGGCCGGGACCGGACCAAGCACCAGGTGGCCGAGGTCACCTCGCTCGGCCTGGTGCAGATGACCCGCAAGCGGGTCGGCCAGGGCCTCCTGGAGTCCTTCTCCGAGACCTGCGTCCACTGCAACGGCCGCGGCGTCATCGTCCACATGGAGCAGCCGGCCACCGCCGGTGGCGGTGGCGGCGGCAAGCGCTCGAAGAAGCGCGGCCGCGGCGGCGCCGAGCACGTCCACGAGCACGAGCAGGTGGAGGCCCCGGAGGCCGACGCCGAGGTCGAGACCGAGGACGAGGTCGCGGCGGAGCTCGCCGCCCCGATCGCCCTGCCGGAGCCGATCGCCCCGGACGAGGAGCTGTACGGCTCCGCCGCCGAGGCCGAGGCCGCCGCCACGCGCGGTCGTGGCCGCCGCCGCGCGACCCGCCGGGTGTCCGCCCCGGTCGCCCCGGCGCCGGTCGTCGAGACCGAGGCCGTCGTGTACGAGCCGGAGCCCGTCGCCGCCCCCGCGCCGGTCGCGGAGCCCGCGCCCGTCGTGGAGGCGCCCGCCGTAGAGGCCGAGCCGGTGGTCGAGGAGACCGCCGCCCCGGCCCCGCGCGGCCGTCGCCGCGCGACCCGCCGGGTGACCTCCCCGGTCGTCTCCACCACGGAGACGGTCGCCGAGGTCGTCGCCGAGCCGGTCGTCGTCGCCGAGCCGGTCGCCGAGGCCGCCCCGGAGCCGGAGCCCGTCGTGGAGCCGGTCGCCGAGCCCGTCGTCGAGGAGGCCCCCGTGGCCGCCGCGCCGCGTGCCCGCCGCCGGGTGGTCCGCAAGGCCACCGCTCCCGCCGGTTCGCCCGCGGGCGCCGAGGAGGCCGCCGTCGTCGTGGTGACCACGGCTCCGGCCGAGGCCCCCGAGGCGCCGGCCGACGCCGACGACACCGAGGCGGCCCCGGCCAAGAAGACGGCGGCCCGCAAGACCGCCAAGAAGGCCACGGCCAAGAAGGCCGCCACCAAGAAGACGGCGGCGACCAAGAAGACCGCGGCCAAGAAGACCACCGCCAAGAAGGCCCCGGCCAAGAAGGCGGCGGAGAAGACCACGGCTCCGGCCCAGGACTGATCCACCGGGTGCGGGCCGTCCCTCCACGGGGGCGGCCCGCACCCGCTCGGGCGAATTTGACCCCTTGTGGCAGCCGCCCGTAACCTAGACCGTCGGCGTGTCTGATCGCACGTCGCGCCTCTGAGCACCTCCCTCCCGCTCGCCGGGAGAGGCCGCTCGTCCGATTCCGGAACGCCGCGGGCCCCCGGGCCCGTGTGAGCGGCTGGCTTCAGAGGTTTCCATCCCGAGTGAGAGAGAGATCCGCGTGTACGCCATCGTGCGCAGCGGTGGTCGCCAGCACAAGGTTGCTGTCGGCGACATCGTTGAGGTTGACAAGATTTCCACTGCCAAGGTTGGCGACACGGTCGAGCTCTCGACCCTGCTCGTTGTCGACGGCGACGCCGTGACCAGCGACCCGTGGGTCCTGGCCGGTATCAAGGTCACGGCCGAGGTCGTGGACCACCACAAGGGCGCCAAGATCGACATCCTGCGCTACAAGAACAAGACCGGCTACCGCCGTCGCCAGGGTCACCGCCAGCAGTACACGGCGATCAAGGTCACCGGTATCCCCGCGGCTGCGAAGTAAGAGGGACTGAGACATGGCACACAAGAAGGGCGCATCGTCCACCCGGAACGGGCGCGACTCCAATGCCCAGCGGCTCGGCGTGAAGCGCTTCGGCGGTCAGGCCGTCAACGCTGGTGAGATCCTGGTCCGCCAGCGCGGCACCCACTTCCACCCGGGCGCGGGCGTCGGCCGTGGCGGCGACGACACGCTGTTCGCCCTGCAGGCCGGTGCGGTGCAGTTCGGCACCCACCGTGGCCGCAAGGTCGTGAACATCGTTCCGGTCGCCTGATCGGAACTCTTTGCGGAGGCGGACCTCACTTCCCGTACGGGAAGCGGGTCCGCCTTTCGCGTGTTACTAGATAGACATTCCGCACGTAACTCTCTGGAGGCACCACCATGACCACCTTCGTGGACCGCGTCGAGCTGCACGTCGCCGCGGGTAACGGAGGCCACGGCTGCGCCTCCGTTCACCGGGAGAAGTTCAAGCCGCTCGGCGGACCCGACGGCGGCAACGGCGGTCGCGGCGGCGACGTGATCCTGGTCGTCGACCAGGCCATCACCACGCTCCTCGAATACCACCACTCGCCGCACCGCAAGGCCACCAACGGCCAGCCGGGCGCCGGCGACAACCGCTCCGGCAAGGACGGCCAAGACCTCATCCTGCCCGTACCCGACGGCACCGTCGTCCTCGACAAGCAGGGCAACGTCCTCGCCGACCTGGTCGGGCAGGGCACCACCTTCATCGCCGGCCAGGGCGGCCGCGGCGGCCTCGGCAACGCGGCCCTGTCCTCGGCCCGCCGCAAGGCGCCCGGCTTCGCGCTCCTCGGCGAGCCCGGCGAGGCGGGGGACGTCGTCCTGGAACTCAAGACGGTCGCCGACGTGGCGCTCGTCGGCTACCCGAGCGCCGGCAAGTCCTCGCTCATCTCCGTGCTCTCGGCCGCCAAGCCGAAGATCGCCGACTACCCCTTCACGACGCTCGTCCCGAACCTGGGCGTCGTCACCGCCGGCTCCACCGTCTACACGATCGCCGACGTCCCCGGCCTGATCCCCGGCGCGAGCCAGGGCCGCGGCCTTGGCCTGGAGTTCCTGCGCCACGTCGAGCGCTGCTCCGTCCTCGTCCACGTCCTCGACACGGCGACGCTGGAGTCCGACCGCGACCCGGTCTCCGACCTCGACATCATCGAGGAGGAGCTGAAGCAGTACGGCGGCCTGGAGGACCGGCCCCGGATCGTCGTCCTCAACAAGATCGACATCCCGGACGGCCAGGACCTCGCGGACATGATCCGCCCGGAGCTCGAAGAGCGCGGCTACCAGGTGTTCGAGGTCTCCGCCGTCGCCCGTACGGGCCTGAAGGAGCTCTCCTTCGCCCTCGCCGGCATCGTCGGCGAGGCGCGCGCGGCCAAGCCGGTGGAGGAGGCGACCCGTATCGTCATCCGCCCCAAGGCCGTCGACGACGCCGGCTTCACCGTCATCTACGACGAGGCCGAGGACGTCTACCGGGTGCGCGGCGAGAAGCCCGAGCGCTGGGTCCGCCAGACCGACTTCAACAACGACGAGGCCGTCGGCTACCTCGCCGACCGCCTCAACCGCCTCGGCGTCGAGGACCGCCTCCTCAAGGCCGGCGCCCGCGCCGGCGACGGCGTCGCCATCGGCTCCGAGGACAACGCCGTCGTCTTCGACTGGGAACCCTCCATGATGGCCGGCGCCGAGATGCTCGGCCGCCGCGGCGAGGACCACCGCCTCGAAGCCCCCCGTCCCGCCGCCCAGCGCCGCCGCGACCGCGACGCCGCCCGCGACGACGCCCAGCGCGAGTACGACGAGTTCGACCCGTTCTAGCGGGTCCGGGCGCTGCGCCGGTCCGCCGGTCGGCCCGGCGCAGCCGCCCGACGCCGGCGGGGCCCTTTGGGGTCTCGCCGTGTGAGGGGGCCGGGGAGGGGCTCCCGTAGGATTCTGGGGTGAGTGAGAGTGCTGCCCCGCAGGTCGCGGATCGTGTGAGTGTCGTCGTCATCGCGTACAACGACGCGGCGTGCGTCGGCGACGCGATCCGGTCCGCCCTGGCGCAGGGCGACGCGGTCGGTGAGGTCGTCGTCGTGGACGACGCGTCGGGGGACGACACGCCCGGGGTGCTCGCCGGTTTCGCGGACGATCCGAGGGTCCGGCCGCTGATCCGGGAGGAGAACAGCGGCGGCTGCGGGACGCCCCGCAACGACGGTGTCGCCGCCGCCGTCCACCCGTACGTCCTGTTCCTGGACAGCGACGACCTGCTGATGCCCGGCGCCGTCGACGGGCTGCTGGCCGTCGCGACCGCGGAGCGCGCGGACGTCGTCGCCGGCGTGTGCGTGCGGCGGGAGCTGCCCGAGGGCCGCGAGACGGTGTGGGCGCCGTCGCTGTACGACGTCTCGCGGGGGGCGACGCTCCCGGGGACCGTGCTCGAAGGCATCGAGGAGCACCCCGAGTTCGTCCTCGACACGCTGTCGGTCAACAAGCTGTACCGCCGCGACTTCCTCGACGCGCACGCGATCCGCTTCCCCGACGGCGCCTTCCACTACGAGGACTTCGTCTTCAGCGCCCGCGTCCAGGCCGCCGCCCCGCGCCTCGCCGTGACCGACGTGCCGGTGTACGTGTGGCACGTGCGGCGCCAGGCCGCGACCCTGTCCATCTCGCTGCGCCGCGCCTCGCCGGCCAACTGGGAGCACCGGATCGCCGCGCACGCCGCCGTCGTCGACGTGTTCCGCGCCGCGGACCGCCCCGCGCTCGCCGTCGCCGCGCAGACGAAGTTCCTGGACTACGACCTCCCCATGTACCTGCGCGAACTGCCGCAGCGGACCGGCTCCTACCGGACCGACTGGTGGAAGGCGACCCGTGCCCACCTGGCCGGTTTCGACGACGCCGCCGTCGCGGCGGCCCAGGCACCGTCCCGCTGGCTGCACGCCGCGCTCACGGCCCTCGTCGACGCGCCCGAGGGCGGCGAGCTGACCCGGTTCGTCGAACTGGCCTCCCCGACGCCCAGGCTGGTCCCCCCGTACCCGCGCGCCGAGGACGGCACCCCGGTGCTGGCCGCCGCCCCCGCCGACGTACCGCTGGACGGTCTCGCGGAGCTGGCGCCGGCCCAACTGCCGGTCGCCGTGGACGGGGAGGTGGCCGTCGGCGGGACGACCCGGCTGACCCTGACGGTGCACGACCTGTACGGCCGGGTCGCCGCGCTGCGCCCCACCGACCTGAAGGTGGAGTTCACCGAGCGGGTGTCGGCGGAGGAACTGCCGGTCGAGGCGCCGCTGGTGCCCGCCGCCGGGGGCTGGACCGCCACCGTGCGGGTGCCGACCGCGCGGCTGCTCCGGCCGGGCCGGCTCGCCGCGTGGTCGCTCCACGCCGAGCTGCGGTACGCGGACGGCTCGACCGGGCGTGCCGAGGTGCGGGCCCCGCGGGGCTTCGCGGGCCGGCGGGGCGTCGTCGCCGGACGGCTCGGGCGGCCCCTGCTCGTGCAGGTCGTGGCGTCGGCGCGGCGCGGGCTCGTCCTCCGACTCGCCGGAGGCGCGGTCGGCGCCCGGCAGGTGCTGGCCGGGCGGTTCAAGAGGCTTGTTGCGATGCGGTGAACATCACCGAAGGTGCGGCGGAGCAATTATGGAACAATTCATCCCGCCGGTAGTCTTGCCGGTCGCTGGGTGGCGCTGATCGGACAGGCTGGGGCGGCACCCGACACCACCGAAGCCGACACGCGCCGTGACCCGGGGCGCGGGCAGCGCCGTGGCGAGACGGCCAGGCGCCGGATTGGCCGCACGCACTTGTGAGAGGACTTGGATGCCGACTAACGACGTCCCTGATGTGAGCGTCGTCATCATCGTCTACAACGATGAGGAACGGCTCCCGCGAGCGGTCCGGTCGGTGCTCGACCAGACCCTGAACAACCTCGAAGTGATCATCGCCGACGACTGTTCGACCGATGGCACCGAGCGCGTCGCGCGTTCTCTTGAGGCCTCCGACCCGCGCGTGCGCTACGTGCGGCTGGAGCAGAACAGCGGCGGCTGCAGCGCGCCCCGCAACCGCGGCATCGAGGTCGCGCGCGCCGCGCACGTCATGTTCCTGGACAGCGACGACGAGCTGCCCCGGCACGCCTGCAAGAGCCTGCTCCTCGTCGCCGAGGAGACCGGCGTCGACTTCGTGACCGGCGAGGTGACCCGTCTCTTCGAGGAGACGAACACCACCGGCCTCTGGTACCCGCACCTCTTCACCGAGCGCCGGGTCGTGAACGGCATCGCCGAGCGGCCCGAGTACTTCTTCGATCACCTGTCGACGAACAAGCTCTACCGGACGGCCTTCATCCGGGACAACGCCCTCACCTTCCCCGAGGGCATCCACTACGAGGACCAGCTGTTCTCCGCGCAGGCCTTCTCGCTCGCGGAGTCCTTCGCCGTCGTCCCGTGGTCGGTCTACACCTGGCGCCTCGCGCCGGAGAGCGTCTCCATCTCCTCCAGCCGCCACAAGATCCAGAACGTGGTGGACCGCATCGGCGTGGCCCGGCTCATCGACGCCTGGTTCGAGGAGACCGGCCGCGCGGGCCTGCGCGCCGAGAAGGACTACAAGTTCCTCCGGCACGACTTCCGCCTGTACCTGGGCGACCTGGTCTTCCGCGACCTCGACTGGATCGCCGAGTTCGCCGACGTGGTCAACCCGTACCTCGACGAGATCGCGGACGAGACCTTCGCCCGGCTCTCCCGCGAGGAGCGCATCTGCATCCACCTGCTGCGCACCGGCCGCCTGGAGGAGCTCCAGGTCGCCGCCCGCCAGCTGGGCCGTCCGCAGCTCGCCCCCCGCTTCGTGACCGAGGACGGCGAGGCCGCCTACTGGGGCGCCGTCGCCCCCGCCGACGAGGCGAGCCGCACCGAGCTGGACATCAGCGAGTGGCACATGAGCCGCCAGGTCCTCACCAGCGGCCGTCTCCGCCACGAGCTGACCTCGGTGAAGATGCGCGGCCCGGTCCTGTGCCTGGAGATCCGCACGTACGACCCGGCCGGTCTCATCACCGACGGCACCGTGGCGTCGATCAAGCTGGCCGCCCACAAGAAGCCGCTGGCCGTGCCGCTGGTCCTGCGTCCCGACGGTGACGGGCAGTACGTGTCGGCGGCCGAGCTCGACCTGCGCAAGGTGCCGGTCGGCAAGGTCGGCGTGGCGACCCGCAGGCATCCGGTCGTCGCCCTGGAGCGCGACGGCGCCCAGCGCACGGACGTCCTGCTGGCCGAGCACGACCAGCCCGACTACCGCGCCACCGTGACCTACCACAAGTTCGGCATCCACTACCTCCGCGTCAAGGCGGAGCAGAAGGGTGCCGGACGGCTTGAGGTGACCTGGCAGCGGTCCGGCGTCCTCAAGTCGCTCGAACCGCTCGGCCCGTACGCCCGCAAGGCGAAGGCCAAGGTCGGCAAGGTCAAGAAGATCCTGGTCGGCAACGAGGGCAAGGCCACGGCGTACGACGTCGTCTCCAAGCTGCCGCGCAAGCGCAGCCTCGCCGTCTTCGAGGCGATGGAGGGCCGCGGCTACGCGGACAACCCCCGTTACATCTACGAGGAGCTCAAGCGCCGGAACCTCCCGATCGACGTGGTCTGGGTGTACTCCGGCAACCGTGCCTCGTTCCCGAAGGGCGTCCCGCTGGTCCGGCGCGGCAGCTTCGCGTACGGCCGCGCGCTGGCCCGGGCCACGTACTGGGTGGACTCCCACAACCTGCCGTACCTGTACCCGAAGCCGAAGGGCACCCGGTACCTGCAGACCTGGCACGGGCAGACGTTCAAGGCGATGGGCTTCGACGTGCCGTCGCTGCGCCAGGCGTCGGCCGCCGAGCAGGAGCAGTTCCGGGCAGGCGTGGCCCGCTGGGACGCGCTGGTCTGCCCGAGCGCCGAGTTCGAGCGGACCTTCGTGCCGGCCTTCGAGGTCTCGGCCGACCTGATCCGCTCCGGCTACCCGCGCAACGACGTGCTGGTGCGCTGGGCCGAGCCGGAGCAGCAGGCCCGCGTGGCCGCCGCCCGCGAGGCCCTGCACATCCCCGCCGACCGCAAGGTGCTGCTGTACGCCCCGACGTTCCGCGACGCGGCGCGCCGCACGGGCCAGTCGGTCCGGGTGGACTTCGAGGAGCTGGCCCCGTACCTGTCCGACGAGTGGGTGATCGTCGTGCGCACCCACCCGTACGACAACTTCAAGATCGCCCCGGAGCTCGGCCACTTCCTCCGCGACGGGTCCACGTTCGCCGACATCAACGACCTGATGCTGCTGTCGGACGCGGTCCTGACGGACTACTCGTCGCTGATGTTCGACTACGCCAACACCGGCCGTCCGATCCTGCTCTACACGGACGACTACGAGGCCTACCGGGGCGGCGACCGCGGCACGTACTACGACCTCGAAGAGATCGCGCCCGGCCCGATGCTGACGACCACCGAGGACCTCGCGGCGGCCGTGCGGGACCTGGACGGCGTCCAGGAGCGGCACGCGCAGCGGTACGCGCGCTTCCAGGAAATGTTCTGCTCGTACGAGACCGGCCACGCCAGCAAGATGGTGGTCGACGCTTTTTTCGAAGGCGGCACCCATGACTGAGGCCTCCCCTGCCCGCAAGAACGTGTTCTTCGTCGGTATCGACGTCGACTCGATGGGCGGATCCCAGCGGGTGCTGCACACCCTCGCCCAGGGCATGGGGGAGCGCGGTCACCGGGTGGAGCTGATCGGCATCCGTCCGAGCCCCGAGCCCTTCCCGTACAACGCCGAGCGCACGTACCGGCACACGACGCTCTACCCGGCGCCCGTCGAGCCCAAGTCGCCCGTGCGCACGGTCGGGGACCGGCTCAGCCTGGCGCGCCGCGCCGAGACCCGGCGTGCCCGGGCCGAGCGCGACCACGCGCGCGCGGAGCTGGAGCGGAAGCTCGCCGAGGTGCGGGACGGCTACATCGTCTTCGGCTCGCCGTGGGCGGTGGACTGGATCATGCCGCTGAAGTGGCGGCACCTGAAGGGCATCGGGCAGTACCACGAGTCCTTCGCGCAGGCGAAGCGCAGCGCCAACCTGTCGCTGATCCGGCGTCACTACCCGGAGCTCGAGCAGACGCTGGTGCTCTCCGAGGGCGACGCGGTCGAGTTCGTCAACCAGCGCGTGCCGAACGTGCGGGTCATGCCGAACCCGCTGCCGTTCTACCCGGACGAGAAGGCGCCGCTCGACACCCGCAAGATCGGTGCGGTGGGCCGTCTCGACCCGATCAAGCGGTACGACCGGATGATCGAGGCCTTCGCGCAGGCCCACAAGGGCCGCGAGGGCTGGGAGCTGCACCTCTTCGGCGAGGGTCCGCTGGAGAGCGAGCTGCGGATGACCGCCGCCGACCTCGGCGTCGCCGACCAGGTCGTCTTCCGCGGCACGGCCAAGGACATGGCGTCCGCCTACCGCGAGCTGTCCATCGTCGCGATCAGCAGTGAGCGCGAGGGCCGGCCGATGGCGCTGGCCGAGGCCGCCGCCTGCGGTGTGCCGTGTGTGAGCTTCGACGTCTCCGGCGGTGTCCGGGAACTCGTCGCGGACGGCGTCACGGGCACCCTGGTGCCGCCGGCGGACGTGCCGGGCCTGGCCGCCGCGCTCGGCGAGCTCATGGACGACGGCGAGCTGAGGCAGCGGTACGGCAGCGCCGGGCGTGAGCACGTCGCGCACCTGGCACTGCCGCACGTCCTCGACCAGTGGGAGTCGGCGTTCGAGGAGATCGAACGCTAGAGCCGCCCGAAAGCCCCGCCCCCGAGTCCCGCCGGAAGCTCGTCCGGCGGGGCGTCCGGGCGGGGCTTCCGTGTGTCCGAGGCCGCTTCCCCAGCCCCCGGAGGGGCTCGGGGGCTGTGACTACACTGTCCGAATGACCTGGCTCATCACCGGCGGCGCCGGTTACATCGGTTCCCACGTCGTCAAAGCAATGACCGAGGGCGGCGAGCACGTCGTCGTGGTCGACGACCTCAGCACCGGCAACCCCGCGCGCGTCCCCGAGGGCATCGTCCTGGAGCAGGGCACGGTCCTCGACCGCGACTTCCTCGACCGGGTGCTGCGCGAGCACCGGATCAAGGGCATCGTCCACCTGGCCGGCAAGAAGCAGGTCGGCGAGTCCGTCGAGAAGCCGCTGTACTACTACCGCGAGAACGTGACGGGCCTCCAGGTCATCCTCGAAGCGGCGGCGGCCGCGGGTGTGAAGAGCTTCCTCTTCTCCTCCTCCGCCTCCGTCTACGGGATGCCCGACGTGGACCTCGTCACCGAGGACACCGAGTGCCTGCCTCTCAGCCCGTACGGTGAGACCAAGCTCGTCGGCGAGTGGATGGCGCGCGCCGCCGGCCAGGCGAACGGCCTGTCCACCGCCTGCCTGCGGTACTTCAACGTGGCGGGCGCCGCGGCCCCCGAGCTCGCCGACACCGGTGTGTTCAACCTGGTGCCGATGGTCTTCGAGCGCCTCGACGCCGGCGAGTCCCCGCGCATCTTCGGTGACGACTACCCGACGCCGGACGGAACCTGCATCCGCGACTACATCCACGTCGCCGACATCGCGGACGCGCACCTGGCCGCCGCCCGCGCGCTCGTCGCGGCGGGCGAGGCCGGCGAGACCGCCACGCTGACCCTGAACATCGGGCGCGGCGAGGGCGTGTCGGTGCGCGAGATGGTGAACCTCATCAACGAGATCACCGGCCACAGCGTCGAGCCGCTGGTCACCCCGCGCCGTCCGGGCGACCCGGCCCGCGTGGTCGCCTCGGCCGAGCGCATCGAGTCGGAGCTGGGCTGGAAGGCGCAGCACGACGTCCGTTCCATGATCACGTCCGCCTGGGAGGGCTGGGGCGCGAACCGCGCGGCCCGCGCCGCCGGCTGACGCGCGCGATCCACACGCGAGGCGGGGTGCCCCCACGGGGTACCCCGCCTTCGCGTACCCACCGTCCGGGGAGACCCACGGCCTGTCGGCCAGGCCGGGCCCTCTTCGCCGGACACCCGCCTACGGCGTGTCCGGCGGTCGGTGGATGCGGTCCACGCGGTAGTACGTGGCGGTGCACCGCGCCGCCCAGTCCCGCTCGTACGAGGAGGCGAACAGGGGCTCGCTGAGGCCGCCGATGAGGAGCGGCCGGTAGACGACGTCCCGGTCGCCCGCCGCGGCCTCGGCCCGGATCCGGGCGTTCTGGCGGTCCCACGCGACACTCCGCACCACCGTGGCCGTGGTCAGCCCGTACACCGGCTGCACCAGGGCCGCCGCCCCGCCGAGGGCGACCGCGCCCGCCGCGACCAGCGCGGCGGCCCGTCCGGCGGGGCGCGGGACGGGGGCCAGGAGGCGCCGGCCCAGCAGGTACCCGCCCCACGTGCCGTACGCGCAGAGGGCGAGCAGCAGCGGGAACAGGAAGCTCGTCCAGGTGCGGCCGTAGGTCCAGCCGGTGTCGCCGTAACCGCTGCGCAGTCCGTGGACGACGGCCAGGCTCGCGAGGAGGACCAGCGGGACGGGCAGGAGCACCACGACGCGGAGGAGCCGGCGCGGGGGGAGGCCGGCGGGGCGGTCGCGGCCGCCCGTCCGGTCCCGCTCCGGCCGCCCGGCGGCCAGGGCCAGGCCGAGGAGCGCGCCGACGGCGACGGCTCCCGCGTACGCCCCCTGGCCGCCGATCGTCTGCCAGACGCGCCACCAGTCGTGGAACGTCTCGCCGATCCCGGCCATCGACAGCGGCTCCTGGGGGTGCTGCTCGCGCCGCCACCGGGCGCCGGGCGAGGTGTAGAGGAGGGCGAGGCCGGTGGCGAGCCCGAGGCAGGCCGCCGCGCACCAGGTGGAGACGTACCGGTCCCCGGCCCAGCCGAGCCGGGGCAGGCAGAGGACGCCGGTGGTGGCGGCGAGCAGCCCGGCCACCAGGGTGAACGGTTCGCTGAGCATCCCGAGCGCCGCCCCGGTCACCAGCGCGGACCCCACCGCCGCGCCCCGGGCCCACCGCGGCGCGTGGTGCGCGGCCCGGACGGCGGCGAGCACGGCCCAGAGGCCGATCACGCTCGGCAGGGTGTGGGAGATGGTCGCGGGCGCCCACAGCAGCACCTGGTACGAGCGGGTGCCGGCGAAGAACAGCAGCGCCGAGAGGAGCGCCACGGCGGCCACGAGCGGCGCGGCGGGCGGCCGGCGCAGGCCCAGGGAGCGCAGGGCCGCGCGGCCGAGGAAGAACAGCCCGCCGCCGAGCGCGATCACGAGGACGGCGGGCAGCAGCTTCGGCCCCCGCATGTCGCCGGAGTAGATCAGGCCGGTCAGGAAGGCGTTGGTGACGCGCCCGTTCTGGGTGCTGTAGAAGTCGGCGGTGATCCCCAGGACGCCCATGTCCCGGGTCTTCCAGAGGGCGCACCAGTCGTCCGACGTGGGGCGCACGTAGAGGCCGAGGAAAGCCCCCACCGCGAGCAGGGCCGCCGCGCAGGCGGCGACCACGAGGGCGACCCCGGACGACGCCCGTCGCAGGCCGTCCCCGTCGGTGTCCCCGCCGTCCTCCCGCGCCCTCGCGTCACCGTGCTCCGAGATGGTCGTCCTGCTCAACGGTCATCGCTCCAGCCGGCCACGGTCCGTGGCGCGTCGTCCTAATGGGTGACGAATGGGTGAAAATGCCACGTATATCAATATCTTCCCCGCATGCTTTGCTGCATGGACGACATGCCGACCGGGGGCGGTCACTCGGGCGACGCCGGGTCGTCACCGCCGCTCCGTACCGTGGCCGAGCTGCTCGCAGGAGAGCTCGGTGGCGGTCCGTCAGGACGTACTCTTGCCCATCCCTCTGGAGTGACCGTTCCATGACCAGGCTTTCCGTCGTCGTCCCCTGCTACAACGAGGAGGACGTCGTCGAGCGGTTCGACGCCCGCATGCGACAGGTGCTCGACACCCTCCCGGTCGGCTACGAGATCTGTTACGTGGACGACGGCAGCTCCGACGGAACGCTGGGCAAACTGCGCCAGATCGCCGCCCGGCACCCGCACCGCACCCAGTACGCCTCCTTCAGCCGCAACTTCGGCAAGGAGGCCGCCATGCTCGCGGGCCTCCGCAAGTCCACCGGCGACGCCGTGGTGATCATGGACGCCGACCTCCAGCACCCGCCGGAACTGCTCGCCCGGATGCTCGACCTCTACCACCAGGGCCACGACCAGGTCATGGCGCGGCGCACCCGCGAAGGCGACAAGAAGCTCCGCTCGGCGCTCAGCCGCGTGTACTACCGGGCCGTCAACCGCTGGGTCGACGTGGAACTCACCGACGGCGTCGGGGACTTCCGGCTGCTCTCCCGCCCCGCCGTCGACGCCCTGCTCTCGCTGCCCGAGTACAACCGCTTCTCCAAGGGGCTCTTCTCCTGGATCGGCTTCGACACCGTCACCTTCGACTACCAGAACGCCGCACGCGAGGGCGGCGAGACGAAGTGGAAGTTCAGCTCCCTGGTCAACTACGGCATGGACGGGCTGATCTCCTTCAACAACCGGCCCCTGCGCATCGCCCTCTGGCTCGGGATGACGCTCAGCGGCCTCGCCGTCCTCTACGCGGTCTGGGTGACCGCGGCCGCCCTCACCCAGGGCGTCACCGCCCCCGGATACGTCACCCTGGTGGCGATCATCGTGGGGCTCGGCGGCGTGCAGATGGTGATGCTGGGACTGATCGGCGAGTACATCGGCCGCATCTACTACGAGACCAAGCGCCGCCCGCACTTCCTCGTCAAGGAGACCCACCGCTCCTTCGGCCGCGCGGCCGCCGAGCGCGCCGCCGCCGAGCGGATCCGCGTCGTGACCTCCGACCGGGAGCGCTGATGGCCGCGGTCCGGGGAAGCGGTCCGCGACCGGAGACCGGTCCCCGTCCGGAGCCCACTCCGCGGCGGGAGCGGCTCGCGCAGATACTCCGCTTCGCCCTCGTCGGCGGGGTCAACACCGGCACGTTCTTCGGGTGCTACCTGATCCTCCACCCGTGGATGCCGTACTTCGCCGCGTACTCCCTCGCCTTCCTCCTCAGCATGATCGGCTCCTTCTTCCTGAACACGTACTTCACCTACCGCACCCGGCCGACCTGGAAGAAGTTCGCCCTCTTCCCCCTCACCAACGTCACCAACTACCTGGTGCAGAGCGTCGGTCTCTACGCGCTCGTCACCTGGGCCGGCATGGACGACCGGATCGCGCCCCTCGTCGCCGCCGTCGTCGCGATCCCCTTCACCTACCTCGTCTCCCGGCGGATCCTGGTGCCGCGGAACACCGGACGGACCTCCGCCGCGTCCGGTCCAGAGAGCGAAACGGACGAGCGGCGGCCCTCCCGGCTCGCGTAGATTGCCTGGCAGCCGCGGCGGGGAGCGCGCGGCCGTGGACAGCCGGGTGAGGCCGTGAGGCCGAGTGAGGACGACGCAGGTGGCGACGCAGGTGACGGGACAGACGGACGTGACGAGGCAGTACGTGACGGAGGCCCGCAGGATCGTCGTCAAGGTCGGCTCCTCCTCCCTCACCACCGCCTCCGGGGGCCTCGACGCCGACCGCGTCGACGCCCTCGTCGACGTCCTGGCCAAGGTCCGCAGCGGCGGCGAGAAGGAGATCGTCCTCGTCTCCTCCGGCGCCATCGCCGCCGGACTCGCCCCCCTCGGCCTCACCCGCCGCCCCAAGGACCTCGCCCGCCAGCAGGCCGCGGCCAGCGTCGGCCAGGGCCTCCTCGTCGCCCGCTACACCGCCTCCTTCGCCCGCTACGGCGTCCGCGTCGGCCAGGTCCTCCTCACCACCGACGACACCAGCCGCCGCGCGCACTACCGCAACGCCTACCGGACCCTCGACCAGCTCCTCGCGATGGGCGCGCTGCCCGTCGTCAACGAGAACGACACCGTCGCCACGGACGAGATCCGCTTCGGCGACAACGACCGGCTCGCCGCCCTCGTCGCCCACCTCGTCCGCGCCGACCTGCTCGTCCTCCTCTCCGACGTCGACGGGCTGTACGACGGGGACCCGTCCAAGCCCGGCACGTCGAGGATCGCGCAGGTCACCGGCCCCGAGTCGATCGCCCACGTCGAGATCGGCTCGGCCGGGAAGGCGGGCGTCGGCACCGGCGGCATGGTCACCAAGGTCGAGGCCGCCCGCATCGCCGCCGCCGCCGGCATCCCCGTCGTCCTCACCTCCGCGAGCCGCGCCGCCGACGCCCTCGCGGGCCGCGACACCGGCACGTACTTCCACTCCACCGGCCGCCGCTCCGCCGACCGGCTCCTCTGGCTGGCCCACGCCTCCACCCCGCAGGGCTCCGTGACCCTCGACGACGGAGCCGTACGCGCCGTGGTCGAGGGCAAGAAGTCCCTGCTCGCGGCCGGTGTCGCGGCCGTCGAAGGCGACTTCGTGGCCGGTGACCCCGTCGAGCTGCGCGACACCGCCGGCCGGGCCGTCGCCCGCGGCCTCGTCAACTTCGACGCCAAGGAACTCCCCCGCATGCTCGGCCGGTCCACCCACGAGCTGGCCGCGGAGCTCGGACCCGAGTACGAACGCGAGGTCGTGCACCGCGACGACCTGGTCGTCATCGGCTGACCGCACCACACCCCGTTGACCGCCCACGCCGAAACGGCTGAAAGTCCGGCCATCCGGAAGGGACGTTTACCAAAACCGCCCCATGTGCCGCCTCGGGCTGGTCAACTTTGTCTCGGGGGTAAGACCAAGGCGGGGTACAGCACCACACGCATCACACAGGAGGCCGCCGGTGAGACGAGCGCGCCCAGGGGCACCGCCCCGCGGGACCGCCGAACGCGCCCTGACCAGTGTCGAGGCCGGAGCCGACTTCGACGAGGCACGGGACAGGTCAACGGACAGGAAGACCGAGACCACCACCGAGACACGTGAGTCACGCGAGGCGCGTGAGGCACGAGCCAAGGAACAGCCCGAGTCCAAGCTCTGGCACATCACCCTCAGCGTCTCCGGCGTGGAGTCGCCGCTGAAGGAGGTCCGGCGCGGGCTCGAACAGCTCGCCCACGACCACCCCTTCCTGCTGACCAGCCGCTACGCCAACGACCACGCCGAGATCCGGTACTGGGAGGAGGCCCGCGACCTGCACGACGCCGCGGCCGTCGCCCTGCGCCTCTGGGGCGAGCACCGGCAGACCGCCAAACTGCCGCCCTGGGAGATCGTCGGCCTGGAGGTCATCGACCGCGAGACCTACCACCAGCGGATCGCGGAGGGCTACGGCCCGCCGCCGGCCGCCCCGGTCGGCGTCCACCCCTACTGAGCACCGGTGGCACGGCCTGCTCAGCACCGGGGCACGGCCCGCCGAGCACTGGGGGCACGGCCCGCTGAGCACCGGGGCACGGCCTGCTGAGCACCGGGGCACGGTCCGCCGAGCGCCGGAGGCACGGGCCCGGAAACCGGGCCCGTCCCCCCGCCGGGGCGCGTCTCGGAGTGCGGGATACGTGAGGGATGTCCGCAGGGGGCCAAGTACCCTGCGGGCATGACCTCGCTCACGCCCCTCGACAACCTCTCCCCGGTCGCCCGGGCCGCCTACCGGGCCCGTGGCGCCGCCGCCGAAATCGCGCCACTCCCGCGCGCGGCCAAGGACGACGCCCTGCTGGCGATCGCGGACGCCCTCGAAGTCCGCACCGCCGAGATCGTCGAGGCCAACGCCGAGGACATCGCCAAGGCCCGCGAAGCCGGGACCAGCGAGGCCATCATCGACCGGCTCACCCTCACGCCGGAGCGCGTCCGGGCCATCGCCGCCGACGTCCGCGACGTCGCCGCCCTGCCCGACCCCGTCGGCGAGGTCGTCCGCGGCTCGACCCTCCCCAACGGCATCGACCTGCGCCAGGTCCGCGTCCCGCTCGGCGTCGTCGGCATCATCTACGAGGCCCGCCCCAACGTCACCGTCGACGCCGCCGCCCTCTGCCTCAAGTCCGGCAACGCCGTCCTGCTCCGCGGCTCCTCCTCCGCGTACGCCTCCAACACCGCCCTGGTGACCGTCCTGCGCGACGCCATCGGCGGCGCCGGACTGCCCGCCGACGCCATCCAGCTCGTCCCCGGCGAGTCCCGCGAGTCGGTCCGCGAGCTGATGCGCGCCCGCGGCCTCGTCGACGTGCTCATCCCGCGCGGCGGCGCCTCCCTCATCCGGACGGTCGTCGAGGAGTCCACCGTCCCGGTGATCGAGACCGGCACCGGCAACTGCCACGTCTACGTCGACGCCCAGACCGACCTCGACATGGCCGTCGACATCCTGATCAACTCCAAGGCCTCGCGGGTCAGCGTCTGCAACGCCGCCGAGACCCTCCTCGTCCACCGGGACGTCGCCGAGGCCTTCCTGCCCAAGGCGCTCGCCGCCCTCGCCGAGGCCGGCGTCACCGTCCACGCCGACGAGCGCGTCCTCGCCCTCTCCGAGGGCTCCAAGGCCACCGTCGTACCGGCCACCGCCGACGACTGGGAGACCGAGTACCTCTCGTACGACATCGCCGCCGCGGTCGTCGACTCCCTCGACAAGGCCGTGGAGCACATCCGGATGTGGTCCTCCGGCCACACCGAGGCGATCGTCACCACCTCGCAGGCCGCGGCCCGCCGCTTCACCCAGCTGGTCGACTCGACCACGGTCGCCGTGAACGCCTCCACCCGGTTCACGGACGGCGGACAGTTCGGCTTCGGCGCCGAGATCGGCATCTCCACCCAGAAGCTGCACGCCCGGGGCCCCATGGGCCTTCCCGAACTGACCTCGACCAAGTACATCGTCACCGGCGACGGCCACGTGCGGTAACACCTCCTTTCAGGACGGGCGGGGAGGGTTCGCACTCTCCCTGCCCAAAACCCCCTCGCGGGTCTACTCTGAATCCGTGCCGGACGACGTGGGGGGCACGCCGTTCCAGGACGGCGGGGACCCCGAGGACCGTGTCGACCGCGGAGGCGCCGACGAGGTCTACGCCGCCGTGGTGTTCGACGAGGAGTTCGTACGGGCCGCCCCCGTCCACGAGCCGACGGCGGTGGAACGCCTCCTCGCCGCCGCCCAGGCCCGCGCGGAGGCCGAGGCCGCCCGCGCCCGGGCCGGCATCGGAGGGGCCGACGACGACCCCTACGAGGACGGCCGCGACCCCGTAGGCCACACCTACGAGCCCGACGACGTCGGCGACGACGCCAGCCCCTACGGGCGCCACGGAGGCGCCCTGCGCCCCTACCGGGGCAGCGCGCGCTGGCACCGGCCGGTGGCCTGGCTCCTCGCCCTCGTCATGGGCATCGGCATGGTCGCGCTGGCCTTCAGCGCCGTCTACCGGGGCGCCGCCGCCCACCGCGACGAACCGGTCCCGCCGCCGGCCACCACCGGCGTCGACACGCCGAAGCCGCTCCCCGCTCCGCCCGCGGCCGTCGCGCCCGCGCTCCGGTCCGCCGTGCCCGAATAGCGGTCGCCGCCCCGTCCCCCCAGGGCCCGTACACCCCGACGGCGGAATTCTTCCGAACTTGTCGTGTACCTGGGCGTTTACCGAAGCCCCCGCGGACCTACCCTGAAGGTATGGCAGGGCGTGGCGACCCGCCTGAGGGGACGCCCGAGGGGTTCCCCGGCGGTGGTGAGGACGAGTACCGATCCGTCGTCTTCGACGAGGCGTTCGTCCGTGCTGCCCGCCTCCAGGAGTTTTCGGCCCAGGAACGGATGGGCGAGCACGCCCAGGCCGTCCGCAGCCGCCCCTCCGCCTGGGAGGGCCGCACCGGCTCCCGCCAGGCGCTCCTGCTGGTCCTGCTGATCCTCCTCGCCTTCGGCACCGCCATCTACCTGGGCGTCCGCAACCCGTACCAGCCCCCCGTCGACCAGCGGGCCGAGCCGCTGCGCACCACGGTGGTCCCGCTCGCCCCCCAGGGCACCGTCCCCGGCGGCGAGCCCGCGCGGCTCTTCGCCCGCAGCCCGGCCGCCGAGTACCGCACCGGGGCCGCCGGCATCAACCTGCCCGTCACCGGGCGCACCTCCCACTTCGCCGAGAGCCAGGTCGTCACCGCCCTCGGCATCGCCAAGGAGTACCTGGTGGCCTCCTCCCTGGAGCCCGCCGTCCTGTCCGGGTCGACCGTCCGGCCCGCCCGGCTGCTGCTCGACCCGGACCAGTTGGAGCAGTTCGACCGGAGCGTCGAGTCACCGGTCGACGACGGCCGCCACGCCCTCGCCGGCTGGCTCGTCCGCTTCGACCCCGAGCGGGCCGTCCTCGCCGATCCCGCCGCCCGCGTGCAGGGCACCCTCCGCTTCGAGGAGACCGGCCCCGACACCCTGGACGTCACCGCGGACCACACGTACACCTACGCGCTGCGCCCGGCCGTCCAGGGCGCCGGACCGGTCGCCGCGGCGTCCCTCTTCACGGTCCACCGCCAGGTGCACTTCCGATTCGACCGCGACGACCTGCGCATGCACCGGGTCGAGCTGCTGACCAGCACCGTGGAGGCCGGCCCGCAGGCGTGCGGCGCCGACACCACCGGCTCGCTGAAGCCGCTCCTGGCCGGGTCCCGGGTCCCCGACACGGGCGGCGGCCCGGCGGTCACCGACCCGTACGCCACGGACCGGCCCGCCGCACCCTCGCTGTGCGGAGCCCTCGCGCCGCGCGCTCAGCCCTCGCTCTGACCGTCCGGGGCGCCGCCCTCCCCGTCCTTCCCGGCGTCCGGCTTCTGGGGCCCCTGACCCGACCCGAAGCGGCTGCGCAGCCGGCCGCCCAGGTCGCCCGCCAGGTCGCCGGCGCCGCCGGCTATGTCCCCGACCAGCTTCATCAGCGGATCCTTGCTGGTCCGCACGGTGTCGGCGTAGTGCCCAGCCGACTCCCGGAAGGAGTCCGTGACCGAGGTGTCCTTGTCCTCCGAGCGCTTCGGGTAGTGCCCGTCCATGATCCGCTGGAAGTCGCGGTTCTCCGACCACTTCTTCAGCTCCGCCGCCCGCACGGTGGTGAAGGGGTGCGTGCGCGGCAGCACGTTGAGGATCTTCAGGACCGAGTCCCGCAGGTCCCCGGACTTCTCGTACTCGTCGGCCTGGGCGAGGAACGCGTCCACGTTCATCTCGTGCAGGTGGTTGCCGCCGGCGATCTTCATCAGACCGCGCATCGACGCCTGGACGTCCTGCCCGACCAGCAGACCGGCCCGGTCCGCGGAGAGCTCCGACTTGCGGAACCACTCGCGCAGCGCCGTCACGATGGCCATGATCGCCACGTTCCCCAGCGGGATCCAGGCGACCTTGAGGGCCAGACCCGTGAGGAAGAGCAGGATCGTGCGGTAGACAGCGTGGCCGGAGAGGGCGTGACCGACCTCGTGGCCGACGACGGCCCGCATCTCCTCCTCGTCGAGGAGCTCCACCAGACCGGTGGTGACGACGATGATCGGCTCGTCCAGGCCGATGCACATCGCGTTGGGCTTCGGGTCCTGCGCCACGTACATCGGCGGGACCTTCTCCAGGTCCAGGATGTAGCAGGCGTCCCTCAGCATGTCGTTGAGATGGCTGAACTGCGCGTCGCTCACCCGGACGGAGTCCGAGAGGAAGAGGAGCCGCAGGCTGCGCTCGGGCAGCAGGGCGCTGAGCGCCTTGAAGACCGTGTCGAAGCCGCTCAGCTTCCGCAGGGCCACCAGGGCCGATCGGTCCGCCGGATGTTCGTAGGCCCGCGAGGAGATGCCCGGGAACCGCTTCCGCTGCCTGCTCGGCACGTTCCCCTGGTCGTTCTCGGTCATGGATGCCCCCTGTTCGTACGAGTCGGTGCTCGTCCCCCTGACTGAACCCAGCGTAGGGGCTGGCGTTACCGTGTGCCGGGGCCTGTGGATAACTCGGGCACGAGGACTACCTAGGAGCACGACCGACATGCCGGACACCGCCGACGCCGCTGCCGCCCTGCTCGCGGAGGCCGCCGCACAAGGGCCGGGCAACACGATCCGGATCGTGCTGATCGTCTCGCTCGTGGGCGGCGCCCTGCTCGCCTGGTTCCTGCTGCGCGGCTACCGAGCCGACGACACGGACGCCGCCGACGAGGCCGGCGGACCGGCGAGCCGCACGGACGGCGGGACGGACCGCGACGCCAACGCCTGAGTCGGCGTGAGCGCGTCGGGACGGCCCGCATACGATGTGCGCGAAGTCTCCGCTCCCATCCCCGATCGATAGGTCTGCTGAAGATGAGCCTCCACAGCACCGCCGCCAACCTGGTCACCCTTGCCGAGGGCGCCGAGCACGGCGGCGGCAACCACGAAAGCCTCAGCCCCTACCTCACCGGCTTCGGCGCCTTCGGTGCCCTGCTCCTGCTGCTGTGGATCACCACCCGCTTCAACCGCGACCGCTGATCCGGCGACCACTGATCAGGCGTCCGCCGCCGTGCCAGTAGGCTCTGCACGCATGGGAGAGCAGGAAGTGCCTACTGGCGGGCGTGGCAAGCGCCGAGTCGGCGTGATGGGCGGAACCTTCGACCCGATCCACCACGGACACCTGGTGGCGGCGAGCGAGGTGGCCGCCCTGTTCCACCTGGACGAGGTGGTGTTCGTACCGACCGGGGAGCCGTGGCAGAAGAGCCACAAGGCGGTCTCCGCGGCCGAGGACCGGTATCTGATGACCGTCATCGCCACGGCGTCCAACCCGCAGTTCTCGGTCAGCCGCATCGACATCGACCGCGGCGGCGCGACGTACACCATCGACACCCTGCGGGACCTGCGCTCTCTCAACAGCGACTCGGACCTCTTCTTCATCACCGGGGCCGACGCGCTGTCGCAGATCCTCACCTGGCGCGACGCCGAGGAGCTCTTCTCGCTCGCCCACTTCATCGGCGTCACCCGGCCGGGCCACGACCTCACCGACGACGGACTGCCCAAGGGCGGCGTCTCGCTGGTCGAGGTCCCCGCCCTGGCCATCTCCTCCACCGACTGCCGGGCGAGGGTCGCGCAGGGCGATCCCGTCTGGTACCTGGTTCCGGACGGCGTGGTGCGCTACATCGACAAACGCCAGCTGTACCGCGGCGAGTGAGCTTCGGGGAGGGGCACCGGTGAACGACCAGCAGCATCCGTACGACCCGTACTATCCGCAGCAGCCGCAGATCATCGGCTACGACGAGTACGGGCAGCCGGTGTACCAGCAGCCCGCGCAGCACTACGACCCGTACGCCGGCCAACAGCAGCAGCACCAGCCCCAGCAGCCCCCGCAGGCGTACGGCTACGACCCGTACGCCCAGCAGCCGCAGGCGCAGCAACCCCAGGCCCAGCAGCCGCAGTACGACCCCTACGGACAGCAGGGCTACGCCTACCCGTCCGCCTACGACACCGGGCAGCAGTGGGCCGCCCAGGCCGAGCCCGCCCCGCCGCAGGCCGCCCCCGCGCCGCCCGCCCCGCCTGCGCCCGTCGCGGCCCCGGCCGGCGTCCCCGGCCAGCGGCCCGCCCCCGAGCGGCCCGCCCCGTCACGGCAGGGCGACGACGACCGGGAGTACCGCACCGAGCAGTTCTCCTTCATCGAGGAGCCCGACGAGGACTCCGAGGACGTCATCGACTGGCTCAAGTTCACCGAGAGCCGCTCCGAGCGGCGCGAGGAGGCCAGGCGCCGGGGCCGCAACCGGATCATCGCGCTCGTCGTCGTCCTCGTGCTCGCCGCCGTGGGCGGCGTCGGCTACCTCTGGTCCGCCGGCCTGCTCCCCGGGACGTCAGCCCCGGAGCAGAAGGGGAACACCGCGACCGGTCCGCAGAAGCGCGACACGATCGTCGTCCACCTCCACGACCTCAAGAGCGGCGGCACCTCCACCGCCCTCCTCGTGGACAACACGACCACCCGCCAGGGCACCACGATCCTGCTTCCCAACTCCGTCGTCGTCGCCGACGACGAGGGCGCCGCGACCACCCTCGGCAAGTCGGTCGAGGACGACGGCTCCGGCGGCACCCGGGAGGCGATCGACAACCTCCTCGGCACGAAGATCACCGGCACCTGGCGCCTGGACACCCCGTACCTCGAGAACCTCGTCGAGGCCGTCAGCAGCATCGAGACGGACACCGACACGGACGTGCCGGACACCAAGAAGGGCGCGGAGCCGCTCGTCAGGAAGGGCGAGAAGCAGACGCTGAACGGCCGCGCCGCCGTCGCCTACGCCACCTACCGGGCGCCCGGCGAGGCCGAGGCCAAGCAGCTCCAGCGCTTCGGGCAGGTCATGTACGGGGTGCTGCGCAAGATCTCCTCCGACCCCGAGGCCGCCACGGTCACCGTCGAGACCCTCCAGCAGATCCTCGACCCCTCGCTCCCGGAGAAGGACCTCGCCGCCTCCCTCGCCAAGCTCGCCGAGCACGCCAAGATCGGCGACTACAAGACCGCCCTGCTCCCGGTCGGGCAGGACGGCACGCTGACCGAGGGCGCGAGCGACAGTGTGGTGAAGGACATCCTCGGCGGAAAGGTCACCGCTCCCGAGGCGGGCGACGTGGCCCGCGTCTCGGTGCGGGACGGTTCCGGCAAGAAGGCCACCGAGGCCGCCCGGGTCGTCCTGATCAACGGCGGCTACGCCTTCGTGGGCGGCGGCACGGGGGACACCCAGGCGAAGTCGCAGGTCGTCTACGGCGACGAGGCGCAGAAGCCGACGGCGGTCGAGGTGGCCAAGACACTCGGTCTGCCGGCCGGCGCGGTCACCAGGGGCAAGCCGGTGGGAGCGGCCGCGGTCACCGTGATCCTCGGCCAGGACTACAAGGTCCCGGGGGCCTCGTAGCGGCGCTCCGGAAAACGTTGGCGGGGGCGTCGGCGGTCCGTGAGACCCTGGAGGGGTACTGGACCGCCGACGAAAGCCTGCTTGTGACCGCTACGGACCGTTCCATCGAGCTCGTCAACGCCGCCGCCCAGGCGGCCGCAGACCGGCTCGCGCACGACATCATCGCGTACGACGTCAGCGACGTGCTGTCGATCACCGACGCCTTCCTGCTCGCCTCCGCGCCCAACGACCGCCAGGTCAAGTCGATCGTCGACGAGATCGAGGAGCGCCTGAACAAGGACCTCGGCGCCAAGCCGGTCCGCCGTGAGGGCGACCGCGACGCGCGCTGGATCCTGCTGGACTACGTCGACATCGTCGTCCACGTCCAGCACAGCGAGGAGCGCGTCTTCTACGCGCTGGAGCGCCTCTGGAAGGACTGCCCCGAGCTCTCGCTGCCCGAGGACGCCCAGAAGACCCGGGGCAAGGGCGCCGAGCACGCCGCCCTGACCGGTGTCGACCTCTCCGACCACGCCGCCGGTCTGCCCGACGAGGTGGACGGTGAGCTGAGCTGAGCACCACCAAGGGCGGCAGCGGCCGCCGCATCGTGCTCTGGCGCCACGGCCAGACCTCCTGGAACCTGGAGCGCCGTTTCCAGGGCTCGACCGACATCGAGCTGACGGAGGCCGGCGTCGCCCAGGCGCGCCGTGCCGCCCGGCTGCTGGCCGCGCTGAAGCCGGACGCCATCGTGGCCTCCGACCTGAAGCGCGCGTCGGCCACCGCCGCCGAGCTCGCCGCGCTGACCGGCCACACCGTCGTCCACGACTCCGCGCTGCGCGAGACGTACGCGGGGGAGTGGCAGGGGCTGACCCACCACGAGATCGTGGCGCGGTACGGCGAGCAGTACGCCGCCTGGAAGCGCGGCGAGCCCGTGCGCAGGGGCGGCGGCGAGCTGGAGACCGAGGTGGCCGACCGGGCCGCTCCGGTGGTCCTGGGGCACGCGGACAAGCTGCCCGACGACGGCACCCTCGTCGTGGTCAGCCACGGCGGCACCATCCGCACCACCATCGGCCGGCTCCTGGGTCTGGAGGCGCGGCACTGGGAGAGCCTGGGCGGCCTCTCCAACTGCTGCTGGTCCGTCCTCGGCGAGGGCGCGCGCGGGTGGCGCCTGACGGAGCACAACGCCGGCACGCTGCCCGAGCCGGTCCTCGGCGACGACGACTGACGCCGGAGGCCTGCCTGCCGGACCCGGATTTCACTTTCCGGCAGGTCACAGGCTAGAGTTCTTCTTGTTCGCAGCGCAGAGCGCGAAGAACGGAAGAACACGAGGGGCTATAGCTCAGTTGGTAGAGCGCCTGCATGGCATGCAGGAGGTCAGGAGTTCAATTCTCCTTAGCTCCACAATCACCGGATCCCGTCCCCGCAAGGGGGCGGGATTCGTCGTTGTGGCCGCCTTGCCGTCACGGCCCTTCGCGCAGGGACTCGATCCCGAGGCGGCTCTCCTCGTCGTTCGGCGTGTAGGCGACGATCCGGCACTCCGGCATCCCGTTGACGGAGAGGGAGACCGAGGTCAACCGCACCTCGCCCACCCGCTCGTGACGGAAGGTCTTCACCCGGGTCCCCGGCGGGACCACGTCACCGCTCCGCCAGAGCCGGGCGAACTCCGGACTGGCGTCGGCGAGGCGCCGCACGAACTCCTCCCAGGCGGGCTCGCCCACATGGCGTCCGTACGCGCCGCGCAGCTGGGCCACCATCAGCGGCAGCTCCCGCTTCCGGTCGACGATGGGGCAACGGGGTCCGGGCACGCTGAAGAGCGCCCACAGGACGTTGCGTATGCCGAACGGGCCGGTGTCCATGCCCTGCCCGCCCTGCATCAGGAGCCGCTCGTACATGACGTTGGTCGCGAGCACGTCGTACCGCGCGTTGTAGAGCACGGCGGGGTGCGGGTCCAGGGCGTCGAGGATGCCCTGGATCTCCGGGCTGACCACCTCGGAGGCCGCGGCGGGCCGGTCCGGGGCGTAGGGCACCTCGGCGAGGTGGTAGAGGTGCTCGCGCTCGGGCCGGTCGAGGCGCAGCGTGCGGGCGACCGCGTCGAGGACCTGCGCGGAGGCGTTGATGGGCCGGCCCTGTTCCAGCCAGGTGTACCAGGTGACGCCGACCCCGGAGAGGTGCGCGACCTCCTCGCGGCGCAGCCCCGGCGTGCGGCGGCGCAGGCCCGGTGGCATGCCGACGTCCTCAGGTGTCACCCTGGCCCGGCGGCTGCGCAGGAACGCGGCCAGTTCCGGCCGTCGGCGCCGCTGTGTCGGTACTGCTGCCACGATCGTCACACCCCCATGGTCGAGTCCCCGTGCCGCCGCTGCCAGGTGCTGTCAGTACCAGCATCAGCGGGCTCTCGTTACCCGTATCCGATCGCCGTCACGCTCGTCGCATGACCCCGACCACGACACGTCCCGTACTCAGTAAAGACCGTGGCACCGACAACCGCCCCGGAGTACTGCTCGGCGTGGTGCTCGCCGCCCAGTTCATGGCGCTCCTCGACGTCTTCATCGTCAACGTCGCCGCCCCCACCATCCGTACCGAACTCGACGCGTCCGGAGCCGCGCTCCAGCTCGTCATCGCCGGATACACCATCGCCTACGCGGTGTTGCTGATCACGGGAGCCCGCCTGGGCGACCTGCTGGGGCACCGGCGCATGTACCTCGGCGGCCTCGCCCTCTTCACCGCCGCCTCCCTCGCCTGCGGACTCGCGGCGGGAACAAGCCAGTTGATCGCCTTCCGGCTCGCGCAGGGCGCGGGATCGGCCCTGATGATCCCGCAGGTGCTGAGCCTCATCCAGCGCAACTTCACCGGCGAGCACCGGGTCCGCGCCCTCAGCGCCTACTCCGCGGTCCTGGCCACCGGCGCCGCCGCCGGCCAGGTCGTCGGCGGCATCCTGGTGAGCGCCGACCTCTTCGGCACCGGCTGGCGGCCGGTCTTCCTCGTCAACGTCCCGATCGGGCTCGTCCTGCTCGTCCTCGGCGCCAGGATCCTGCCCCGGGACGCCCACGGCGGGCCCACGCGTGCGCGTGGCCTCGACCTGCCGGGCCTGCTCCTGCTCGCGGCCGCCGTGTCCCTGCTGACCGTCCCCCTGGTCCTCGGCCAAGAGCAGGACTGGCCGCTGTGGTCCTGGCTCTCCCTCGGCGCCTCCCTGGTGTTCCTGGTGGCGTTCGGCGCGTACGAGTCGGGGCTCGCCCGCCGCGGCGGCGCGCCGCTCATCGCCCCGCGGGTCCTGCGCATCCCCGGCATGGGGCGGGCCGTCCTGTGGATCACCGTGGCGATGGGCGTCAACGCGGGTTTCCTGTTCACCCTCACCCTGCACCTCCAGGGCGGGCTCGGTCACAGCGCCCTGCGTGCCGGACTCACGTTCGGTCCCGCCGCCGTGGTGTTCGGCGTCGTCGGGCTCACCTGGCGGCGCTGGCCGGCCCGGCTGCAGCGCGTGCTCGTCCCGGGCGGGTTCCTGCTCGCGGCCGTCGCCGCCGTCGCCGTCGGCGGGCTGCTCGGGGACGGCGGCTCGGGCGGCTGGGGGCTCTACCCGGCCCTGGGCGCGCTCGGCGCGGGCATCGCACTGGCCTTCAGCCCGGCGCTGACCGGTGCGCTGGCCACCGTACGGGCCGAGGACGCGGCCGACGCCAGCGGTCTGCTCGCCACCGTCACCCAGCTCGGCCAGCTCATCGGGGTCGCCACCTTCGGCACGCTCTTCCTCGGTCGCCTGACCGCTCCCGGAGCGCAGAGTTCCGCCGACGCGCTGTGGGCCACCGCCCTCGCTCTGGCCGCCGCCTCGGTCGTGGGCGCCGCCTCGGCGGGGCTGCCGCGCCGAGCACGCTGACCCTCTTGCGGGGCCATGGCAGAATCGGACGGCCGGAGGGGGACGAGGCTCCGGACGGGAGGGTGACCCAAGTGCTCGGCGACAACGGCGGGGCGTCCTGTGGGTGCACGGCCTGCGGCCACGGCTGGAGCTGATCGATGGGTGCACACAGGCGGAAGTGCGACTGGTGCGGCAGCGGCACGCCCATCGTGCGCGACATGGATCCCGTCAACACCGGTTTCCAGTACTGGTGCGAGGAATGCGCGCGGGCGCTGATCATAAAAGGCGACCCGATCGAGACGTACCGCGAGCTGGAGGGCGAGCCGATCTACGGTCGGCTCCTCGACGAGCACTGCACCCTCAAGCGGTTCTACTCCTTCGCCACGGCCTGACGCCGCAGCGTCAGCGCGTACCCCACGAGCAGCGCCGTCGTCGTCAGCGGGTAGATCGCCGAGAGGAGCATCTGCCCGGCGTTCTGGTCCAGTTCGGGACGGCCCGGGTCGTGCGGCACCCACCAGAGCGCGAACGAGGCGAAGGCGAGGGCGACCGCCCCCGTCACCGGCCACGCGCGCGTGGCGCGGTCCGCGAGCAGGATCAGCAGCGGCACGCACCAGACCCAGTGGTGGGACCACGAGATCGGGCTGATCATCAGGGCCGTGAACGCGCAGACGACCACGGCCACCGCCTTGTCGCCCCGCACCGCGGCACGTACCGCGAGGACCATCGCCGCACCGCCCAGGACGGCCGCGGCCACCGCCCACCACATGCCCGGGTCGTCGGTGTGCATCAGCCGCGCCAGGACGCCGCGGATGGACTGGTTGCCGGTCTCCTCGGCGAAGCCGACCCGGCCCGTCTCGAACAGGGTCTGGGTCCAGAACCGCTTCGAGTCCGCCGGCAGGACCAGCGCCACGGCCAGCGTGGTCCCCAGGAACACCCCGGTCGCCGTGACCGCCGTGCGCAGCCACTGGTTCCAGGACCGGTCCCGGCGCCACAGCAGCAGCCCCGCGGCCAGCAGCAGGACCACGAAGAGTCCCGGTGTGAGCTTCACCGCGGTCGCCAGACCGATGCCCAGACCGGCCCAGCGGCTGCCCTCGCGGCGGGTGAGGTCCCAGAGCACCGCCACCGCTATCAGCAGGTTGATCTGGCCGTACCGCAGCGTCGTCCACACCGGCTCGCACCAGACCGCCACCGCGGCGACCCAGAGCGTCGTGCGCCACAGGTCCGTGCGGGACAGCGACGGGCGGACCAGCTGGAGCGAGAGCTGGACCAGGGCGACGACCAGGAGCAGGTTGCCCGCGGTGCTGAGCGTCCGCATCAGCGGGACGCCCACCAGGGTCAGCGGGACGAACAGCAGGGCCGCGAAGGGCGGGTAGGTCATGCCGAGGTTCGCCGAGGTGGCGCGCATCGCGTACAGGTCGCCGCCGGCGCGGACCGTCTCGCCCTCGGCCCGGTAGACCATCACGTCGAGCATGTTCACGTGGGCGAGGCGTTGCGCCACCCAGAAGGCCGCGAACGAGAGCAGGCAGACCGCCGCGGCGGTGGCCAGGGGCCACGGCCGGGCGCGGGTTTTCGAGAGCACGGAGACGGACACAGTCGGCGACCCTACCCGCCTGGTCAGAGGGGTCCGGAGAATGGATTTGGAGATCTGCCCGAGGGCCGGTTAATGTTCTGTCTGTCGCCGCGAGGGAAACCGAAACGGAGACGGGAAACAGCAAGGGGCTATAGCTCAGTTGGTAGAGCGCCTGCATGGCATGCAGGAGGTCAGGAGTTCAATTCTCCTTAGCTCCACAGAAGAGAAAGCGGGCCACCCGGACAGGGTGGCCCGCTTCTTTGTCATCACCCCGCTTCTCCGTCACCACCCCTTCCACGTCATCCCCTCCGTTACCCCGCCTCGTGATCACCCCCGCCATCCCCGGAACGCCGGTGCGGCCCGTGCGGGCCCTGCGGTACCCTGGCGCCATGCGTGCCGTACGCCTCCTGCTTACCGAGCCGCGCTGACCAGTCCCGGCGGAAACAGACACTCCGTCGGAGTCGGCGCGGCATCCCCTCCTGTGCGAGGGGATTTTTCATTTCGGGCAGTCAGTGGCCGTGGGCAGAGACGATCGATGGAGCTTCAAGGACCATGACCGAGATCAATACGGCCGCCGAGACGGCGGCCCCGCATCGCTACACGGCAGCCATGGCCGCCGACATCGAGGCACGCTGGCAGGACTTCTGGGACGCCGAGGGCACCTACGAGGCGCCGAACCCCACCGGTGACCTGGCGGGCGATCCCGCGGTCGCCGCCCGGCCCAAGAAGTTCATCATGGACATGTTCCCGTACCCCTCGGGTGCGGGACTGCACGTCGGCCACCCGCTCGGCTACATCGCCACGGACGTCTTCGCCCGCCACGCGCGCATGACGGGGCACAACGTGCTGCACACCCTGGGCTTCGACGCCTTCGGTCTGCCCGCCGAGCAGTACGCCGTGCAGACGGGCACGCACCCGCGTGTGTCCACCGAGGCCAACATGGAGAACATGAAGGTCCAGCTGCGCCGGCTGGGCCTGGGCCACGACAAGCGCCGGTCGTTCGCCACGATCGACCCGGAGTACTACAAGTGGACCCAGTGGATCTTCCTGCAGATCTTCAACTCCTGGTACGACGACGAGGCCCGCAAGGCACGTCCGATCGCCGAGCTGATCGAGCAGTTCGAGAACGGCACGCGTGAGATCCCCGGCTCCACGCGCGCGTGGAGCGAGCTGACCGCCGCCGAGCGCTCCGACGTCCTGGGCGAGTACCGCCTGGCGTACGCCTCCGAGGCACCCGTCAACTGGTGTCCCGGCCTGGGCACCGTCCTGGCCAACGAGGAGGTCACCGCCGACGGACGCTCCGAGCGCGGCAACTTCCCCGTCTTCAAGTCCAAGCTGCGCCAGTGGAACATGCGGATCACCGCCTACGCGGACCGCCTGCTGGACGACCTGGACGGGCTGGACTGGCCCGAGGCCATCAAGCTGCAGCAGCGGAACTGGATCGGCCGCTCCGAGGGCGCCCGCGTCGACTTCCAGGTCGGCGACACCGGCGCGATCACCGTCTTCACCACCCGCCAGGACACCCTGTTCGGCGCCACCTACATGGTCCTGGCGCCCGAGCACGACCTGGTCGAGAAGATCGTCCCGGCGGCCTGGCCCGAGGGCACCCACGACGTGTGGACCGGCGGACACGCCACCCCGTCCGAGGCCGTCGACGCCTACCGCAAGCAGGCCGCCTCCAAGTCCGACGTCGAGCGCCAGGCCGAGGCCAAGGACAAGACCGGCGTCTTCACCGGCGCGTACGCGACCAACCCGGTCAGCGGCGAGCAGGTCCCCGTCTTCATCGCCGACTACGTCCTGATGGGCTACGGCACCGGCGCCATCATGGCCGTCCCGGCGCACGACACCCGCGACTTCGCCTTCGCGCGCGCCTTCGAGCTGCCGATGCGCTGCGTCGTCGAGCCGAGCGACGACCGCGGCACCGACCCGTCGACCTGGGACGACGCCTTCGCCTCCTACGAGGCGAAGCTGGTCAACTCCGCCAACGACGCGATCTCCCTGGACGGCCTGGGCGTCGTCGACGCCAAGGCGAAGATCACCGCCTGGCTGGCCGACCGCGGCATCGGCGAGGGCACCGTCAACTTCCGGCTGCGTGACTGGCTGTTCAGCCGCCAGCGGTACTGGGGCGAGCCCTTCCCGATCGTCTACGACGAGGACGGCGTCGCCCACTCGCTGCCCGAGTCGATGCTGCCGCTGGAGCTGCCCGAGGTCGAGGACTACTCGCCGCGCACCTTCGACCCGGACGACGCCGACACCCGGCCCGAGACCCCGCTGTCCCGCAACGAGGACTGGGTCAACGTCACCCTGGACCTGGGTGACGGCGCCGGTCCGCGCCGCTACCGCCGCGAGACCAACACCATGCCCAACTGGGCCGGCTCCTGCTGGTACGAGCTGCGCTACCTGGACCCGCACAACTCCGAGAAGCTGGTCGACCCGGAGGTCGAGCAGTACTGGATGGGCCCGCGCGAGGGCATGCCGACCGGTGGCGTCGACCTGTACGTCGGCGGCGCCGAGCACGCCGTGCTGCACCTGCTGTACGCGCGCTTCTGGTCCAAGATGCTCTTCGACCTGGGCCACGTCTCGTCGGCCGAGCCGTTCCACAAGCTGTACAACCAGGGCATGATCCAGGCCTTCGTCTACCGGGACGCGCGCGGGATCGCCGTGCCGGCGGCCGAGGTCGAGGAGCGCGACGGCGGCTTCTGGTACCAGGGCGAGAAGGTCAGCCGCGTCCTGGGCAAGATGGGCAAGTCCCTGAAGAACGCGGTCACGCCCGACGAGATCTGCGCCGAGTACGGCGCCGACACGTTGCGCCTGTACGAGATGGCGATGGGCCCGCTGGACGTGTCCCGCCCCTGGGACACGCGCGCGGTCATCGGCCAGTACCGGCTGCTGCAGCGCCTGTGGCGCAACATCGTCGACGAGTCGACCGGCGAGGTCACCGTCGTCGACACCGCGCCCGACGAGGACACGCTGCGTGCCCTGCACAAGGCGATCGACGGCGTGTCGCAGGACATGGCGGGGATGCGCTTCAACACCGCCATCGCCAAGATCACCGAGCTGAACAACCACCTGACGAAGGCCGGCGGTGCGATCTCCCGCCCGGTCGCCGAGCAGCTGGTCCTGCTGGTCGCCCCGCTGGCCCCGCACATCTCCGAGGAGCTGTGGCGCAGGCTGGGCCACGCCGACTCGGTCGTCCACCAGGACTTCCCGGTCGCCGACCCGGCGTACGTCGTCGACGAGACCGTGACCTGCGTCGTGCAGATCAAGGGCAAGGTCAAGGCCCGCCTGGAGGTCTCCCCGTCGATCACCGACGCGGAGCTGGAGACGCTGGCGCTGGCCGACCCGCACGTGGTCGCGGCGCTGGGCGGCGCGGAGATCCGCAAGGTGATCGTGCGCGCGCCGAAGCTGGTCAACATCGTCGCCTAGCGACGCATAGGGGTTTCCCCTACGGGCAGGTTGGGGGTTCGATTGGAACCCCCGGCCTGCCTGATCCGTTTACGGTGGAGATACCACAGCCGTGGGGACTCGACGGATGCCGGAGGGGCACACATGGAAGCCACGATTATCACGATCATGGCGCTGCTCTTCTTGTCCTTCGTGGCACTCGGGGTGTTCGTCACCGTGAAGGTCGCGAAGGCCGCCAAGCGCGGTGTCGACCGCACCATCGACCAGGCCCGGCGCACGGTCGAGGACACCACGCTGCGGGCCAAGAGCTTCGGCCAGGCCGGGGTCGCGAGCGAGCTGGCCCGGCTGCGCCTCACGCTGCGCACCTCCATGCGGGCCACCCAGGAGGCACTGCAGGCGGGCGCCGTCGAGGACGCCTCCCTCAAGGAGTCGCTCGAACTGTTCCACCGGCTCAGCGCACACGGGCTCGAACTGGACGGCGACCTCAAGCGTCTGGAGCGGGAGCCCGACCGGTCCTGGGTGGCCGGACAGCTCCCCGATCTCACCGCGCGGACCGAGCGGATCACCGGCTCGGCCGACGCGCTGCGGCGCGCGGCCCGGGACCGGGCCGTCAGGTTCGCCGAGGACGACCTGTCGACGCTCAGCGCGCAGATCGACGTCGAGGCGGGCGCCCTGCGCCACTGGACCGGACCGGAGGCCACGCCGCGGACGGCGCCCGGCACCGCTCCCGGTGCCGGAGCCGCGCGCGGCGGTGCTCCCGGGACGGCGCCCGGAGCGGAGCCGTCCGCGATCACGGCGCCCGACCCCCGGCGGACCGCCTACCCCTGGGAGAAGAGCGCCCGGCCGGAGACCACCACCTGAACCGGAGACCACCCCCTGACGGAGCGGCCGCCCACGGGCGGGACGTCCCCCAGGGGGGTCGGGCTCCCGAGCGGCGGCCCCGGCGGGTAACCTCCCGCTCATGTCCCGGCATGTCGCGATCGTCACCGATTCCACGGCCTATCTGCCACGCCAGACGAGGGAGCGGCACGAGATCACCACGGTCCCGCTGACCGTCGTCATCGGCGACCGGGCCCTCGAGGAGGGCACCGAGATCTCCGCCGTGGCCCTCGCCGAGGCCCTGCAGAAGCGGCGGCCCGTCACCACGTCGCGCCCGAGTCCCGAGGTGTTCGCCGCCGCGTACCGCGAGGCGGCCGCGGCCGGGGCGACCGGCGTCGTCTCGCTCCACCTCTCCGCCGAGGTCTCCGGAACCTATGACGCCGCCGTCCTCGCGGCGAAGGAAGCGCCCCTGCCCGTACGGGTGGTCGACACCCGCATGATGGGCATGGCACTGGGCTTCTGCGCCCTGGCGGCGGCGCGGGTCGCCGAGTCGGGCGGCTCCCTCGACGAGGCGGTCGCCGCGGCCGAGAAGCGCGCCGCGGGAACCTCCGCCTACTTCTACGTCGACACCCTGGACTACCTGCGCAGGGGCGGGCGCATCGGCACCGCGCAGGCGCTCCTCGGATCGGCCCTCGCCGTCAAGCCCCTCCTCGAACTCGACGGCGGGCGCATCGAACTCCGGGAGAAGGTGCGCACCGCCTCCAAGGCCGTCGCACGCCTGGAGGAGATCGCCGCCGAGCGCGCCGGATCAGGCCCCGTCGACATCGCCGTGCACCACCTCTCCGCACCCGAACGCGCCGCCGCCCTGGCGGACCGGCTCAGGGAGCGCGTACCGGGAGTCGGAGAGCTCCAGGTCAGCGAGGTGGGCGCGGTCATCGGCGCGCACACGGGCCCCGGACTCCTCGCGGTGGTCGTCTCGCCGCGCTGACACCGCCCGTCGTCACCGCCCCCGTCCCCCGGGAGAGTGACGGAGTTTTCCACAACGGCCACCCCTTCCACGGAACGAAGGTGAGCCCCGCACGGCGGGTTCGTGACTCCTACCGTCACGACCATGACTCTTCGTACACGCATCGCATCGACCGCTCCCCGGACCACGGGCTCCACGGGTCCTTCGACGAGTGGGCCCGGCCGGCCGCCGGGCTCGGACGGACGGAGCCGCACCGGCGGACGCGGCAGCTCCCCGGGCAGGGCCGGGAGGCGCGCCCGGGTGCGGCGCGTCGTCGCCGTGCCGGGCGCCGCCGCGCGGCAGCGGGGGGAGGCCATGTTCCCTGCGGCGGCGCCGCCGGTGGAGCCCGAGACATGGGAGCCGCCCCCGGAGGTACGGGAGGAACCGGCGGCGCCGGAGCGCGGTTCGCCGCCCGGAGTGCGGGCGCGACTGGCGGCGGTCGTCCGCGAGCGGACGCCGGTCTGGGTGCAGACGAGGTGTGGCCTGGAGCCGAGGACGCTGGCCGCGCTGACGGTGCTCCTCGTCGTGGCCGCGGGACTCGCGGGCGCGCACTTCTGGACGGGGCGGCCGGAGCCGGTGGGTGCCCCCGAGCTCATCCGGGCCGCCCGTGAGGCGACGGCACCCGAGGCGCCCGGCGTACCGGGCCTGCGGGCAGGGCCTGGGTCTGGGGCTGCGGCTGCGGCTGGGGGTGGGCCGGGTTTGGGGCCGGGGCCGACGGTGGGGTCGGTGGCGGCCGCGGCTTCGGGGGCGTCCGGTGCTTCCGCTGCTCTCGGAGGTTCCGGGGCGAAGGTGGTCGTCGACGTGGGCGGGAAGGTGCTCAGGCCCGGAGTGCTGACCCTGCCGGCGGGCTCGCGGGTGGCGGACGCCCTGCGGGCCGCCGGCGGGGTGCGTCCGGGCGCCGATCTCACCGGACTCAACCGGGCCCGCGTCCTGTCCGACGGCGAGCAAGTGCTCGTCGGTGTACCAGGGATGCCGTCCGGCGGAGCCGGTTCGGGCGCCGGGAGTCCGGGTGGTGGTGCGCCCGCGGTGCCGCTGAGCCTCAACACGGCCACGGTGGAGCAGCTGGACACCCTTCCCGGCGTCGGCCCGGTCCTCGCCCAGCACATCGTCGACCATCGCGTCGAGCACGGCGGATTCCGGTCGGTCACCGAACTGCGGGAGGTCAACGGCATCGGCGAACGCAGGTTCGCCGACCTCGAACCGCTGGTCCGGCCATGAGGCGCGGCACGGTGCCCGGGGACGAGGGGCCGGTGGATCTCCGGCTCGTTCCGCTCGCGGTCGCGGCCTGGGCGGCCGCCGCGTGTGCGCTGGGGGCCACGGGGTGGTGGACGGTGGCCGGTGTCGTCGGCTGTCTCGTGGGGGCCGCGGTCCTGCTGGTCCCCGCGTCGGCCCGGCGGCTCGGGGGCGGTGGCGGTGCTTCGGGCGTCTCCGGGGAGTGCGCCGCTGGGGAGCGTGCCGACGGGGGGTGTGCCGTGGGGTGGGCGACGGAGGGGGTTGCGGAAGCGGAGGGGGCTGCGGAAGCGGCGGGCGCGGCGGAGGCGGCGGGCGCGGCGGGTGAGGTGTCCGGGTCCGGGGTGCCGGTGCTGTCTGTGCTCCCGGGGCTGTCAGCCGTCCCGGTGGCGTCCGCGGTGCGCATGGGGGACACCCCGTCTGTGGTGGATGCCTCGTCCGTGGTGGATGCGGTGCCTCCGGTGGATGCGCGCCGGGCGGCGCGGGCCTCGTCCGTGGTGGACGCCGTGCCTCCGTCGGGCGCGCGTGGGGCGGGGCGGGCCTCGCCCGGGTGGCGGCTGCGGGCGACGGCGTGTGCCGGGGTGCTGCTGTGCGCGGCGGCCGGGGCCGCCTCGGCGGGGCTGCATGCGGCGGATCTGCGGCGCGGGCCCGTGCCGGCGCTGGCGGAGGAGTACGCGCGGGTTCGGACGGAGGTGACGGTGACCTCCGATCCACGGCTGACCAGGCCCCGGGTGCGGGGCGACGCGATGGCTCCGGTCTCGGTCGTCATGGACGGCGAGGTGACCCGGGTCGAGCGGTTGAACGGATCGGTCCATCGGACCCGCGCGCCGGTGCTGGTGATCGTGCCGCCGGGCGAGGAGCGGGCGGAATGGCTGCGCCTCCTTCCCTCCACGCGGCTGCGGGTCGGCGGCAGGCTGGCGCCACCGCTGCGTGCCGGTGAGCCGTTCGCCGCGGTGCTGAAGGCCGACGGGGCGGGACCGCCGACGATCGTGGGCCCGCCGAGCGGGCCGCAACGGACGGCGGGGGAGCTGCGCGCCGGGCTGCGGAGGGCGACCGACGGGCTCGACCCGGACGCGCGGGCCCTGCTGCCGGGCCTGGTCGTCGGGGACACGTCCCGGATCGGCCCCGAGCTGCGGGACGCCTTCGAAGCGGCCGATCTCACCCATCTGCTGGCGGTCTCCGGCAGCAACCTCTCGATCGTCCTGCTACTGCTCGTGGGGCGTCCCGGGCGGGCGCACCATGTGGAGAGGGGCGGGCTCGCACCCCGGCTCGGTATGTCGCTGCGGGCGACCGCGCTGGCCGGGGGAGCGCTGACCGTGGCCTTCGTGGTCGTCTGCCGGCCCGATCCGAGCGTGTTGCGCGCCGCGGCCTGCGGGTTCGTCGTGCTGCTCGCGATCGGCACCGGCCGCCGGAGATCACTGCTGCCCGCACTGGCCGCCGCCGTCCTCGTCCTGGTGCTCTACGACCCCTGGCTCGCGCGGAGTTACGGATTCCTGCTCTCGGTCCTGGCCACCGGATCCCTGCTGACGCTCGCCCCGCGGTGGAGCGAGGCGCTGCGGCGGTGCCGGGTGCCAGGCCGGCCGGCGGAGGCGCTGGCCGCCGCGCTGGCCGCGCAGGCGGTGTGTGCTCCGGTCGTGGTGGTGTTCGCCGCCCGGGTGAGCCTGGTCGCGATTCCGGCGAACCTGTTCGCCGAGCTCGCGGTCGCGCCGGCGACCGTGCTCGGATTCGCCACGCTCGCCCTCGCGCCGGTATGGACGCCGGGCGCGGAGGGCCTGGCGTGGGTGGCGGGATGGCCGGCCGCGTGGATCGCGTGGGTGGCCCGCAGGGGTGCCGCGCTGCCGGGGGCGGAGCTGGAGTGGCCCGGAGGGTGGTGGGGTGGTCTGGCCCTCGCGCTACTCACGGCCCTGGTGGTGTTCGGGGCGCGCAGGCTGCCGCACCGGGGGCCGGTCGCCGTGCTCCTGGTTGTGCTGCTCCTGGTCGTGGTGGTACGACCGGCGCCGCTGCCCCGATGGGTCAGCGGGTGGCCGCCGCCGGGGTGGGTGTTCGCGATGTGCCAGGTGGGGCAGGGGGACGCGACGGTGCTCGCGGCGGGCGGGGACGCCGCGGTGGTGGTGGACGCGGGACCCGACCCCGTGGCGGTGGACCGGTGCCTGCGGGAACTCGGGGTGAGGCGGGTGCCGTTGCTGGTGCTCACCCACTTCCACGCGGACCACGTGGCAGGGCTGCCGGGTGTGCTGCGGGGTCGGTCCGTGGGGGCGATCCAGACGACGGGGCTCGAAGAGCCGCCGGCCCAGGCGGCGTTCGTGCGGCGGACGGCCGCCGCCGCGCGGGTGCCGCTGATCCCGGCGGGTCCGGGGGAGGAACGGCGGGTGGGGGCCCTGGAGTGGCGGGTGCTCTGGCCTCCGGCGGATTCCGGGAGTGCCTCGGGACGGACGGCGGCTTCCGGGGGTCCGGACGCTTCGGGGCGGTCGGGCGTTTCCGGGGTGTCGTCCGCCGGGCCGAACGATGCGAGCGTCACGCTGCTCGTCCGTACCGGGGGAGGGGTGACTCTGCTGCTCCTCGGTGATCTGGAACCGCCGTCGCAGCGGGAGTTGTTGCGGGCCCATCCCGGTCTTGAGCCGGTGGACGTGCTCAAGGTCGCGCACCACGGATCCGCGCACCAGGACCCCGGGCTGATGGACGCGGTACGGCCGAGGCTCGCGCTGGTGTCGACGGGGCGGGACAACCCGTACGGGCATCCGTCGCCCCGGACGGTGGAGGCGCTGCGGGCGGGCGGCGCCCGGGTGCTGCGGACGGATCTGGACGGGGCGATCGCGGTGGTGGGGGCGGGACGGGGGCTCGTGGCCGTGCCGAGGGGATGGTGAGGGCTTGTAGAGGAATCTTTGTAAAGAAATCCTTGTAAAGAAGTCTTTCTAAAGATAGGTTTTCAACATGCCGGAGACCAGTGAGCCGCCCCCCGGAGGCGAGCAGCCCCGCAGCATCCGTCTGACCGACCCCCGCGCCCTGCGGGCCTATGCCCACCCCCTGCGAATGTCCCTCGTGGGGCTGCTGCGCAGCAGTGGACCCTTCACCGCCACCCGGGCCGCCGAGCTGACCGGCGAATCCGTGGCCAGTTGCTCCTACCACCTGCGCATACTCGCCAAGTACGGGCTCGTGGAGGAGGCGCCGGGCGGGCGGGGGCGGGAGAAGCCCTGGCAGGCCACGGCCCGGTACACGGAGTGGCCCGACTACAGCGAGGACGCGACCATCGCGGAGGCCGCCGACGCGCTGAGTGCCGCGGTCGCCGAGCGCTACTTCGAGCGGGTCACCCGTGCCATGGAGAACCGCCACCGGCTGCCGAGGGAGTGGCGGGAGGCCGAGCAGTTCGGCGACTCCCTGCTCCACCTCACCCCCGAGGAGCTGATCGGGCTCGGAGAGCGGATCGACGCCCTGCTCCGGCCCTACGAGGCACGCGAGTCCGACCCGTCCCTCAGGCCCGAGGGCGCGCGGCAGGTCAGCATCCTGCGGGTCGCCTACCTGGACCAGGACGTCCCCGACAGTGAAGAGGAGTGAGGGGAATGGCCCTCGTGGAACGTGTACCGGCACTGCTGCGCGAGCGTGCCTTCCGGCGCTACTGGACCGGCCAGACCGTCTCCCTCACCGGCGACCAGATCTCGCTGATCGCCATCCCGCTCGCCGCCGTCCTGATCCTCGGCGCCGACGCCGCCGCGATGGGCTGGCTCAAGACCGCCGAACTGCTGCCCACCCTCCTGTTCAACCTGCCGCTCGGCGCCTGGGCCGACCGGCAGGCGCACCGCAGACGCGCGATGATCGCGGCCGACCTCGGCCGGGCCGCGCTGATGCTGACCCTCCCCGTGGCCTACGCCCTCGACGCCTTGACGCTCGGTCAGCTGTACGCGGTGGCCTTCGGGGTCGGCGCGCTCACCGTGCTCTTCGAGGTCTGCAACACCACGCTCCTCGTCGCGCTCGTGCCCACCGAGAGCTACGTTCAGGCGAACGCCCTGGTCAACGGCAGTCGCTCGATGTCTTGGCTCGCCGGGCCCGGGATCGGCGGCGTCCTCGTGCAGGTGCTCACCGCTCCGTTCGCCCTGGTCGCGGACGCCCTCACCTACGTCGTGTCGGCCGGCTACCTGGCCCGGATCAAGCCCGTCGAACCCCCGCCGGCCCCCGTGGCCAAGGGGCACTTCACCGAGGGGCTGCGCTGGGTGTTCCGGGAGCGCTCGATGCGCGCGCTGTTCGCGGCCTCCGGCACCGTCCAGTTCTTCAACTACATGTTCCACACCCTCTTCGTGCTCTACGCGTCGACCGAACTCGGCATCGGCGCGGGCCTGCTCGGCCTCATCCTCGGAGCCGGAGCGGTAGGCGGGCTCATCGGCGCGGCGTGCGCCGGATCGGTCGTCCGGCGGATCGGCGTCGGACCCTCACTCGTCGTCGGCTTCCTCGGATTCACGCTGCCGCTCCTGCTGATACCCCTGGCAGGCGGGCCGCTCCCGCTGGTGGTGGCCGTGATGTTCGCCGCGGAGTTCCTCTCCTGCGTCGGGGTGATGATCGCGGACATCGCCGGGGGCTCGTTCCAGATGGCGCTGATACCCGACGCCGTACGGGCACGGGTCATGGGCGCCTACCGGACGCTCAACCACGGCTTCCGCCCGCTCGGCGCGCTCGTCGGCGGCCTGCTCGGCACCGCGATCGGCCTGCGTCCGACGCTGTGGATCGGCACCGCCGGCGCCGTGCTCGCCGCGCTGTGGCTGCTGCCCTCGCCGCTGCCGCGGATGCGCGAACTGCCCACGAGGGAAGAGGAGTCGGTACCCGTCGGCTAGGGGGCGTCCGACGACCGGCAGACTGCCGGTATGACGACACCACCGACGCTGCCCGTCCCGCCCGAACCCCTCCCCGAGCCCCTCGTCTCCGAGCCCTTCGTCTCCGAGCCATTCGTTCCCGAGCCCTTCGTGCCTGAGCCGTCCGACGTGGACGCCTACCTGCGGCGCATCGGCGCGGAGCGTCCGGCCCGGGCCGACGCCGCCGCGCTGCGCGACCTGCACCTGAGGCACCTGCGGACCGTGCCCTTCGAGAACCTTTCGATCCACCTCGGCGAGGACATCGTCCTGGACGAGAAGGCGCTGCTCGACAAGGTGGTCGGCGCCGGCAGGGGCGGCTTCTGCTACGAGGTGAACACCGCGTTCGCCGTCCTGCTCCGCGGCCTCGGATACCGGGCGTCGCTGCTCCAGGGGCGGGTCATCGGGCCGGAGGGGAAGCCGGGCATCCCGTACGACCACATGGCGTTGCTGGTGGAGACGGCCGAGGGGGAGCGGTGGCTGGCCGACGTCGGGTTCGGCGACCACGGGCACTTTCCGCTGGCCTTCGACGAGCGGGCCGACCAGGAGGACCCCGGCGGTGTCTTCCGGATCGTGGCGACCGCGGACGGCGACCTGGACGTGCTGCGGGACGGGAAGCCGCAGTACCGGCTGGAGCCCCGGCCGCGCGAACTCGCCGACTTCACGGCCGGGGCCTGGTACCACCGGACCTCGCCCGACTCGCACTTCACGCGGTCCCTCATCTGCTCCCTGCTGACCGAGGACGGCCGGATCACGCTCAGCGACCGGAAGCTGATCACCCGCGCCCACGACGAGCGGTCCGAGCGGGAGCTCGAAGGGGAGGCGGAGGTGCGCGACGCGTACCGGGACCTGTTCGGGATCGTGCTGGACGCCCTGCCGGTCGTACGCGGGGTGAAGTCGATGGACGGGGAGAAGCCGATGGGTGGGGAGAAGCCGATGAGCGGCGAGAAGCCGGAAAGCGGAATCCACAATTCGGACCCTCGGTAACACTTGTCCCGTTTGCCTCGAACCCCCCAACGGTGATCGAATGCGAATTCGTTGCACAGTGAACGAGTCGCACGGGGGTGCGTGAAGAATGTTCGACCGTCTCTTCGGGAAGCGTGCGGCGGGGGCAGCGCGGGGCGGACCGCTCGCCGGAGTCCCCGTCCCCGCCACGGCGGGAGTACTGAGCTGCCGGGTACTCGACCCCGTCCACGAGCCCGTCCGCCAGGCCGAGTTCGTCGTCAGTGATGCCGCCGGCCGCAAGGTGCTCGCCGCGGAGACGGACCCGTACGGCACCGCGCTCGCGACCGTGCCCGCGGGCGAGTACCGGCTCGCCGTCACCGCCGAGGGCTACACGCCGCACCACGGCACCGCCGTCGTCGCCGAGGGCGTCCACACCGGCCTCGGCGACGTCCTGCTCCAGGTCGCCCCGCAGCCCCAGCTGCCGGAGCCGGGCGACTGGGAGATCGACCCGATGCACTCGCAGATCGGCTTCACCGCGCGCCACATCGGCCTCGCCCGGATCCACGGCCGGTTCAACAGCTTCGCGGGCGCGGTGCGGATCGCCGACCGCATGGAGAACTCGGCGATGCACGTCGTCATCGACGCGGCCTCCATCGACACCGGGGTCCAGATGCGCGACGACCACCTGCGTTCGGGCGACTTCCTCGACATCGGCGCCTACCCGACGCTGGAGTTCTTCAGCGAACGCTTCACTCACCGCGGCGGCAACCGGTGGGCCGTCACCGGAGCCCTCACCCTCCACGGCGTCAGCCGCACGGTGACGCTCGACACCCAGTACCTCGGCCTCGGGAACGGCCTGGAAGGCGAGACACGCGGCGCCTGCCGCGCCAGCACCGAGCTGCACCGCGAGGACTTCACCCTCACCTGGCAGACGCTGCTCGCGCGCGGGATCGCGGCCGTCGGATCCAGCATCAGCATCGACCTCGACATCCAGATCGTGCCGAAGAAGGCCTGACGGGGCGGCGGGGTGGCGGTGCCCCGGGTCTACGGGGCTTCCAGCCAGCCCTCGTACTCGGCCGCCAGCGCGTCGAGGGCCGTCGGGTCGAGGCGCCCGTCCGGGTCCTCCACGACCACCAGCCACTGCGCGTCCTCGGCGTCGTCCTCCCCGGCCAGGGAGTCCCGTACGAGCTGGGGCTCCTCGGCGACTCCGAAACGGTCGGGGAGTTCCCCCGCGAGGTCCTCGGCGGAGTCGCGGTCGGGGAGTACCAGTACGTGTCGTTCGCTCACCCCGCCATTCTCGCGCGGCGCCGGGAACGGGCTGTCAGTGGCCCGTGGGATGCTGGATCGCGATGGCCACCAGAAAGACTTCCCCCGACGACCTCCTCGGCCCCGTGACGCTCGCGGTGGGGCAGGAGGACCTGCTCCTCGACCGTGTCGTCCACGAGGTGGTGGCCGCAGCGCGGGCCGCCGACGCCGACACGGACGTCCGTGACCTCAACCCCGACCAGCTCCAGCCCGGAGCGCTCGTCGAACTCACCAGCCCCTCGCTCTTCGCCGAGCGCAAGGTGCTGATCGTGCGGAACGCGCAGGACCTCTCCGCCGACACGGTCAAGGACGTCAAGGCCTACCTCGCCGATCCCATCGAGGACATCTCCCTCGTTCTCCTCCACGCCGGCGGCGCCAAGGGCAAGGCCCTGCTCGACGCCGCACGCAAAGCCGGCGCGCGGGAGGTGGCCTGTCCCAAGACGACGAAACCGGCGGAGCGGCTGACGTTCGTACGGCAGGAGTTCCGCGCCCTCGGGCGTTCCGCCACGCCCGAGGCCTGCCAGGCACTCGTCGACTCGATCGGCAGCGACCTCCGCGAGCTCGCCTCCGCGGTCGCGCAGCTGACCTCCGACGTCGACGGCACGATCGACGAGGCCGTCGTCGGTCGGTACTACACCGGCCGCGCCGAAGCCTCCTCCTTCAACGTCGCCGACCGCGCCGTCGAGGGGCGCGCCGCGGAAGCCCTCGAAGCCCTCCGCTGGTCCCTCTCGACCGGGGTCGCTCCCGTCCTCATCACCAGCGCCCTGGCCCAAGGCGTCCGGGCGATCGGCAAGCTCTCCTCCGCCCGCGGCGGCCGGCCCGCCGACCTCGCCCGTGAGCTCGGCATGCCGCCCTGGAAGATCGACCGCGTCCGGCAGCAGATGCGCGGCTGGACCCCCGACGGCGTCTCCCTCGCCCTCCGCGCCATCGCCGACGCCGACGCGGGCGTCAAGGGCGGCGGCGACGACCCCGAATACGCCCTCGAAAAAGCGGTGGTCGCGGTGGCGCGGGCGGCGCGGATGGGGCGCGGGGGGTAGGGGGGCGGGCGTGTCGGTGGCGGTGGCGGTGGCGGTGGCGGTGGCGGTGCCTGTGTAGGTGGTGGCGCCTGTGCCGGTGGCGGTGCCTGTGTAGGTGGTGGCGCCTGTGCCGGTGGCGGTGCCTGTGTAGGTGGTGGCGCCTGTGCTGATGGCTGGTGCGGGCCGGTGGCGGCGGCGCCTGGGCCGATGGCTGTGCGGGCCGGTTGTGGCTGGCGCCCGGGCTGATGCCCCCACCCCACCCCTTCCCGAAACCCTGCCGGGAGCTGTCGGTGCCGAGGTGACTCCCAGCGGTTCCCCGGGCCCCTGGCGGGGCCAGCGGCAGCCTTGCGCCGTGAGTGTCGTCCAGGGCCATTGGCCGGGCTGACGGCGGCTGCGCGCCGACGGGCGCTGGTCTCGCGCTCCTGGCGCACTCGGCGGCGGCTTCGCGCCGCGGGGCGTTGTTCCCGGACCATGCGAGACGCCGCAAGGAATGGGGGCGGGCCTTGGTGGCGGCGGCTTTGCGCCGCGGGTTGTTTGGTCTCGAGCCCTTGGCGGGACCGACGGCGGCTTCGCGCCCCGGGTTATCGGTGCTTCTGGTGGCGGCGGCTGCGCGCCGTCGGTGCTGGTCTCGGGCCTCTGGCGCACCCGATGGCGGCTCCGCGCCACGGGGGCGTGCCCCCCGGAGCAATGGTGACGCCACGAGGGATGGGGCTCTTGGCGGCGGCGGCTGGGCTTCGCGGGTCGCTGGTCTCGGGCGTCTGGCTCGCCCGACGGCAGCTTCGTGCTGCGAGGCGTTGTGCCCGGATCACTGGAGAAAGCGGCGGCAGCCTCGCGCCGCGAGGTACCGGACCCTCGGGCCCCCGGACCCCCGACCCTCGAGCCCCCGGGCGGGCCGCCGACAGCGTCGGCCTGCACGCCTGCGCCTGCGCGCGCCGGCCTGTTGGGTCGCGGCCTGGTGCCCCCGGCCCTCCGGTCGTCCGCCCGGCTGTCCTGGCTGCGAGCTGCCGCCTCGGCTGTTCCGGCCCCGGTCATGAGCTGCCCGCTCGGCTGTCCTCGGCCCTCGCTAGGAGCTGCCTGCTCGGCTGTCCCCGGGCCCTGGGCTACGAGCTGCTGGCTCGGCTCTCGCCAGGAGCTGCCCGCCCGGCTGTCCTCGGCTCTCGCCAGGAGCTGCCCGCCCGCTCGGCTGTCTTCGGCTCTCGCCAGGAGCTGCCCGCCCGCTCGGCTGTCCTCGGCCCTCGCAGGAGCTGCCCGCCCGCCCGGCTGTCCCCGGCCCTCGCAGGAGCTGCCCGCCCGCCTGTCCCCGGCCCTCGCTAGGACCTGCCCGCCCGGCTGTCCCGGGCCCTGGGCTACGAGCTGCTGGCTCAGCCCTCCGGGGCCCCGGCCATGAGCTGCTCGTACGGCTACTCGCGGCCTGCTCTACGAGCTGCTCGCCCGGCTACTCGCGGCCTGCTCTACGAGCTGCTCGTGCGGCTACTCGCGGCCTGCTCTCCGAGCTGCTCGTGCGGCTACTCGCGGCCTGCTCTACGAGCTGCTCGCCCGGCTACTCGCGGCCTGCTCTACGAGCTGCTCGCCCGGCTACTCGCGGCCTGCTCTACGAGCCGCTCGCCCCGCTACCCGAGGCCCGCTCAACGAGCCGCTCGCCCCGCTACCCGAGGCCCGCTCAACGAGCCGCCCGCCCGGCTACCCGCGGCCCGCCCGGCTACCCCAGCCCCCGCCACGAGCCGCCCGCCCGGCTACCCCAGCCCGCTCTACAAGCCACCCGCCCGGCTGTCCCCGGACTCGGACGCGACGCGCTACGAGCTGCACGCTCGGCGGCCGGTAGGCCATGCGGGTAAGCGGGGGTGGGCGCGGGAGTGGGGCCGTGAGTGAGGGGTGGGGGCGTGAGGGGGTGAGTGGGGGAACGGCGAAGGCCCCGGGCTCCTGGGGAAGGAGGGGGCGGGGCCTTCGGCGTAAAGGGGTGGGCTCGCACCCGCGTGGCGAACGCGTCCGCGTGCGAGTCCGGGTGGTCGGGTGGGAGCGGGAGAGAGGGCCCGCTGGGTCCCGTGCGACCGGTTAGATCAGAGCTCAGCCCTGGAGAGCGGCAACCTTGGTGGCCAGCGCCGACTTCTTGTTGGCGGCGGCGTTCTTGTGGATGACACCCTTCGAGACAGCCTTGTCGAGCTGACGCGAGGCGGCGCGAGAGGCGATGGTGGCCTTCTCGAGGTCGCCGGCGGCGACAGCCTCACGGGCCTTGCGGATCGCGGTCTTGAGCGACGACTTGACGGCCTTGTTGCGCAGGCGCGCCTTCTCGTTGGTCTTGTTCCGCTTGATCTGGGACTTGATGTTCGCCACTGAAAGAGCCTTTACAGGTTCGATGTTCCTTCTGGATGGTGACTCGCAGGCTGAGAGGGCACACGAGACACAGCTGTCCACGTTACCAGTCACTCTCGGGGCCGCCCAAACCGGGCGCCGGGCGACGGGCATGGGACCATGGAGCCTACGTATCGATCCGACATCGCCCCGAGACGAGACCCTGCGTGCCCGCGACTCCTACCAACGTGCCCGAGCCGAGCCGTACCGACCCGGCTCTGATCCGCAACTTCTGCATCATCGCGCACATCGACCACGGCAAGTCCACGCTCGCCGACCGGATGCTCCAGCTGACCGGTGTGGTCGACCAGCGGCAGATGCGTGCCCAGTACCTCGACCGGATGGACATCGAGCGGGAGCGCGGCATCACGATCAAGTCCCAGGCGGTCCGGCTGCCGTGGGCGCCCACCGACGGGCAGGGTGAAGGTCGGACCCACATCCTGAACATGATCGACACGCCCGGGCACGTCGACTTCACCTATGAGGTCTCGCGCTCGCTGGCGGCCTGTGAGGGCACGGTCCTGCTCGTGGACGCGGCGCAGGGCATCGAGGCGCAGACCCTCGCCAACCTGTACCTGGCGATGGAGAACGACCTCACGATCGTTCCGGTCCTGAACAAGATCGACCTGCCGGCCGCCCAGCCGGAGAAGTTCTCCGAGGAGCTGGCGAACCTCATCGGCTGCCAGCCGGAGGACGTCCTCAAGGTCTCCGCGAAGACCGGCATGGGCGTCGAGGCGCTGCTGGACCGGGTGGTCCGGGACGTGCCGGCCCCGGTCGGTGTCGCCGACGCCCCGGCCCGCGCGATGATCTTCGACTCCGTGTACGACTCGTACCGGGGCGTCGTGACGTACGTCCGTGTCGTCGACGGGCAGCTCAACAAGCGCGAGCGCATCAAGATGATGTCGACGGGCGCCACGCACGAGCTGCTGGAGATCGGTGTCTCGTCGCCGGAGATGACGGCGTCCGACGGTCTCGGCGTCGGCGAGGTCGGCTACCTGATCACCGGTGTGAAGGACGTCCGCCAGTCCAAGGTCGGTGACACGATCACCTCCCTGAACAAGGGGGCGACCGAGGCGCTCGGCGGCTACAAGGACCCGAAGCCGATGGTGTTCTCGGGCCTCTACCCGCTGGACGGCTCGGAGTACCCGGACCTCCGCGAGGCCCTGGACAAGCTCCAGCTGAACGACGCCGCGCTCGTCTACGAGCCGGAGACGTCCGCCGCGCTCGGCTTCGGCTTCCGCGTCGGCTTCCTCGGCCTGCTCCACCTGGACGTGATCCGCGAGCGCCTGGAGCGCGAGTTCGGGCTCGACCTGATCGCCACCGCCCCCAACGTGGTCTACCGCGTGGTCATGGAGGACGGCAGCGAGCACACGGTCACGAACCCGAGCGAGTTCCCCGAAGGCAAGATCGACGACGTCTTCGAGCCCGTCGTGCGTGCGACGATCCTCGCCCCGAGCGAGTTCATCGGCGCGATCATGGAGCTGTGCCAGACGCGTCGCGGCACGCTGATCGGCATGGACTACCTGTCCGAGGACCGGGTGGAGATCCGCTACACCCTGCCCCTCGCGGAGATCGTCTTCGACTTCTTCGACCAGCTGAAGTCCAAGACGCGCGGTTACGCCTCGCTGGACTACGAGCCCACCGGCGAGCAGGCGTCCAGCCTGGTCAAGGTGGACATCCTGCTGCACGGCGACAAGGTGGACGCGTTCTCCGCCGTCACCCACAAGGACGCCGCGTACGCCTACGGTGTGCGGCTCGTCGCCAAGCTGCGCGAGCTGATCCCGCGGCAGGCCTTCGAGGTGCCGATCCAGGCCGCGATCGGCTCCCGGGTGATCGCCCGCGAGACCATCCGCGCCATCCGGAAGGACGTCCTCGCCAAGTGCTACGGCGGTGACATCTCCCGTAAGCGGAAGCTGCTGGAGAAGCAGAAGGAAGGCAAGAAGCGCATGAAGATGGTCGGCTCGGTGGAGGTGCCGCAGGAGGCCTTCATCGCCGTCCTGTCGAGCGACGAGTCGTCCGGCAAGAAGAAGTAGCAAGGGCGCCGCACATAGCTGTCCTGTGCAACCAACGGGTCCACGCGCCGGGTGCGCGTGGGCCCGTTCGTTATGAAGCGACGCCCTGTAGCCCCTTACGCGCCGGTCCTCGGCCGCTTACTCTGATCCCGGCTCGAAGGTTACTCGCCAGTTAGTTACGAACCACCAGAAGGCACCGCCGCCGCCCGGAGGACGTCGTGAGCGACACACAGACCCAGATCGAGAACCGGCCGCCCTCCGTGGCGTCCCTCTTCCTTACGCGCGTCGAGCGGACTCCGGATGCGGAGGCGTACCGCTATCCGGTGCCCGCCGCGTCGGGCGCCGGCCCGGACGCGTGGAAGTCGCTCAGCTGGGGGCAGGCCGCCGAGCGGGTCTTCGCGATCGCCGCCGGTCTCGTCGACCTCGGCGTGCAGGCCGAGGAGCGGGTCGCCCTCGCGTCCTCCACCCGGGTCGAGTGGATCCTCTCGGACCTCGGCGTGATGTGCGCGGGCGCCGCGACCACCACGATCTACCCGCAGACCAACGCCGAGGAGTCGGCGTTCATCCTCTCGGACTCCGAGTCGAAGGTCCTCATCGCCGAGGACGCGGCCCAGCTGGCCAAGGCGGTCGAGCGCCGCGCCGAGCTGCCGAACCTCCACCACGTGGTCGTCGTCGACGCCACCGGCGTGGAGAGCGACGGCGAGTTCGTGCTGTCCCTCGCCGAGCTGGAGGCGCGCGGCAAGGCCTATCTGGAGAAGCACCCCGAGGCGGTCAAGGAGCGGGTCGGCGCGATCGCCTCCACCCAGCTCGCCACGCTCATCTACACCTCGGGCACCACCGGCCGCCCCAAGGGCGTCCGCCTCCCGCACGACAACTGGTCGTACATGGCCAAGGCCATCGCCGCGACCGGCCTCGTCACCCAGGACGACGTCCAGTACCTGTGGCTGCCGCTCGCCCACGTCTTCGGCAAGGTCCTCACCTCGGGCCAGATCGAGGTCGGGCACGTCACCGCCGTCGACGGCCGCGTCGACAAGATCATCGAGAACCTGCCGGTGGTCCAGCCGACCTACATGGCGGCCGTCCCCCGCATCTTCGAGAAGGTCTACAACGGGGTCGCCGCCAAGGCCCGCGCCGGCGGCGGCGCCAAGTACAAGATCTTCCAGTGGGCGGCCGGCGTCGCCCGCGAGTACGCCAAGGCCACCCAGGACAACTTCCGCCGCACCGGCACCGCCTCCGCGCCCTTCGGCCTCACGGCGAAGCACAAGGTCGCCGACGCGCTCGTCTACGGCAAGATCCGCGAGGCCTTCGGCGGCAACCTGCGCGCCTGCGTCTCCGGCTCCGCCGCGCTCGCCCCCGAGATCGGCTACTTCTTCGCCGGCGCCGGCATCCACGTCCTGGAGGGGTACGGCCTCACCGAGTCCTCCGCCGCCTCCTTCGTCAACCCCGGCGAGGCCTACCGCACCGGCACCGTCGGCAAGCCGCTCCCCGGCACCGAGGTCCGCATCGCCGACGACGGCGAGATCCTGCTGCGCGGCCCCGGCATCATGGAGGGCTACCACGGCCTGCCCGAGAAGACGGCCGAGGTCCTGGAGTCCGACGGCTGGTTCCACACCGGCGACATCGGCGAGCTGTCCGCCGACGGCTACCTCCGCATCACCGACCGCAAGAAGGACCTGATCAAGACGTCCGGCGGCAAGTACATCGCGCCGGCCGAGGTCGAGGGCCAGTTCAAGGCCGTCTGCCCGTTCGTCTCGAACATCCTCGTCCACGGCGCCGACCGGAACTTCTGCACCGCCCTGATCGCCCTCGACGAGCCCGCCATCCTCGGCTGGGCCGCCGAGCACGACCTCGCGGGCAAGCCGTACGCCGAGGTCGTCGCCGACGCGCGCACCCAGAAGCTGATCCAGGGCTACGTCGACCGCCTCAACGAGGGCCTCCAGCGCTGGCAGACGATCAAGAAGTTCCGGCTCCTGCCGCGCGACCTCGACATCGAGCACGGCGAGCTCACCCCGTCGCTCAAGCTGAAGCGGCCGGTCGTCGAGCGCGAGTACAAGGACCTCATCGAGGAGATGTACGCGGGCTCCCGCGAGTCCTGATCTCCGCCGCACGACGGCCACCCCGGGCAGTACGGGACAATGGGGCTCATGCCTTCCGTACTGCCCGATGGTGAACCCGTGCCCGACGACGGGGCGCTGCCCCCGCACGCCCTCGAAGGGGCGGGGGAGCGGCCGCTCGGGTTCTACCTGCACGTGCCGTACTGCGCCACGCGGTGCGGCTACTGCGACTTCAACACGTACACGGCGAGCGAGCTGCGCGGTACGGGCGGGGTGCTGGCCTCCCGGGACAACTACGCCGAGCAGGTCGCCGAGGAGATCCGGCTCGCCCGGAAGGTCCTCGGCGACGACCCGAGGCCGGTGCGGACCGTCTTCGTCGGCGGCGGCACGCCGACGCTGCTCGCCGCCGGGGACCTCGTACGGATGCTGGGGGCGATCCGCGACGAGTTCGGGCTCGCGGACGACGCCGAGGTGACGACGGAGGCCAATCCGGAGTCCGTGAACCCGGCGTACCTGGCTGAGCTCCGGGAGGGCGGCTTCAACCGGATCTCCTTCGGCATGCAGAGCGCCAAGCAGCACGTCCTGAAGATCCTCGACCGTACGCACACCCCCGGGCGCCCCGAGGCGTGCGTCGCCGAGGCGCGGGCGGCCGGCTTCGAGCACGTCAACCTCGACCTGATCTACGGCACGCCCGGCGAGACCGACGACGACTGGCGGGCCTCCCTCGACGCGGCGATCGGCGCGGGCCCCGACCACGTCAGCGCCTACGCCCTGATCGTCGAGGAGGGTACGCAGCTCGCCCGGCGCATCCGGCGCGGCGAGGTGCCCATGACCGACGACGACGTGCACGCCGACCGCTACCTGATCGCCGACGAGGCCTTCGAGGCGGCGGGCTTCTCCTGGTACGAGGTGTCCAACTGGGCCACCTCCGAGGCCGGCCGCTGCCTCCACAACGAGCTCTACTGGCGCGGCGCCGACTGGTGGGGCGCGGGCCCCGGCGCCCACTCCCACGTGGGCGGCGTCCGGTGGTGGAACGTCAAGCACCCCGGCGCCTACGCTGCCGCGCTGGCCGCCGGCACGTCGCCGGGCGCCGGACGCGAGCTCCTCTCCGAGGAGGACCGCCGGGTGGAGCGCATCCTCCTCGAGCTGCGGCTCAGGGACGGCGTCGACCTGTCCCTGCTCAAGCCCGCCGGGCTCGCCTCGGCCGGCAAGGCTCTCGCCGACGGGCTCCTCGACCCCGCGCCGTACGAGGCGGGCCGTGCCGTGCTGACCCTGCGGGGTCGGCTGCTCGCGGACGCGGTGGTGCGGGACCTGGTGGACTGACGTACCCCTTGGGGGCCTCGCCCCCACCCCTCACGGCAGTGCGGGGCCCTGGTCGTGCGGTGTGCGGCGCGTCGTGGGTGCGGGTTCGGGGGCGGGTTCGGGCGCGGGGGCGGAGGCGCCGCCGAGGGCGCCGTCCCGTGTGCCCACCCGTCCCGCCCTGCGGGACGATTGCCCACACGGGGGGGGGTGGGGCGGGCGGGACGATTGCCCCCACGCGGGGCTACGGGGCGGTGACGAAGTCGATCAGTTCTTCGACGCGGCCGAGCAGGGAGGGTTCGAGGTCCTTGTAGGAAGTGACCTTGGAGAGGATGTGCTGCCAGGCGGCGCCGGTGTGGTCGGGCCAGCCGAGGGCGCGGCAGACGCCGGTCTTCCAGTCCTGGCCGCGGGGGACGTGGGGCCAGGCGGGGATGCCGAGGGAGGAGGGCTTCACCGCTTCCCAGACGTCGATGTAGGGGTGGCCGACGACCAGGACGTCGGGGGACGTCACCTGGGCGGCGATCTTCGACTCCTTCGAACCCGGGACCAGGTGGTCCACGAGGACGCCGAGCCGGGCGTCGGGGGCCGGGGCGAAGTCCGCGACGATGGACGGGAGGTCGTCGACGCCCTCCAGGTACTCGACGACGACGCCCTCGACGCGCAGGTCGTCACCCCAGACCCGCTCCACCAGCTCGGCGTCGTGGCGGCCCTCGACGTAGATCCGGCCGGCGCGGGCCACGCGTGCCCGGGCGCCCGGCACGGCCACCGAGCCGGAGGCGGTGCGGGTGGGGCGGGCCGGGGCGGCGGAGGGGCGGACCAGGGTCACCACGCGGCCTTCCAGGAGGAAGCCCCGCGGGTCGAGCGGGAACACCCGGTGCTTGCCGAAGCGGTCCTCCAGGGTCACCGTGCCCGCCTCGCAGCGGATGACCGCCCCGCAGAAGCCCGTCGTGACCTCCTCGACGACGAGGTCGCGGTCGGCGGGCACCTCGGGCACGGGCGCCGAGCGCTTCCAAGGGGGCGTCAGATCCGGGTTGTAGCTGCGCATTCGGGCGACGTTATGCGACGGAGAAGCGCCTCGCCAGTTCCTCCCGCTGGAGTCGTACGAACGTGGCGTCGACCACCGCACCGTGCCCCGGCACGTACAGGGCGTCCTCGCCGCCGAGGTCCAGCAGTCGGTCGAGCGCGTCCGGCCAGCGGGCCGGGATCGCGTCCGGGCCCGCCTGCGGCTCGCCGGACTCCTCGACCAGGTCGCCGCAGAACACCACCTCGCGCGCGCCCGGCACGCAGAGTGCGAGGTCGTGGCCGGAGTGGCCGGGGCCCACGTTCGCGAGGAGGACCTGCCGGCCGCCCAGGTCGAGGGTCCACTCGCCGGAGACGACGTGCCGCGGGGCCACCAGGACGTCCGCGGCCTCCGCTGCGGCCGCCGCGTCCAGGCCGTGCCGTACCGCGTCGGTGCGCAGCTCCTCCCGCTCCCGCGCCCGGCCGAGGAGGTCGTCGGCACCCACCGCGCCGAAGACCTCGGCGCCCGCGAAGGCGGCGGTGCCGAAGACGTGGTCGAAGTGGGGGTGGCTGAGTGCGATGTGCGTCACCTTGCGGCCGGCTGTGAGTGCCGTCACCTGGGCCCGCAGTTCGGCGCCCTCGGCGAGGGAGGATCCCGTGTCGTACAGGAGCACCGCCCGTTCCCCCAGTACCAGTCCGGCCGTGGCGTCCCATCGGGGCAGTCGTCGCCGGCCCACCCCGTCCGCGAGGCGTTCCCATCCGTGCGCTTCCCAATCCACGTCCATGGGGCGACGCTAGCCGGTGGGGGCGCCGCCTCCTTGCCAGGAGCGATGCCGGCCGCCGTACACTGACCGGGGACCGCTGGCACTCGGACCAGGTGAGTGCCAAAAGCGGAGCAACCGGAACGACGTCGACAGCTGGAGGTGCGCACGATGCTCAGCGAACGCAGACTCGAGGTGCTGCGCGCCATCGTCCAGGACTACGTCGGGACGGAGGAGCCCGTCGGCTCCAAGGCGCTCACCGAGCGGCACAAGCTCGGCGTCTCGCCGGCCACGGTGCGCAACGACATGGCGGTCCTCGAGGACGAGGGCTACATCGCGCAGCCCCACACCAGCGCGGGCCGCATCCCGACCGACAAGGGCTACCGGCTCTTCGTCGACCGGCTGGCCGGCGTCAAGCCGCTGTCGACGCCCGAGCGGCGCGCCATCCACAACTTCCTCGACGGCGCGGTGGACCTGGACGACGTCGTCGGCCGCACGGTCCGGCTGCTCGCCCAGCTGACCCGTCAGGTCGCCGTCGTCCAGTACCCCTCGCTGACCCGTTCGACCGTCCGGCACGTGGAGCTGCTCTCGCTGGCCCCGGCCCGCCTGATGCTGGTGCTCATCACGGACACCGGACGGGTCGAGCAGCGGGTCATCGACTGCCCGGTGCCCTTCGGCGAGGCCTCGCTGGCCGACCTGCGGGCCCGGCTCAACAGCCGGGTCGTCGGCCGCCGGTTCGCCGACGTGCCGCAGCTGGTGCAGGACCTTCCCGATTCCTTCGAGGAGCTCGAGGACCGCGCCACGGTCTCCACCGTGCTCGCGACCCTCCTGGAGACGCTCGTGGAGGAGCACGAGGAGCGGTTGATGATCGGCGGCACCGCCAATCTGACCCGCTTCGGACCCGACTTTCCCCTGATGATCAGGCCCGTCCTGGAAGCTCTGGAGGAGCAGGTCGTGCTCCTCAAGCTGCTCGGCGAGGCCAAGGAATCGGGCATGACCGTACGCATCGGGCACGAGAACGCCCACGAGGGGCTGAGCTCCACGTCCGTGGTCTCGGTCGGCTACGGTTCGGGCGGCGAGGCAGTCGCCAAACTCGGCGTGGTCGGACCGACCCGCATGGACTACCCCGGAACGATGGGAGCGGTACGCGCAGTGGCACGTTACGTCGGACAGATCCTGGCGGAGTCGTAAGTGGCCACGGACTACTACGCCGTACTCGGCGTGCGCCGCGACGCGTCCCAGGACGAGATCAAGAAGGCGTTCCGGAGGCTCGCCCGCGAGCTGCACCCGGACGTCAATCCCGATCCGAAGACGCAGGAACGCTTCAAGGAGATCAACGCCGCCTACGAGGTCCTGTCGGACCCGCAGAAGAAGCAGGTCTACGACCTCGGCGGCGACCCGCTCTCGGCCTCCGGCGGAGGCGGCGCGGGCGGCTTCGGTGCCGGTGGCTTCGGCAACTTCTCCGACATCATGGACGCCTTCTTCGGCACGGCCTCGCAGCGCGGCCCGCGCTCGCGGACCCGCCGCGGCCAGGACGCCATGATCCGCCTGGAGATCGACCTCAACGAGGCGGCCTTCGGCACCACCAAGGACATCCAGGTCGACACGGCGGTCGTCTGCACGACCTGCTCGGGCGAGGGCGCCGCTCCCGGCACCTCCGCGCAGACCTGTGACATGTGCCGTGGCCGCGGCGAGGTCTCCCAGGTCACCCGGTCCTTCCTGGGCCAGGTCATGACCTCCCGGCCCTGCCCGCAGTGCCAGGGCTTCGGCACCGTCGTCCCGACGCCGTGCCCGGAGTGCGCGGGCGACGGCCGGGTCCGGTCCCGCCGGACCCTCACGGTCAAGATCCCGGCCGGTGTCGACAACGGCACCCGCATCCAGCTCGCGGGCGAGGGCGAGGTCGGCCCCGGCGGCGGCCCGGCCGGCGACCTGTACGTCGAGATCCACGAGACCCCGCACGAGACGTTCCAGCGGCGCGGCGACGACCTGCACTGCACGGTCACCCTGCCGATGACGGCGGCCGCGCTCGGCACCAAGGTGCAGCTGCAGACCCTCGACGGCCTGGAGGAGATCGACGTCCGGCCGGGCACGCAGTCCGGCCAGTCGATCCCGCTGCACGGCCGTGGTGTGACGCACCTGCGCGGCAACGGCCGGGGTGACCTCATCGTGCACGTCGAGGTCCAGACGCCGGGCAAGCTCGACGCGGAGCAGGAGCGGCTGCTGCGCGAGCTCGCCAAGCTGCGCGGCGAGGAGCGGCCGACCGGCCAGTTCCAGCCGGGCCAGCAGGGCTTGTTCTCGCGCCTGAAGGACGCCTTCAACGGGCGGTAGGACCGAGCTGTACGGAGGGAGGGGCGGCACCCGCGGATCGCGGGTGCCGCCCCTCCCTCCGCTTGCGGAGCGGGTGCTTCCATGACCTGACGTACGGATTCGGCCGGGAAGCAGGGGCATGGCACGATGCCCATATGTCCACCACCGCACTGAACGATCTCTCTCGGTTTCCGATCGTGCAGGCCCCCATGGCGGGTGGAGCCTCCTGTCCCGAGCTCGTCGGAGCCGTCTGCGAGGCCGGGGCGCTCGGCTTCCTGGCCGGCGGGTACAAGACGGCCGGAGGCCTGTACCAGGAGATCAAGCAGGTACGCCGACTCACCTCGAGTCCCTTCGGCGTCAACCTCTTCATGCCGCAGGACGGGCGGCCCGCCGACCCCGCCGCGGTGGAGGTCTACCGCCACCAGCTCGCGGGCGAGGCCACCTGGTACGAGACCCCGCTCGGCGAGGCCGACGACAGCCGTGACGACGCCTACGACGCCAAGCTGGCGATCCTCCGCGAGGACCCGGTCCGGGTCGTCTCCTTCACGTTCGGCTGCCCGGAGCCCGAGGTCCTCGCCTCGTTCGCCCGGATCGGCACGTTCACGATCGTCACCGTCACCTCCGCCGACGAGGCCGTCGCCGCCGAGCGGGCGGGCGCCGACGCCGTGTGCGTCCAGGGCGTCGAGGCCGGCGGGCACCAGGGCACGTACCGCGACGACCCGGCCGACGAGGGCGTGCCGGGCACCGGGCTGCTCGCCCTCGTCACCCAGGTCCGCGAGCGCGTCGGACTGCCGATCGTCGCCGCCGGCGGGATCATGCGCGGCGCGCAGATCGCCGCCGTCCTCGCCGCCGGTGCCGACGCCGCACAGCTCGGCACCGCCTTCCTCGGCTGCCCCGAGTCGGGCGCCCACCCGCTGCACAAGGGGGCCCTGACCGACCCGCTGTTCACCAGGACCGCCCTCACCCGGGCCTTCTCCGGGCGTCCGGCGCGGGGACTGGTCAACCGCTTCATGCGCGAGCACGGGCCGTACGCCCCCGCCGCCTACCCGGAGATCCACCACCTCACCGCCCCGATCCGCAAGGCGGCCGCCACCGCCGGCGACGCCCAGGGCATGGCCCTGTGGGCCGGGCAGGGCCACCGGCTCGCCCGGGCGCTCCCCGCCGGGGAGCTGGTCGAGGTGCTGGCCGCCGAACTCGACACCGCCCTCTCCGAGATCGCCCACAGGAGCGCCTCATGACCGCACCCGTCTTCGTCGTCGACGTCCTCCCCGACACCCGGCGCTTCGTCCTGGACGGGCCCGAGGGCCGGCACGCCGTCTCCGTGAAGCGGCTGAACCCGGGCGAGAGCGTCGTCCTGACCGACGGCCGGGGCCGCTGGGCCGATTGCGTGGTGGTCGCCGCGGAGGGCAAGGACCGGCTGACCGTGGAGTTCTCGTCCGTGTCCGAGGATCCCGAGGAGGAGCCGCGCATCACGGTCGTCCAGGCGCTCCCCAAGGGCGACCGGGGCGAACTCGCCGTCGAGACCATGACGGAGACCGGCGTGGACGCGATCGTGCCGTGGGCCGCGTCCCGCTGCATCACCCAGTGGAAGGGCGACCGCGGCCTCAAGGCCCTCGCCAAGTGGCGTTCCACCGCCCGCGAGGCGGGCAAGCAGTCGCGCCGCACCCGCTTCCCCGAGGTCGCCGACCCGATGAGCACGAAGCAGGTCGCCGCGCTCCTCGCGGGCGCCGACTTCGCGGCCGTCCTGCACGAGGACCGCGACCACTCGAGCGGCGCGCTCGCCACCGCCGCACTCCCGGAGAAGGGCTCGATCGTCCTGGTCGTCGGCCCCGAGGGCGGGGTCTCGCCGGACGAGCTCGCCGCCTTCGAGGCGGCCGGCGCGAAGCCCTACCGCTTGGGCCGCAGCGTCCTGCGCACCTCCACGGCGGGCACGGCGGCGACCGCCCTCGTCCTGGGCCGCACCTGCCGCTGGAGCTAGGGATTCTCCTGTCCTTCAGGCCCGCGAGCCCGGCTTGAACGGCAAGCCACCCCCTAGGCCCCGTCCGTGAGTCCCGCCCGGTCCGTGGCCGTCAGGGCGTCGTAGAGGGGCCAGGCGTCCTCCTCGTGGACGCCGTGGGCGGTGGGGAGGAGGCCGCGGGTCGCGGCCTCCGCCAGGAAGCGGCGTACGACACCGGGCTGGTTCAGGTTCAGGATGTCGCCGCCGGTGGAGGCGACGTCGCCGAGGCCGAAGGGGTAGCCGGCCACGATGCGGCCCGGGCCGTCGCGGAACACCAGCCGGAGCTGGGCGTGCCGGTGCTCGGCGCGCCGCAGGGAGAGCACGGTCCGGCAGTCGGGGTGCCGGTGCCGGACGTTCCAGAGCCACACGGTCCCGTCCACGGTCAGCCTGCGCGGCGCGCCTTCCCGTCTCATGCCGGGCACCCTACGCCCCGCGCCCTGCCGCACCCGGTGGACAACGGCCCCCCGCCGCTCCTTAGGCTGGCCGCATGGCCGACGAGTCCCCTCTGATCCGCAGTCTGCGCGCCGCCGTGGGCGCCGCCCCGGGTGACGTACCCCTGCGTCTTCACTTCGCCGAACTCCTCCTCGCCGAGGGGCGGAACGACGAGGCCGTCGCGGAGGCGGCGGTCGCGCTCCAGCACGCGCCGGGGGACGCGGCCGTGCGGGCGCTGATGGTGCGGGCGATGGGCCTGCCCCCGGCCGCCGCGCCCGCCCCCTCGTCGGCGCCGGGGCCCGATGCGGCGCCGACGCCCGCTCCGACGCCGACGACCACGACGGCGGCGGCGCCGACGACCGGTCCGGCTCCGGACGAGCCGCCCGCGCCCGCGGCCGCCCCGGCTCCCGAAGAGCCGCCCGCGCCCGCCCCGGCTCACGAAGGGCCCGCGGGGCCCGCACCCGCCTTCGACTGGGACGCCGCCGAGCAGCAGGTGCGGGACCTGGTCGGGCCCCGGTTCCTGGACGCGCCGCAGGCCGACGGCGGCGAGGGGACCGCGGGGGACGCGGCCGCCTGGGACGTCGACGCGCCCGGGGCCGTGCGGCTGGCGGACGTCGGCGGCATGGAGGAGGTCAAGGACCGCCTGGAGGCCGCCTTCCTCGCGCCGATGCGCAACCCCGAACTGCGCAGGCTGTACGGGAAGTCGCTGCGCGGCGGGCTGCTGCTCTACGGGCCGCCCGGCTGCGGCAAGACGTTCGTCGCGCGGGCCGTCGCGGGCGAGCTGGGCGCGAACTTCCTCACGGTGTCGCTCTCCGACGTCCTCGACATGTGGATCGGGGCCTCGGAGAAGAACATCCACGACATCTTCGAGACCGCCCGCCGCCAGGCGCCCTGCGTCGTCTTCCTCGACGAGCTGGACGCCCTCGGCGCCAAGCGCTCGCGCACCCACCACAGCGGTCTGCGCAACGTCGTCAACCAGCTGCTCACCGAGCTCGACGGCATCGCGAGCGGCGCCGGCAACGAGGGCGTCTTCGTGCTCGCCGCCACCAACGTGCCCTGGGACGTGGACATCGCGCTGCGCCGCCCCGGCCGCCTCGACCGCACCCTGCTCGTGCTGCCGCCGGACGCCGGCGCCCGGGAGTCGATCCTCCGCTACCACCTGCGGGACCGCCCGATCGAGGCCGTCGACCTCGGCAAGCTCGTCAAGGTCACCGAGGACTTCTCCGGCGCCGACCTCGCGCACGTGTGCGAGACGGCCGCAGAGGCGGCGCTCCTCGACTCGGCCCGCACCGGCTCCGTACGGCTGATCACCACCAAGGACCTGCTCGGCGCGGCCAAGCAGATCAAGCCGTCGACGGAGCCGTGGTTCGCCGCGGCCCGGAACGTCGCCATGTTCGCCAACGAGGGCGGCCTGTACGACGACCTCCTCGCCCACCTCAAGCGGAAGCGCAAGCTGTGACCGCCCCGGGCGGACCGACCGCGCTGCTGCGCGCCGAGGCGCTGTACGACACCGGGCGGTACGCGCAGGCGGGGCAGCTCGTCGCCCAGCACCTGGCGACCGATCCGGAGGACGCCGAGGCCCTGGTGCTGCTCGCCCGCTGCCACCACCGGAGCGGGGCAGGGCCCGCCGCCCTGGCCGCGGTGGACCAGGCCCTGCGGGCCCGGCCCGAACTGCTCGGGGGCTGGCTCATGCGCGTCCACATCCTGCTCGCCGCCAAGCGGTACCCGGAGGCGGAGGCCTCCGCCCGGCACGCCGTCGAACTCGCCCCGCAGTACTGGGGCACGCACTACGCGCTCGGCACCGCCCTCGCGGAGCACGGCGAGCACGCCCGCACGCCCGGCCGGACCGTCGAGGCGTACGAGGCGGCCAGGGCCGCCGTCGCCCTCGCCCCCGAGGAGGACGCGGCCCACTTCCTGGTCGGTCTGACCGCCCAGCGCCGGGGCGACCGGGTCACCGCGCAGCGGGCGTACGAGACGACGCTGCGGCTCAACCCGCAGAGCAGCGAGGCCCACAACAACCTGTCGCTGCTGCGGCTGCGCCGCCGCTGGTTCCGCCGCGGCGCGTGGACCCAGGCCGCCGAGGGCTTCGTCGCCTCCGCCGCGCTCGACCTCCACGACCGCAAGGCCCGCTACAACCTGGAGGCCATGGCCTGGAACACCGTCGCCGGGGCCCGCTGGGTGGCCCTGCTCGGCTTCGTGGCCTCCGCCGTCGCCCTCGCCTGGGTCCCCGACGGCGCGGGCTGGGCCGACGCGGCCGTCCCGCTCCTCGCGGGCGAGGCCGTGGTCGTCGGCTCGTGGACCGGGTGGGCGGTGTGGATGGCCCGCCGGGTGCCGCCCCGGCTGCGCCGGCCCCTGCTCCTCGTGGCGCGCAACTGCCGGCCCGTGCTGTTCATGGCCGGGGCGGTCGGGCTCCTCGGTCTCTACTCGCTCGCCGCGCCGGCCCTGTGGTCCTTCGACTCGGGGGTGGTGAGCGGTCTCGGCACGCCCCTGTTCTGGGCCGTGATCATCACGTACTGGGTGAGCCGCTCGGCCCTGAACCGGCGCGCGCCGAAGGACTGACCGGGGACGCGTCGGCGACGGGGGCGGCCGATAGCATGCGCGTGTACTGACCGACGGAGGCGAGGAGGCCCGGGCCATGGCCGGAGAGCCGCAGAGCGACTGCCTGTTCTGCAAGATCGTGGCGGGGGAGGTGCCGGCGACGATCGTCCGCGAGACCGAGACGACCCTGGCGTTCCGCGACATCAACCCGCAGGCGCCGACGCACGTCCTCGTGATCCCGCGCGTCCACTACCCGGACGCCGCGTCGCTGGCCGCCGCCGCGCCGACGGTGGCCGCCGACATACTGCGCGAGGCCGGCGAGGTCGCCGCCCAGGAGAAGGTCGACGGCCACGGCTTCCGGATCGTCTTCAACACCGGCGCGGGCGCCGGCCAGACGGTCTTCCACGCCCACGCGCACGTGCTGGGCGGCCGCGGCCTCAACTGGCCCCCCGGATAAGCCGTGTCCGTACGCGAACTGGTCGTCCTCGGCACCGCGAGCCAGGTCCCGACCCGGCACCGCAACCACAACGGCTACCTGCTGCGCTGGGACGGCCAGGGCATCCTCTTCGACCCCGGCGAGGGCACCCAGCGCCAGATGCTGCGGGCCGGGGTCGCCGCGCACGACCTCGACCGGATCTGCGTGACGCACTTCCACGGCGACCACTCGCTCGGCCTGGCCGGGGTGATCCAGCGGATCAACCTCGACCAGGTCCCGCACCCGGTCACCGCGCACTACCCGGCGAGCGGGCAGCACTTTTTTGAACGGCTGCGGTACGCCACGGCGTACCGGGAGACCGTGAAGCTGACCGAGTCGCCCGTCGCCGCCGACGGGCCGCTCGCCGTCACCGAGGCGTACACCCTCGACGCGCGCCGGCTCTCGCACCCCGTCGAGTCGTACGGCTACCGGCTCACCGAGCCCGACGGGCGCCGCATCCTGCCCGAGAAGCTCGCCGCGCACGGCATCAAGGGCCCCGACGTGGGCCGGATCCAGCGCGACGGCGTCCTGGACGGCGTCACGCTCGACGAGGTCAGCGAGGTCCGGCGCGGGCAGCGCTTCGCCTTCGTCATGGACACCCGCCTCTGCGACGGCGTGCACGCCCTCGCCGACGGCGCCGACATGCTCGTCATCGAGTCGACCTTCCTCGACGAGGACGTCCGGCTCGCCACCGACCACGGCCATCTGACGGCCGGACAGGCCGCGTCGGTCGCGCGGGACGCGGGGGTGCGGCACCTCGTCCTCACCCACTTCTCGCAGCGCTACTCCGACCCCGCGGAGTTCGAACGGCAGGCGCGGGCGGCCGGGTTCGACGGCGAGCTGAGCATTGCCCAGGACCTCATGAGGGTCCCCGTACCGAAGAGATAGAGCACCACCCATGCACCTCCCCACGGCGCTTCCCCCGGCGCTCCCCAAGGCCGAACTGCACCTCCACATCGAAGGCACCCTCGAACCCGAGCTGGCCTTCGCGCTCGCCGCGCGCAACGGCGTCACCCTGCCGTACGCGGACACCGCCGCCCTGCGCGAGGCGTACCGCTTCACCGACCTCCAGTCCTTCCTGGACCTCTACTACGGCCTGGTGGCGGTCCTGCGCACCGCCGAGGACTTCACGGAGCTCGCGGACGCCTATCTGGAGCGGGCCGCCGCCCAGGGCGTCCGGCACGCCGAGATCTTCTTCGACCCGCAGGCGCACACCGCCCGCGGCGTCCCGATCGGCACCGTGATCGAGGGCCTGGGCGCCTCCCTCGACCGCGCCGAGGAGCGGTACGGCATCTCGACGCGGCTCATCATGTGCTTCCTGCGCGACGAGTCCGCCGAGTCGGCGCTCGCGACCCTGGAGGCCGCGAAGCCGTACCTGGACCGGATCACCGGCGTCGGCCTGGACTCGGCCGAGGTCGGCCACCCGCCGGCCAAGTTCCGCGAGGTGTACGAGGAGGCCGCCCGGCTCGGCCTGCGCCGCGTCGCCCACGCGGGCGAGGAGGGCCCCGCCGCCTACGTCCGCGAGGCCCTGGACGTGCTCGGCGTGGAGCGGATCGACCACGGCCTGCGCTGCATGGAGGACCCGGAGCTCGTCGAGCGGCTGGCCCGCGAGCGGGTCCCGCTCACCCTCTGCCCCCTGTCGAACGTCCGGCTCCGCGTCGTCGACACCCTCGCCGACCACCCGCTCCGCACGATGATGGCCGCGGGCCTGCTGGTGACGGTGAACTCCGACGACCCGGCCTACTTCGGCGGCTACGCGGGCGACAACTTCGACGCGGTCCGGACCGCCCTGGCCCTGGAGCCGGAGCAGCTCCGCGAACTCGCCCGCAACTCCTTCGAGGCGTCCTTCCTGGAAGACGACGAGCCGCGCAGGGCCCGGTACCTCGCGGAGGTGGAGGCCTTCGACTTCGGCGCCGCCTAGGGCCTGTCGTCACACTCCCGTCTGCCCCGCGACGCCATGCACGCGCTCTCGCCGCACCGGGCACAAGCCCGAGTACGTCCAGTACGAGGACTCGCGCCCGGCACGCCGAGAGCACGCACCTGACGCCGCAGGGCCGCCCTTCGGGCGACGACGGGAGTTTGACGACAGGCCCTAGGCCTCTTCCATGCGCTCTCCGGTTTCGATGATCGCGCCTTCGCACCGGCCGACCATCCGATGATTCCGCGGCGGTGATGGGCCGGTCGAGCACACTTGCAGGCGGTGGCGGCGGGCAGGCGTGTTGCCCGTTTCGGGTCCGACGGCGAGTGCCATGATCGGGAAAAATCCGCTCCTCTATCAACGGGGCCGTGAGGCCTTGAGGAGGACCATCGCATGTCAAGGGTCGGTCGGTGCGCGCGTCTGTTCGTCGCACTCCTGTTGATGCTCGTGGGCTCGGCCGCCGTAGGCGCCACTTCCGCCCACGCCGCCACCGAGCAAGTCACCGTGAGCCTCTACCGGGTCGTCGAAATCTCCTGTGACGAGGGAGACGGCGAGGCGTGTGGGAACGACTACTATCCGAAATTCGAAATCGACCACCAGGGGCTGTTCGACGGGAAAGACGACTACTGCTGCGCCCACGGGGCCGACTTCAGGACCAACTGGGTCCGGACGGCAACCGTGGACACCAGCCACAACCCCGTCGCCATCCACTTGGAACTGTGGGACCAGGACGACCTGAGCGCCGACGACCCCGTCCGGTGGGTCGGTTCGAGCAACGACCTCAACCTCACATTCGACCTGATGACCTGCACGTTCACCGGCAGCGGTCTGACCGGTCAACAGGGAGCGGGGGTCCCCACCCTGGCCGGTGAGAGCGAGGGCCCCGTGGCCCGGGGCTACTTCACGATCACCACACCCTCGTGCGTGAGCCTGGCGAACAACGAGGACAGCGACGGCGACGGTCTCATGAACACCTGGGAAGTCCCGGGCAGGGGCTACGACTTCGACACCGACGGGACCGTGGACCTGCCCCTGGGGGACCAGCCGTACGGGGCCGTCCCCTACCGCAAGGACCTGTTCGTCGAGGCGGACTACATGGCCGAGACCAAGCCTCAGGCCGAGGCCCTCGCCGACGTGGTCAAGGCGTTCGCCGAGGCTCCGGTCGACCCGTACCCCGATCCGGCCGACGCGACGAAGACCAAGTTCCGGGGCGTCAACCTCCATGTGACGGAGGGAGAAGCCGTCACGACCGTGAACCCCCTCATGTGGCGGTCGGACGGCCCTGGCACGGCGGACGACTTCAACGACCTGAAGAGCGGGAGCCCGCCGGGCCCTTGCACCGGATTCTTCGGCTCGGCAGCCGATCGGTCCAGCCCCAACTGCGCGAACGTCCTGAGTGCGAAACGCCAGGCCTTCCGCTACATGCTCTTCGCCCTCACCTTCTTCGACGGATCCACGCCGCCCAAGGCGTCGACGGCGTCGGGCACTTCCGAGTGGACCTCCGTGGGCCCGCAGGGCGGCAACGACTTCATCGTGACCCTGGACACCTGGGATTCCTCGACGATCCAGAAGATCGGCGCACGCAGGAAGGCCGAGGCCGCCACCTTCATGCACGAGCTCGGGCACACGCTGAGCCTGGGACACGGCGGCAACGACGCGGTCAACTGCAAACCGAACTACCTCAGTGTCATGAACTACACCCTGCAGTTCGCGGGCAGGGACGCCGCGAGGCCGCTGGACTATTCCAGCGCGGCCCGGGGCACGGCCCTCGGGACGACCCCGGCCACGGTGCTCGACGAGGCGAGCCTGAACGAGAACAACGGCGTGTACGGGACGCCCTCACCCGCGCGCAACACCGTCTACGGAGTCGCCGGCAAGCTGCGCGTCGCACCCGCCACGAACGGTCCCATCGACTGGAACGAAACCGGCGGCGACAAGGAATCCGCCATCCCGGCCGACATCAACTACATCCAGTCCATCGGTCCTGACGACGGCGGATGCAGCAAGGCCAGCCCCGGCCAGAGCCTGGGCGGCTTCGACGACTGGGCGAACATCCAGTACAACCCCCGCCTCAACGCCGGGTTCTTCGCCGACGGAGACCGCCCGCTCCTGCCGGAGCTGACCGAGGAATCGGTCCGCGCCATGTTCCAGCAGGCCGACCTCAAGATCGCCAAGTCCGCCGACGAAGCCGACGCCACCGGCGGGGCCACGGTGCACTACACGACCACCGTGACCGACCTCGGACCCGGTACCGCCACGGGCGTCCACGTGGACGACACCCTGCCCGACGGCAGCACCCAGCAGCGCTCGCTCGCCGACCTGGCCAACGGCGCCACCGCCACGGTCACACCGGCCTTCACCTACCTCGTACCGTGCGACACGGCGGACGGCACGGTCCTCACCAACCGCGCCACGGTCACCGGCACCGACACCGAGGGCGTGCCCGACCCGTACACGGACGACAACACGGCACGGGCGACCACCACCGTGCACGCCCCGGTCCTGACCGTGGACAAGGCCGCCACGGCCACCGTCGACGCGGGCCAGGCCATCACGTACACCCTCACCTACGCCAACACGGGGAGCGGCGCCGCATCCGGCGTCACCCTCACCGACACCCTGCCGGCGGGCGTGTACTACAGCCAGGCACTCGATCTCGGCACCGGCCCCAGGCCGAGCTCCGTGACCCTCAACGAGGACGGCACCCGGACCCTGGTCTGGAACGTCGGCAGCCTCCCGGCGCACTCCGGCGACCGGCAGATCGTCTTCACCGCGAGGCCGACGCTCCTGGCCCTGGCCGGCACCACCTACACCGACACCGTGTCCGTCGGCTACAAGAACGCCGGCGGGGCGTGCACCTTCGCGCCCGTCACGGACTCCGCCACCACCACCATCACCGTGACGCCGCCCAGCCGCGACCCGCTCTCCCAGGGCTACTGGAGGAACCACCCGGGGCTGTGGACCGCCGAGTTCCTGGCCCGCGTCCAGGCCACCGACCAGCGGTACGACACCGACCGGAGCGGGGCCCTGTCCGCCGCCGAGGTCACCGCGGCCTTCCGCGACGACAACGCGCCCAAGAGCGTCCTGGGCAAGCAGCTGCTGGCCGTCTACCTCAACCTGGCCACCCGGCGCATCAACGCCGGAACGGCCATCCTCTCGCGTACCACCCAGTCACTGGGCCTGCACAACGTCCGCGAGGCCGTGATCTACGCACAGGACACGCTGCTCCTCCCGGTGAACTCCGGCACCACGCAGCGCTACAGCAGGATCATCGGAGTGCTGGACGACATCAACGCCAACAGGATCGAGCGTTACTGACGGCTGCCCGAAAGGCCTTCCGTACGCTCCGAGGCCCCGCTCCCGCGCATGTCCGCGCCGGTGGCGGGGCCTCGCCGCGAGGCGAACGTCGCAGGTGGGGAGGGGCGGAGCCGCCGCTATCCGCGGTCCGACGGCCGCGCCAGGCGGAAGGCGGACTTCGCCGCGCGGCGGTGTGCCGTGCGGACGGGGAACTCGGTGACGGGCTGTTCCGGCGCGCCCATCTGCGGGACGAGGGCGGAGGACGCCGAGGCCGTGCCCGCGAGGACCGCGGCCGGGGCGCCGCCGCGGCGCCGGACGGAGCCCGGGACGAGGGGGCGGCCGGAGGCGTGCCGGGCCACGGCCGTCATGGGGACCGCGACGAGGAGGAGCAGGGCGCAGAGGACCACGCCCATGCCCGGATACCCGGCGCTCTCCGACAGCAGGCTGCCGACGACCGGGCCGCAGGCCACGCCCAGGGAGGACGCCGAGCCGACCAGGACGGCCCAGCGGCCGCGCGGGTCGAGGGAGGCGGCGAGGCCGAGGAGGTACGAGAGGACGACCGGGTAGACGGCGTTCCACAGGATCTCGCCGGTCGCGAAGGAGGCCAGGCTCCCGGCGGCCGAACTCAGCAGCACGCAGGCCGCTATGGCGGCGGTGCCCACGCCGATCGGCACCGCCCGGCCGAGGCGCGAGCCGAGCGCGCCGGCCGCCGTGACCCCGGCGAGCCCCGCGCCGAGCGCCGCCGCGAAGACCGCGCCGACGGTGACCTCGGAGAGCCCGGCCTGGGTCAGTCCGATGCGGCCGCTCACGCCCCAGAGCGCGTTCTGCGCGAGGGACCAGCACAGGATGCCCCCGGCGAGCACGGCCCCGGCCCGGCGGTACGGCAGCGGGCCCGCGGGGGAGTCCGTGCGGGTTCCACGCGCGCGCGTGGAACCCGCCAGCCGGCCCGTAAGCGGCCACACCAGGACCGCCGCGCAGGCGATCGCGAGCAGCGGGGGCGCGTGGCCGCCGCCCAGGTGCGGCAGCGTGAGGTAGAGGGCGCCCGCGGTGGCCGAGACGGTGAGCAGGCCCAGTGTCGAGGCCCGGTGCGGGTCGCGCTCGCCGGCGATCCCGGCCGCGGCGACCGCCGTCGCCGTGCCCGAGCCGAGGCCGCCGAGGACCGTGCCCGCGACCACCAGGGGCACGGTGTGGGTCGCGGCGGCGGAGCCGTATCCGACGGCCATGGCGAGGAGGCCCGCGCGGGCCGCCGTGCGGGGGCCGATCCGTTCGCCGTGCGCGGCGAGCGTGAATCCGGCGGCGGAGGAGCCGAGCAGCAGCACCGAGCCGACCAGGCCGGCCTGGGAGGGGCCGAGGCCGAGGCCCGAGGCGAGGCGGCCGACGACGGTCGGCAGCAGGTACGGGGCGAGGTAACCGGCGGTGAAGAGGGCGACGAGGGCGACGAGGGCCCCCGAGCCGCGCAGGCGCGACGACATGGGCGTTCCCGGGAACGGAAAGGGAGGGGTGGAGCGCCCGGTGGTGCACGGAGCACGGGGTCGCGGAACCATGTGTATCAAGCAGGTGAGTTGTCCGAGAAGGTGGTACCCGAGGGTAAAGTGTGTGATCCGGGTCACCATCGGTTTGGTGTGCGGGTATACGGGTAAGAGACCGGCTTTCCTCGTGCGTCCCACCCTTCACCCGGCCCCCATCGGGCACACTGGGCTGATCCGCACCACGTACGGGGAGCCGCCGTGACCACAGCAAGGGGAGACCAGCCGCAACACGACGCCGGGGTCGACCCGTTGGTGTGCCTGCGCGAACCCACCGACCCCGCCTGCGACGTCTTCCTGACGGGCACGGTCTTCCTCGACATCATCTTCACCGGCCTCGACAGCGCCCCCGTCCGCGGCACCGAATCCTGGGCCCGCGGCATGGGCTCGAGCCCCGGCGGCGTCGCCAACATGGCCACCGCCCTCGCCCGCCTCGGCCTGCGCACCTCCCTCGCCGCCGCCTTCGGCGACGACCACTACGGCGAGTACTGCTGGGACGCCCTGGAGCAGGGCGAGGGCATCGACCTCTCGCTCTCCCGCACCGTCCCCGGCTGGCACTCCCCGGTCACCGTCTCCATGGCCTACGAGGGCGAGCGCACGATGGTCTCCCACGGCCACGAGGCCCCGCCGCTCGACGGCGCCCTGCCCGCCTACCCGCCGCACGCCCGCGCCGCCGTCGCCTCCCTCGTCCCCGGCCGCTCCGAGGACTGGGTCGCCCGGGCCGCCCGCGGCGGCGCCAAGGTCTTCGCCGACGTCGGCTGGGACGACACCGGCCGCTGGGACCTCGCCGGGCTCACCGACCTGGAGCACTGCGAGGCCTTCCTGCCGAACGCCGCCGAGGCCATGCGCTACACCCGCACCGACTGCCCCCGGGCCGCCGCCCGCGCCCTCGCCGACAAGGTCCGCTACGCCGTCGTCACCCTCGGCTCCGAAGGCGCCTACGCCGTCGACGGCGCCACCGGCGAGACCGCCGAGGTCCCCGCCATCCAGGTCGCCGCCCTCGACCCCACCGGCGCCGGGGACGTCTTCGTCGCCGGCTTCGTCACCGGCACCCTCGCCGACTGGCCCCTCGCCGACCGGCTCGCCTTCGCCGGCCTCACCGCCGCCCTCTCCGTCCAGGAGTTCGGCGGCTCCCTCTCCGCCCCCACCTGGGGCGAGATCGCCGCCTGGTGGCAGCACGTCCAGGGGCACGCCAAGCAGGACCCCGAGGCCCTGCGCGGCCGCTACGCCTTCCTGGAGCGCCTCCTGCCCGCCCCCGCCCGCCCCTGGCCGCTGCGCCGGGCCGTGCCGACGATCGGCTTCCGGGCCGCGGCCTCGTAAATTCCTTCGACCCGCCGCCGCCAAGTCGTAGGCTTGGGGACCGAGAGGTTGTCGAGCGGCGAGAACCCCGCAACGGGAGGTATGCGCAGGCCACAGTGCCGGCCCATGACTCAGACACCCACAGCCCACAACGGCGCGGCCCACGAGGGCGCGCCCGGTCAGGCCCGCGCCCAGTTCACGGTCCCCGCCAAGCACCCGATGGTGAGCCTCCTCGGCTCCGGTGACTCGCTGCTCCGCGTCATCGAGAGGTCGTTCCCGGGATCCGACATCCATGTCCGGGGCAACGAGGTCAGCGCGGTCGGCGACGCGGCGGAAGTCGCCCTGATCCAGCGCCTGTTCGACGAGATGATGCTGGTGCTCCGCACCGGTCAGCCGATGACGGAGGACGCAGTGGAACGCTCGATCGCCATGCTCAGGGCGAGCGGGGACGGTTCGGCGGAGGGCGGCGAGGAGACCCCCGCCGAGGTGCTCACGCAGAACATCCTCTCCAACCGGGGCCGCACGATCCGCCCCAAGACGCTCAACCAGAAGCGGTACGTCGACGCGATCGACAAGCACACGATCGTCTTCGGCATCGGCCCCGCCGGTACCGGAAAGACCTACCTCGCCATGGCCAAGGCGGTCCAGGCCCTGCAGTCCAAGCAGGTCACCCGGATCATCCTGACCCGGCCCGCCGTCGAGGCGGGCGAGCGCCTGGGCTTCCTGCCCGGCACGCTCTACGAGAAGATCGACCCGTACCTGCGGCCGCTCTACGACGCCCTGCACGACATGCTCGACCCCGACTCGATCCCCAAGCTCATGGCGAGCGGGACGATCGAGGTCGCACCCCTGGCGTACATGCGCGGACGCACGCTGAACGACGCGTTCATCATCCTCGACGAGGCGCAGAACACGAACCCCGAGCAGATGAAGATGTTCCTCACCCGCCTCGGCTTCGACTCGAAGATCGTCATCACCGGTGACGTCACCCAGGTCGACCTGCCCAACGGGACGAAGAGCGGTCTGCGACAGGTCCGGGACATCCTGGACGGCGTCCCGGACGTGCACTTCTCCACCCTCACGTCGCAGGATGTCGTCCGGCACAAGCTCGTCGGCCGTATCGTCGACGCGTACGAGCTGTACGACAGCCGCAACGGCCGCAACGGGCTGTGACGACTTAACGAGAGAAGTACACAAGCACCATGTCGATCGACGTCAACAACGAGTCCGGTACCGAGGTCGACGAGCAGGCGATCCTCGACATCGCCCGCTACGCGCTCGCGCGCATGCGCATCCACCCGCTCTCCGAGCTCTCGGTGATCGTCGTGGACGCGGAGGCGATGGAGCAGCTCCACATCCAGTGGATGGACCTGCCGGGTCCGACGGACGTCATGTCCTTCCCGATGGACGAACTGCGCCCGCCGGCGAAGGACGACGAGGAGCCCCCGCAGGGGCTCCTCGGCGACATCGTGCTCTGCCCCGAGGTCGCCACCCAGCAGGGCAAGGACGCGCCGACCGAGCACTCCATGGACGAGGAGCTCCAGCTCCTCACCGTCCACGGGGTGCTGCACCTCCTGGGGTACGACCACGAGGAGCCGGACGAGAAGGCCGAGATGTTCGGCCTCCAGGCGGCGATCGTCGACGGCTGGCGCGCGGAGAAGGGCCTCACCGGCCCGTCCCCGGCGCCGACCGTGTCCTGACCCGATGGACGTCTCGCTGATCCTCGGCGCCGTCGCGCTGGTCATCGTGGCCTGGCTCGCCGCCTGCGCCGAGGCCGGTATCGCCCGCGTCTCCAGCTTCCGCGCCGCCGAGGCCGTACGGTCCGGGCGGCGCGGGGCGGAGAAGCTCGCGCAGGTCGCCTCCGACCCGACCCGCTACCTCAACGTGGCGCTGCTCGTCCGGGTCGCCTGCGAGATGGCGGCCGGCGTCCTCGTCACCTACGCCTGCCTGGAGGCCTTCCCGGAGACCTGGGAGGCGCTGCTCGTCGCCATCGCCGTCATGGTCCTCGTCTCGTACGTGGCCGTCGGCGTCTCGCCGCGCACCATCGGCCGCCAGCACCCGCTGAACACGGCGACCGCCGCCGCGTACGTCCTGCTGCCGCTGGCCCGGATCATGGGCCCGATCCCGCAGCTGCTCATCCTCATCGGCAACGCGCTGACGCCGGGCAAGGGCTTCCGCAAGGGCCCCTTCGCCTCCGAGGCCGAGCTGCGGGCCATGGTCGACCTCGCCGAGCAGGAGTCGCTGATCGAGGACGAGGAGCGCCGCATGGTGCACTCGGTCTTCGAGCTGGGCGACACCCTCGTGCGCGAGGTGATGGTGCCGCGCACGGACCTCATCTGCATCGAGCGGTACAAGACGATCCGTCAGGCCCTCACGCTCGCGCTGCGCTCCGGTTTCTCCCGGATCCCGGTCACCGGCGAGAACGAGGACGACATCGTCGGCATCGTGTACCTGAAGGACCTGGTCCGCAAGACGCACGTCAACCGCGACTCCGAGGCGGACCTGGTGTCGACCGCGATGCGGCCCGCCGCCTTCGTGCCGGACACCAAGAACGCGGGCGACCTGCTGCGCGAGATGCAGCAGGAGCGCAACCACGTCGCCGTCGTCATCGACGAGTACGGCGGCACGGCCGGCATCGTCACCATCGAGGACATCCTGGAGGAGATCGTCGGCGAGATCACCGACGAGTACGACCGGGAACTGCCGCCGGTCCAGGACCTCGGCGAGGGCAGCCACCGGGTGACCGCCCGGCTCGACATCGGCGACCTCGGCGAGCTGTACGGCCTGGGCCCCGACGAGTACGACGACGAGGACGTGGAGACCGTCGGCGGGCTGCTCGCCAAGGCGCTCGGCCGCGTCCCGATCGCGGGCGCCGCGGCGGTCGTGGAACTGCCCGACGGCCGTTCGCTGCGGCTGACGGCGGAGGCGCCGGCCGGCCGCCGGAACAAGATCGTCACCGTGCTGGTGGAACCCCTGGAACCGGAGGACGCGACGGAATGACCCCCGACGAGCTGCGCACGCTCTGCCTGGACTTCAACGACGCCTCGGAGGAGTTCCCGTTCGGACCGGACACCTCCGTCTTCAAGGTGGCCGGGAAGATGTTCGCGCTGTCGTGGCTCGACGGCGATCCACTGCGGATCAACCTCAAGTGCGACCCGGACGAGGCGGTACGGCTCCGCGCGGAGTACCCCGCCGTCGCCCCCGGCTACCACATGAACAAGCGGCACTGGAACACCGTGACCGTCGGAGAGCTCCCGGACCGGATGGTCCGGGAGCTCGTCGAGGACTCGTACGACCTCGTCGTCGCCGGTCTGCCGAAGGCGGTACGGCTCCGCCTCGACCGCCCCTGACTCAGGAGCTGCGCCGCAGGCCGAGGCCGACGAGGACCGCGGTGCCGAGGACGATCGCCGCGTCCAGGGCGAGGACCGTGCGGACGCCGCCGAACAGGTCGCCGCCCGTGGTGGCGAGCACGCCGAGCAGCGGGATGCCGATCGTGAGGCCGACCTGCTGGGTGGTGGTCACCAGGCCGGTCGCCAGGCCCTGCTCCTCGTCCGGGACGCCGGAGGTGACGGTCAGCCCGTACGAGATGATCGCGCCCAGGTGGAACATGCAGGCCAGCGAGGCCGCGACGGTCGCGAGAACGGCCCCGGAGTCCCGTCCCACGCCGAGGATCGCGGCGGTCAGCAGGCCCTGCCCGACGAGCGAGCCGACCAGGACGCGGCGGGCGCCGAGCCGGCCGATCACCTTCGGGGCGAGCGTGCCGGCCACGATCGCGGACACGCCCTGCACGCCGAAGATCAGGCCGGTGACGAAGGCCGAGAGGTGCAGCGTCTCCTGGAGGTACAGGGTCAGGACGAAGACGACGGTCGACATCATCGAGAAGGTGATCAGACCGCCCAGGTTGCCGAAGGCGACCGTCCGCCGCCCCAGCATCGGCAGCGAGACCAGCGGGGCCGGGTGCCGGGACTCGACCCGCACGAAGACCGCGAGCAGCAGCAGCCCCGCCACCAGCGTGACCAGCACGTCGGCGCCGCCGAAGCCGCGCTGGGCAGCCGTCGACAGGGCGTAGATCAGGGCCAGCAGACCGCCGGTGACGGTCACCGCGCCCGGCACGTCGAGCCGGGGCCGCTCCGGGGTGCGGGACTCGGGCAGCAGGCCCGGCGCCAGCGGCAGCACCACCAGGGTGAAGAGGGCGAGCAGGCCCATGGTGGAGCGCCAGCCGAGGGTGTCGGTCATGACGCCGCCGAGCACCATGCCGACGGTGAAGCCGAGCGAGAGTACCGTGCCGGAGACGCCGAGCGCCCGGTCGCGCAGCGGCCCCTCGGGGAACGTGGTCGTCAGGAGCGACATGCCGGTGGGGACGATCGCGGCGGCGCCCAGGCCCTGGAGGGCGCGGCCGGTGAGGAAGACCGCCGGGTTCCAGGCGAAGGTGGCCAGCAGCGAGGCGGCGCCGAAGAGCGCGAGCCCGGCGAGGAACAGCTTCTTGCGGCCGTAGAGGTCGCCGATCCGTCCGAAGAGGAGCAGGAAGCCGCCGGACGGCAGGGCGAAGGCGGTGACGGCCCACTGGAGGGCGGACTGGCCGAGGCCGAGGTCGGCGCCGAGGACGGGCAGCGCCACGTTCAGGACGGAGAAGTCGAGCGCCACCATGAACTGGGCGGCGCACAGCACGAAGAGGATGAGCCGGGTGCGGCCGTTGAGCTCCGGGGGAGCCGCGGGGGTGGGGGGAGCGGTCGGGGGCGAGGTCGTCGTTGCCATGACCCCACCTTCGGCGTGCGGGAACAACCGTGGGGAGCGGGAACTTATCCTGTTGGTCGCACCACCAGGCACCACCAGGCACCACCAGGCACCGCCGGGTGTCCGCCATGCGTCCAGGGGGAGGAAGCACACGTGGCCACGGTCCTCGAGAGCGCCGGAGCGAAGCAGCACCGACTCGCCGAACTGCGCGAGTTCCTGATGAGCCGTCGGGCCCGGGTCAGTCCGGCGGAGGCGGGGCTCCCGGACGGCGGTGCGCGCCGCCGCACCCCGGGGCTGCGCCGGGAGGAGGTCGCGGTCCTCGCGGGCGTCGGGGTCTCCTGGTACCAGTGGCTCGAACAGGGCCGGGACATCACGGTCTCGCCGCAGGTCCTCGACTCGGTCGCGCGGGTGCTGCGGCTGAGCCCGGCGGAGCGGCGCCACCTGTACGTCCTGGCGGCCCTGAACCCGCCGGCCCTGGAGGCGGCCCCGGAGGACCGGGACATGTGCGACGGGCTGCGGCGCCTGATCGACGCGTGGATGCCGTTCCCGGCGCACATCATGGACCAGTACTGGAACACGGTCATGTACAACGACGCGGCGGCGATCGTGCTCGGGATGCGGCCGGAGATCTCGCAGAACTGCATGATCGCGTTCTTCACCGATCCGCTGTACCGGTCGCGGGTGGGCCACTGGGAGGAGCTCGCGCCGAAGGTGGTCGCGCAGTTCCGGTCGGCCTGCTCGGAGTGCGACGACGACGGCGGCTTCCGGGCGGTGATCGACGAGCTCAAGGAGCGCAGCGAGGAGTTCGTCGAGCTGTGGGAGCGGCGGGACATCCTGCCCGGCGGCCAGAACCGCAAGGAGATGGAGCACCCGATCGTCGGCACGCTCGTCGTCGAGGCGACCCAGCTCCGCGTCCCGGCCCGTCCGGACCTCGTCATCGTCCTGCACACCCCGCTCCCCGAGGCCGACACGGCCGAGAAGCTGGAGTGGCTCGTCTCGCCGGCGGGCCGCCGCGGCGCGATGTACCCGGTGGCGGGCTGATCCCGGGACGGTCGCGGGCTGATCCCGGACGGTGGCGGGCTGATCCCCCGGACGGTCGCGGGCCGATCCCCGGACGACCGAGGGCTGATCCCCGACCGTCGCGGGCTGAGACGGGGCGGTCGAGGGTTGAGACGCCCTCCGGTCGTGTCCGGCCCCCGACCTATGCTCGGGGCATGACACTCAGCAGCGAGCACGGCGACCTCGGCGCCGAGGACCTCAAGATCATCACGCTGGCGCGGAGCGCCCGCGCCCGCAACGGCGTGCCCGAGGGCGCGGCCGTCCGCGACGAGACGGGCCGGACGTACGTGGCCGGCACCGTGGAGCTGGAGTCGCTCAAGCTGAGCGCGCTGCGCACGGCGGTGGCGATGGCGGTGGCCAGCGGCGCCCAGTCCCTGGAGGCGGCGGCCGTCGTGTCGAACGCCGGGGCCGCGTCGGACGAGGACCGCGCCGCGGTGCGCGACCTCGGCGGCCCGGAGACCCCGGTGCTGCTCGCGGGCCCCGACGGGCAGCTGCGTACGGCGGTCACGGCCGGCTGAGTCGGACGGTGACGGCAGGACGCGTCGAGGACCCGGCACGCCGCCGGGTCCTTGCGCGTTTGTGAAGGATCACCGCATCTTCTCTTGCCTTCCCCGGTCGTCTGCGCATCAATGGCAACGGTTCGCCCGACGGACCGTCAGATATTCGCCCTCCACGCAGTGTCCGCACCCCCTGCGTTCGTCATCGGAAGGGGTACGAACCCGCCATGAGAAGCAGAAGCAGCTTAGGAACCGTCGCGGTACTCGCCGGGGCGCTCGCCGCCGCCGGACTCGCCTTCGCACCGACGGCCGGCGCCGTCGCGCCGGGCTCCGCCACGGCCACGTACGACTGCGGCAGCTGGGGCGGTGGCACCGCCACCCTCACGGCCACGCAGAGCGGCACCGCCGCGACGATCAAGCTCACCTCGGCCATCACGACGCCGATCGCGGTCGGCGCCGACTCGATCAACGCCACCCTGACGATGGCCAAGGGCGGCGGCGGCACCCGGGTCTTCACCGGGAAGAAGAACCCGGCGCTCGGTGCCGGCCAGTCCGTCGTCATCGGCCCGCTGAGCGGGACCGTGGCCTCGGGCGACAGTCTCAACTCGTACTTCGCGGGGGTCGCCCTCAAGATGGTGATCTTCGGGGTCACGGTGAACTGCGACGCGCTGACGTCCCAGTCGCCCGGCCCGTTCGTCTTCAGCTGAGCACGTCCCGCCCCTCGACCGGTGTCGCCCTCGGCGGCACCGGTCTCTGGTGTGCCCGGCGGCCGCTCCGGCCCTCTTGACCTGGGGAAACGCCACCCAGAGGGTGATCTTGACAGAAGCTGATGGGTCATCAGTCGATGTCTCCCGATGCCATTGACTTCTCTCCGCCCGCAGCCGTCAATGGCGCCCACTCATCCCTCAGGAGGGGGCACACCCATGGCACTCAATCGATCCCGGGCGGCGACCCGAAGACGGCGCTGGACCGCCGTCCTCGGCGTCGCCGCCCTCGCGGTCGCCGGCGGAGGCGTACTCGCCGCTCCGGCCGGCGCGGTCTCGCAGTCGGTGGACTTCCAGACCCGCTGCGTCCCGCCGCCGATCGCCCAGATCCCGCCGATCGAGGGCACCACCACCGCCCAGATCACGGTCGACAAGCCCAACCCCAAGGTCGGCGAGACCGTGACCGTGACCTACGCGGTCACCAAGCCCGCCGCGTCCAACCCCGTCGACCTCGCGCTCCCGGCCGACATCCTGACGCCCAGCGGCAAGGTCGTCCTCGGCGGCGCCCAGACCGGCACGGTCACCGTCACCGGCCCCAAGAAGAACCCGCCGGTCCCCGGCAAGGGCGCCTTCCCGGGCTTCTCCATGACGGGCACCTTCACGGCCACCGCGGCGGGCTCGATCACCCTCTCGCCCGGCGACTACAACATCCACACCAGCTACCTCATGGAGCTGGACACCCCCTGTACGGTGCTCAACCCGCCCGCCCCGGTCTCCGAGACGGTCGTCGCGAGCCCCGTCACCAGCCCCAACACGCGCACGCTCCAGCTCGACAGCGCGTCCGGGGACCCCGGCGTCCGGGTCACCGTCACCGGCGCCGCGTTCACCCCGCTCACCGAGGTGACCGTCGTCGGCCGGTCCGGCGCGGCCGAGACCGCCGACAAGATGACGGTCACGACCGACAGCGAGGGCGGCTTCGCCGCGCGCCTGAAGGTCAACGACCCGGCCACCACCGGGATCGTGGCGTACGAGGGCGCGGCCTGGGACGCCGAGAAGGGCGCGGGACCCGCCGCGTACAAGGTGATCGTGCCGACTCCGCCGAACAGTCAGACGATCACCGCGGCCGTCACCGCGGGCGAGCTGTCCATGACCCAGGCGGGGGACGCCGTCCAGCTGTCCTCGGTCGACTTCGGCACGGGCGGCGCGGCCACCGGCGCCCTGCAGACGGTGACCGTCAAGGACTTCCGCGGCGGACCCGCGGGCTGGTCCCTGACCGGCAAGGTCACCGACTTCACCGGGCCCGGCGGAGCCATCGGCGCCGGGAACCTCGGCTGGACGCCCGCCTGCACCGCCAAGGCCGGCAGCCCCAGCACCTGCGCGGCCGGCTCGGCCGGACCGGTCGGGAGTGGCGGCGCGACCCTCGCCTCCACCCCGAACGGCACCCTCACGGGCGGTGAGTTCACCGTCGACGCGGGCCTCTCCCTCGACGTGCCGGCGTACACCGCCCCCGGCTCGTACGCGGGCGTGCTCACGCTGACGCTGTCCTGACCACCCCGCGGGCCGGGCGCGCACCCGGCCGGCCCGCTCCGTCTCCGCACCCCCGGGGGGTTCCGCACCCGTGCGCACCAAGCCGTACGTCCTCCTCCTGAGCACCCTCCTCGTGCTGGCCGCCCTCGCGCCGAGCGCGGAGGCCGCCGAGAACGGCGAGTGGGCCGTCTACCCGGCCGCCGCGCGGCTGGGCAGCCGCCCCTACTTCTTCCTCTCCGCGGACCCCGGCGGCACCCTCACCGACCGGGTCACCGTCGCCAACAAGACCGCCGCCCCGCTCACCTTCCGGCTGTACGGCGCCGACGCCTACAACACCGACCGGGACGGCGGCTTCGCCGTCCGCACCCAGGCGGAGAAGCAGACCGGCGCCGGTGCCTGGATCAAGCCCGAGCGGACCCGGGTCACCGTCCCGCCCCGCTCCGCCGTCACCGTCGCCTACACGCTCGCGGTCCCCGCCGACGCGGACCCCGGCGACCACCCCGGCGCCCTCGTCGCGCTCGACGAGCGGATCAGCGCCGGCGGGAAGGGCGCCGTCGCCGTCGGCGTCCAGCGCGCGGTCGCCGCCCGCCTCTACCTCCGGGTCAACGGGCCGACCGTCCCCGCGCTCGCCGTCGAGGACGTCACCCTCGACCAGGACCGGCCGCTCGTCCCCGGCACCCGCACGAGCAGCGCCCTCGTCTCGTACACCCTGCACAACCGGGGCAACGTCACCCTCAACCCGAAGGTCGAGCTGAAGGCCCGGGGGCTCTTCGGGCGCACCCTCCTCGACCGCGACCTGGCCCGGGTCCCGGCGGAGCTGCTGCCCCGGCAGAAGATCCGGCTCACCGAGCGGTGGACCGGCTCCCCGCAGCTCGACTGGGGTGACGTCACCCTCACGGCCACCGCGAAGGACGTGCGGGAGACCGGCACCGTGTCCTTCCTGGCGCTGCCGTGGCTCGCCGCCGCGGTCCTCGCCGTGGGCGGCGCGGCGGGCCTCTTCGGCCTGCGGATACGGCGCCGCCGGGCACTGAGTGCGTGAGGCGGGCGCTCATCGGGGACAATGGCCCCCATGAGCGCTCGCAACCAAGAAACCGAAGCCGTCCACCGGGCCGGCTTCGCCTGCTTCGTCGGCCGCCCCAACGCGGGCAAGTCCACCCTCACGAACGCTCTGGTCGGCCAGAAGGTGGCCATCACCTCGAACCGGCCGCAGACCACCCGGCACACCGTCCGCGGCATCGTGCACCGCCCGGACGCGCAGCTGATCCTGGTCGACACCCCCGGCCTCCACAAGCCGCGCACCCTCCTGGGCGAGCGGCTCAACGACGTGGTGCGCACCACCTGGGCCGAGGTCGACGTGATCGGCTTCTGCCTGCCCGCCGACCAGAAGCTCGGCCCCGGCGACAAGTTCATCGTCAAGGAACTCGCCGCGATCAAGAAGACGCCCAAGGTCGCGATCATCACCAAGACCGACCTGGTCGACTCCAAGACGCTCGCCGAGCAGCTCATCGCCGTCGACCAGCTCGGCAAGGAGCTGGGCTTCGAGTGGCAGCAGATCGTCCCGGTCTCGGCCGTGGGCGACAAGCAGGTCCAGCTGGTCGCCGACCTGCTCATCCCGCTCCTGCCGGAGTCCCCGCCGCTCTACCCGGAGGGCGACCTCACGGACGAGCCGGAGCAGGTCATGGTCGCGGAGCTGATCCGGGAGGCCGCGCTCGAAGGCGTACGGGACGAGCTGCCGCACTCGATCGCGGTGGTCGTCGAGGAGATGATCCCGCGCGAGAACCGCCCGGCGGACCGGCCGCTCCTCGACATCCACGCCAACGTGTACATCGAGCGCCCCAGCCAGAAGGGCATCATCATCGGCCCGAAGGGCAGCCGGCTCAAGGAGGTCGGCATGAAGTCCCGCAAGCACATCGAGGCGCTCCTCGGCACCCCCGTCTTCCTCGACCTCCACGTCAAGGTCGCGAAGGACTGGCAGCGGGACCCGAAGCAGCTCCGGAAGCTCGGCTTCTAGCGGGCCGGCCGATCAGGCCCGCCTGATCGGCCGGACCCCCTGGGGCTACGCGCCTTCCTTGAGGACCCTCGTGACGAGGGTCCTCTGCGCGTCCGTGAGGCGGGGGTCGCAGCAGCGGACGGTGACGCCGTCGACGGTGATCTCGTAGGAGAAGCCGTCGGGGACGCCCCGGACGTCGCCGTCGCCGTCCGCGAGGACGGTGGCGGCCAGGGACTCCAGCTCGGGGTCCGAGACCGCCACCTCCGCCGACCGCTCGATGCCCGCGAAACCGCCGGTGCGCCGCACTCGAATTCGCATGGGCCCTGTCTACCAGCCGGTCAGTCGGTGGGCACCCCCACCGCCGCCCAGGCCTTGAGGACGGCCTGGATCTCCTCGCCGTCGCCGAACCGGGCGCGGGCCGCCGCCACGGTGGCCGCCGCGAACTCGGAGAACCGGGTCTCGGGGGTGAGGGTGCCGCCGGTCATCACGTCGTACCAGATCCGTCCGGCCCGGTCCCAGGCGTTGCCGCCGAGCTCGGTCGCGGCCAGGTAGAAGGCGTGGTTGGGGATGCCGGAGTTGATGTGCACCCCGCCGTTGTCGCGGCCCGTGCGGACGTAGTCGTCCATGTGGCCGGGCTGCGGGTCCTTGCCGAGGACGTCGTCGTCGTACGCGGTGCCCGGGGCCTTCATGGAGCGCAGCGCGGCGCCCTGCACGTTCGGGTGGAAGAGGCCCTCGCCGATGAGCCAGTCGGCGTCCTGGGCGCTCTGGCCGCGGGCGTACTGCTTCACGAGGGAGCCGAAGACGTCGGAGACCGACTCGTTGAGGGCGCCGGACTGGCTGAAGTACTCCAGGTTCGCCGTGTACTGGGTGAAGCCGTGGGTGAGTTCGTGGCCGATGACGTCCACGGGGAGGGTGAAGTCGAGGAAGATCTCGTCGTCGCCGTCGCCGAACACCATCTGCTCGCCGTTCCAGAAGGCGTTGCCGTAGTTCTCGTCGTAGTGGACGGAGGCGATCAGCGGCAGGCCCGAGCCGTCGATCGAGTCGTGCCCGAAGGCGTTCATGAAGAGGTCGAAGGTGGCGCCGAGGCCGGCGTAGGCCCGGTTGACGGTGGCGTCGGCGACGGCCTCCTCGCCCTCGCCGCGGACCTTGGGGCCCGGCAGGTCGGTGCCGCGGGCGCAGTCGTGGACGGTGCGGTGGGGCTTGCCGGCGTCGCCGGGGGCGAGCGTCGGCGCGGCGCCGGGCAGCGGCAGCACCCGGAACGTACGGGCGGCGGCGTCGGCGACCAGGGTGCGGCGGGCCGCGGCGGCGATGGCCGGGTCGGAGGAGCGGGCCAGGTGCTCCAGGAGGTGGGGCGGCACGATCGAGCAGAAGGCGGGCGTGTGGGGATGCATCCCTGCAATGTGGCACTGCGTGATGTCGCTGTCACGAGAAGAGACGAGGATTGGCGAAATGGAGTGATGGGTCACCATTCGGGCTTGACGCGGCGGCCGTCCCGCATACTGGAACAGGACGTCCGTGCTCCACGGAGCTGGGCTATGGTGACGCCCATCATGCGTTTCGGGCTGCTTCTCCTTAGCTGCCGCGGCGAGGGCCTGTAGTCGTAGGCCGACCCCCTCCCCGCGGGACCTGGTGTTGCGTTCGACAGTCGGCCGTCCTTCTTGCTGGACCCGAGGAGCCCAACGCAATGTCCCAGTCCCCCTTCGTCAGCCGCCCCACGCCCGTCACCAACGCGACGCAGCTGCAGAAGCCGTCCGGTATGCCGATCCACAAGTACGGCCGGTACGAGGCCGTCGAGATCCCCGACCGCACGTGGCCCGACCGGCGCATCACCAAGGCGCCCCGCTGGCTGTCCACCGACCTGCGTGACGGCAACCAGGCCCTGATCGACCCGATGTCCCCGGCGCGCAAGCGCGAGATGTTCGATCTGCTGGTCCGGATGGGCTACAAGGAGATCGAGGTCGGCTTCCCGTCGTCCGGCGAGACCGACTTCGCGTTCGTGCGTTCCATCATCGAAGAGGGCGCGATCCCGGACGACGTCACCATCTCCGTACTGACCCAGGCCCGTGAGGACCTGATCGAGCGGACCGTGGAGTCGCTGGTGGGCGCCAAGCGCGCCACCGTCCACCTGTACAACGCCACCGCCCCCACGTTCCGCCGGGTCGTCTTCCGCGGTTCGAAGGAGCAGATCAAGCAGATCGCCGTGGACGGCACCCGCCTGGTCATGGAGTACGCGGAGAAGCTGCTGGGTCCGGAGACGACCTTCGGCTACCAGTACAGCCCGGAGATCTTCACCGACACCGAGCTGGACTTCGCCCTGGAGGTCTGCGAGGCGGTCTGCGACGTCTGGCAGCCCGGCCCGGACCGCGAGATCATCCTCAACCTGCCCGCCACCGTGGAGCGTTCGACGCCGTCCACGCACGCGGACCGGTTCGAGTGGATGTCCCGGAACCTGACGCGCCGCGAGTTCGTCTGCATCTCCGTCCACCCGCACAACGACCGCGGCACCGCCGTGGCGGCGGCCGAGCTGGCCGTCATGGCGGGCGCGGACCGCATCGAGGGCTGCCTGTTCGGGCAGGGCGAGCGGACCGGCAACGTCGACCTGGTGACGCTGGGCATGAACCTGTTCTCGCAGGGGGTCGACCCGCAGATCGACTTCTCGCAGATCGACGAGATCCGTCGCACCTCCGAGTACTGCAACCAGATGGAGGTCCACCCGCGCCACCCGTACGCGGGCGACCTGGTCTACACGGCCTTCTCCGGCTCCCACCAGGACGCCATCAAGAAGGGCTTCGACGCCATGGAGGCCGACGCGGCCGCCGCCGGCAAGACGGTCGACGAGATCGAGTGGGCGGTGCCGTACCTGCCGATCGACCCGAAGGACGTCGGCCGCTCGTACGAGGCGGTCATCCGGGTCAACTCGCAGTCCGGCAAGGGCGGCATCGCGTACGTCCTGAAGAACGACCACAAGCTGGACCTGCCGCGCCGGATGCAGATCGAGTTCTCGAAGATCATCCAGCAGAAGACCGACACCGAGGGCGGCGAGGTCACGCCGGCCGCGATCTGGTCCGTCTTCCAGGACGAGTACCTGCCCAACCCGGAGAACGCCTGGGGCCGCATCCAGCTGCGCTCCGGCCAGAGCACCTCGGACACGGACGGCACGGACACGCTGACCGTCGAGGCGGTCGTCGACGGCGTCGACACCGTCCTGACGGGCGCCGGCAACGGCCCGATCTCGGCGTTCTTCGCCGCGCTGCAGTCGATCGGCGTGGACGCCCGCCTGCTGGACTACCAGGAGCACACGATGAGCGAGGGCGCGTCCGCGCAGGCCGCCTCGTACATCGAGTGCGCCATCGACGGCCAGGTCCTGTGGGGCATCGGCATCGACGCCAACACGACCCGCGCGTCCCTGAAGGCGGTCATCTCGGCGGTCAACCGCTCCGCCCGCTGACCCGCACCGCGCCCGACGGCCGCCCCGTACCCTCCTCGCGAAGGGTGCGGGGCGGCCGTCTCGTGTGAGCTGCGTCACGGTTTCAGGTTCGCTTAAGGAAGATCATCCCGGCATGCCGGAATCGGCGCCATATCAGGTGAGTTGACGGCACATCGGGGAATGGCGGAAGGTCGGCTCGTCCCTTCGGACACACCCCCCACGCGCCCCCTCCGTACCTCCCTGACCTGGAGTTTCGTATGCGCACGACCGCTGCCGTGGCCGCCGTTATCGCGGTGACCGGTGCCGCCCTCTCCTGGGCCCCCGCCGCTTCCGCCACGAACTCCACGGAGTGCGCGACGAACCCGCTCGGAACGGCCGGCCTGTACGCCGAGTTCGTCGAGAAGGACTCCACCCGCCACTCGGACTCCGAGGGCGCGGTCGCGGTCGGCGGCGACGCGTTCTTCGGCGACGCGAAGGTCGGCCAGGGCTTCTCCGTCGGCCACAAGCTGACCGGCGCCGACCTGGCCAGGCTGCCGGGCGGCCACAGCCTCGTCGTCGGCGGCACCCTCCACGCCAACCAGGTGGTGATCGACAAGGGTTCCGGCGTGTACGGATCGCTCGACGACCGCTCGGTGAAGGGCGCCGGCTTCGCCGTCGACGGCCCGCACGCGAAGGGCGCCTCGCCGGTCGACTTCGGCAAGGAGTTCACGGGGCTGCGCGCGCTGTCCACCGGCTGGGCCGCGACGAAGCCCAACGGCACGGTCGCCACCTCCGGCGACGGCGTCTTCCTCACCGGCACCGACCCGAAGCTGAACGTCTTCGCCGTGAACGCCGCCGACCTGGAGAAGTTCCGCGCGATCACCCTGGACGTCCCGGTCGGCTCCTCGACCCTGGTGAACGTGCTCGGCACCTCGTACGACATGAGCACCTCCGCCACCTACGGCGTCTACTACAAGAACCTCGACGGCGGCGCCCCCGTCGTCGACGACTACGCCGTGCCGCGCGACGAGTACCGGCAGATCCGCTCCCGGCTGCTGTGGAACTTCCCGCAGGCCGAGAGTGTGAAGAAGAACTACACCTCGTGGCCGGGCGCGATCCTCGCGCCGAACGCCAAGGTCGAGATGGGCGGCAAGAACGTCGGCCCCGGCCACGTCAACGGCTCCGTCATCGCGGAGGAGCTCGTCACCGTCCCCGGCGCCGAGACCCACCGGATGAACTTCACCGGCTGCCTGCCCGGCGAGCCGACGCCGGGCCCGGTCGTCACCCCCGAGACGCCGAAGCCGACCGACACCCCCGTCCCCACCCCGCCGGCCACCCCCGAGCCGACCCCCAGCGAGGGCGGTGCGACGCCGAGCGCCTCCGGGACGCCCGGGGGCTCCGCGTCCCCGTCCGCGCCCGCCACCCCGGGCGAGGACACCACCGCCCCCGGCACGCCCCCGGCGCCGGCGCCGTCCGCCACCCCGGAGGGTGATCTCGCGACGACCGGATCGGCCATCGGCCCGGGCGTCATCGGTGCCGCAGCGGCCGCCGTCGTCGTCGGCGGGGGCTTCCTGGCCTTCGCAAAGCGTCGTCGCCGCGCCTCCTGACGGATTCCGCAGGGTGACGTGTCTCGGCCAAGTCCACGGTGAACTCCTTACGGGGTGCTGACGTCGCATCATGGATGTGGCTAACATCACGCCAACGCCGGCAGTGCAGCCGGGCCGTTGAGGAGGTGCGTGTGCGGTCTGCCCGGAATTCACGTGGTGGGAAAGTGGGCGTCTGCGGAATCCGCACCTCCTGGAACACCGTCGGAGACGGCGAGTTCTTCTGCGAGGAGTGCGGGGGCGACCGGAACTACCGGCGGCGCACCGGCCGCCGCAGGTTCGCCGTCCTGGGCGTCCCGGTCCTGCCCCGGGGCTGTACGGGCCCCGTCGTCGAGTGCGCGGCCTGTCACACGCACTTCGGCACGGAGGTCCTCGACCACCCGACGACGAGCCGCTTCTCGGCGATGCTGAGGGACGGCGTGCACACCGTCGCGCTGGCCGTGCTCGCGGCCGGCGGCACCGACTCCCGTGCGGTCCTCGACCGGGCCGTCACGGCGGTCCGGTCCGCCGGCTTCACCGAGTGCACGGCCGTCCAGCTCGTCGACCTCGTCGAGGCCCTGGCGGCCGACACCGGGCGCTTCATGCCCGAGGTGAACCCCGAGGGCACGCTCCTCGCGATCGAGCTCCACGAGGCCCTGGAGCCGCTCACCCCGCACCTCGCGCCCTCGGGTCGGGAGTCGATCCTGCTCCAGGCGGCGCGGATCGCCCTCGCCGACGGGGCGTACAGCCCGGCCGAGATGGAGGTCCTCGGGACCGTCGGGAACGCCCTCGCGTTCGCGCCCGACGACACCGTCCGCCTCCTCGCCTCGGCGCGGACGGTGCCGTAGGCCCCGGTCTACGGGGCGATGTTCTGGTTGAGCCGGAACACGTTGCCGGGGTCGTACCGGCGCTTCACCGTGCGCAGCCGGTCGTAGTTCTGGCGGTAGTTGACCCGCACCCGGTCCTGGTCGTCGGTGTCCATGAAGTTCACGTAGCCGCCCTCCTGGGTGTGCGGGCGCAGCGCCTCGTCGTAGGCGCGGGTCCAGGCGATGTTGAGCTCCGAGTCCGCCGGGTCGGTCCAGGTGCCGCCGAAGGAGTGCGAGAAGACGGCGTCCCGGTAGGCGAAGGCGGTGTCCTGCGGTCCCGTCTCGTGGCAGGCCCCGTCGATCGGGAAGAGCGCCGTGTCCGACTCCAGCGACGGCATCGTCTCGCCGTACGCCATGTGGGTCGCGATGGCGCCCTCGGTGAGCTCGCGGCTGAAGTTGCCCTTCCAGTAGTGGTAGAGCCCCGGCGGCAGCTGTTCGTCGAAGAGGGTGTTGATCACCGGGTACGGCATCCGGTCCATGAAGCGGCCGACGACCGGGCCGATCCCGTCCAGGAGGGCGAGGACCCGCTCGTCGTCCGCCGCCGGGCCGGAGAAGCAGGTGAAGGCGGCGCAGATCGGGCGGCCGTGCCAGCGCTCGGGCAGGAACGGTTCCTCCGGGCCGAGCGCGATCACGAGGATCGAGTTCAGCTCCACCGGCGCCGCCGTGATCATCGCCTGCCAGGCGCGCGCCACGTCCCCGTCCAGGGGGTAGCAGGTGATCCCGCCGAAGATCACGTCGACCGGGTGCAGCCGGAACGCGAGCGAGGTGACGACGCCGAAGTTCCCGCCGCCGCCGCGCAGCGCCCAGAACAGGTCCGGGTTCCGCTCGGCGTCGCAGGTCACGAGCGTCCCCTCGGCGGTCACGACGTCCGCGGCGACCAGGTTGTCGCAGCTCAGTCCGCAGCGGCGGGCCAGATGCCCCATGCCGCCGCCGAGCGTCAGACCGCCGACGCCGGTCGTGGAGACCACCCCGCCGGTGGTGGCGAGCCCGAAGGCGTGGGTGGCGTGGTTGAAGTCGCCCCAGGTGGCGCCGCCCTCGGCCCGGGCCGTCCGGGCCTCCGGGTCGACCCGTACCCCCCGCATGCGGGACAGGTCGACCACGAGGCCGTCGTCCACGGTGCCGAAGCCGGCGACCGAGTGGGAGCCGCCCCGCACGGCGAGCGGGAGCCCGTTCTCCCGGGCGTGGAGGACCGCCGCGCTCACGTCGCCGGCGTCCACGGCGTGGACGACGACGGCCGGCCGACGGTCGTGCAGGGCGTTGTAGACCCGGCGGGAGACGTCGTACGACGGGTCGCCGGGGGTCACGACGGTGCCGCGCACGGCACCGCGAAGCGTGTCCAGGGATGCGGTCGTGGTGGTCATGTCTCCGGTGTAGCCCCGGGGGGCCCGGCCGGGCATCGCCCGAACCGCCCATCGGCGCCGGGACCGGGTGTGGGCCGTACGGCCCATGGCGCGGGCGGCGCCGTCAGAGCAGGCCGTGCGCGTACGCGTACGCGGTGGCGGCCGCGCGGGAGCCGACGCCGAGCTTGGCGAAGATGTTGTTCAGGTGACGGGAGACCGTGTGCTCGCTGATCACCAGGGCCTGGGCGATGTCCCGGTTGGTGCCGCCGGTGGCGACGAGCCGCAGGACCTCCGCCTCGCGGGCGGTCAGCCCGCCCGGCAGCCGCCGCCGCTTCCCGCCGGAGAGCAGCGCCGCCGCCCGCCGGGCGTCCGGCACGGCCCCGAGCCGCTCGAACACGGCCCGCGCGGCCACCAGCTCAAGCCCGGCCGCCTCCTCGTCGCCGGCCGCCCGGCAGGCCGCCGCGAGCAGCATCCGCGCCTGCGCGGCCTCGTACGGCACCCGCAGCTCCAGCCACCCGGCGAGCGCCCGCCGCAGCGGCGGCAGCGCGGCCTCACCGGCGGCCAGGGCGACCGCGCCGCGCGCCGTGTCGGCCATCGCCCGCAGCAGCGGTACGTCACCGGCCAGCGCGTCCAGGGCCGTGGCCGCCTCGGCGGCGCCGGGCACGTCCCGCACGGCGAGGGCCACCTCCGTACGGGCGGCGAGCAGCCGGGCCCGGCCCAGGAGGTCGTGGCGCGGGTCGCTCTGGCAGGCGAGCGCCAGCTCGACACCCGCCACCGCCGCGTCGGCCCGGCCCTGCGCCAGGCGCAGTAGCGCGAGCCCCGGCTGCGGGATCCGGCCCAGCTCGTGCGCGTGCGCGTACGACACCGCCGCCGCGTCGAGCCGCCCCTGCCGCCGCTGCACGTCCCCGGCGGCGTAGTACGCGGCAGCCGCCGACTCCAGGCAGTCCACCGGCACCTCCCGGCACGCCAGCCGCGCCTCGTCCTCCGCCAGGTCCCACGCCCCGATCAGGTCGAGGACCTCGACCCGGCGCGCCCGGCACACGCCCCGGAACGGGTTCTCGCCGGAGGGGACGGTCAGGGGGAGGGGCGTTGAGGCTCCGGGCGGGGCCGGGCCGGGGGCCGGGCCGGGGGCCGGGTCCGCCGGTGGGTGGCCGGACCAGGGCGGCGCGCACCATTCCATGGCCGCGTTCGTCCACTCCACGGCGCGGCCGAGGTCGGCGGCCTCCATGCACTGGGTGAGGGCGAGGCAGTAGAGCCAGCCGGTGAACATGCCGGTGAGCTCGCCGGCCGAGACGGCGCACATGGCGTCGTCGAGGAGGGCGAGGGCCTGGGCGCGGCGGCCGTCGGCGAGGAGGACGGCGGCCTCGGCCTGCCGACTCAGGGCGAGGAGGTCGGGGCTGCCGGAGCGGAGGGCGAGGCGGGTCATGCGGCGGGTGGCGGCGAGGGCCGCGGCACGGTCGCCGTGCTGCTCGGCCTCCTCGGCGTCCGTCCAGGCGAGGAAGCACTGCTCGGGGCACGGCGGCAGGTCTTCGAGGTGGTGCCGGGCCCGGTGGAGCCAGCCCGCGGCGGCGGCGGGCCGCCCGAGGCCGGCGTACTCGTAGTGCAGCCACCAGGAGGCGAGCCCGGCGCCCCGGTGGTCGCCGGCGGCGAGGAAGGCGGCGTGCGCGCGGAGCCGGGCGGTGACGGACTCGTCGATGTGCCCCGACCACCAGGCGGCGTCGGCGAGCACGGACAGGTCGTCGGCGGTCAGCGCGCGGGACGGGTGCCGGTCGTGGGCGCGCAGCAGCGCGTACGCCTCCGCCCAGGACTCGCGGTCGGCGGCGTCCCTGGCCCGTTCGACCGCGTCGTCGGCTTCCGCCGTGCGACGGGTGCGGATCGTGGGTGCGGACATGGCTCTCGCCCCTTCCCGGTCCTTTCAGGGTAGGACCGGGAAGGGGCGAGGGCCTCGCGACCGGGGGCCGCGACCACGGGTGCGTCACGGCCGGAGGGCGACTACTGGATGGCGCCGCTCGCGCGCAGCATGTCCTCGCGCTCGACGATCTTCACGCGCTCGCGGCCCTGGGGCTCGCCCAGCGCCTTCTCGGCGGCGTCGAGGGCGTACCAGCCCTCCCACGTGGTGTACGTGATGCCCTTGCCCTCCAGGAAGGACACGACGGCGTCCTGCTCCGGGGTCTCGGGCGTGAGCAGACGGCCGTGGGCGAAGTCGTCCAGGAGGTTGGCCACGGTCTCGTTGGCGTCGCCCTTGGTGTGGCCGATGAGGCCGACGGGGCCGCGCCGGATCCAGCCGGTGCAGTAGGTGGAGGCCATGTGCTCGCCGGTCTCCTCGATGACCCGGCCGCCCTCGTCGGGCACGGTGCCGCTGGCGGTGTCCCAGGGGAGCTTGGGCAGCTCGTCGGAGAGGTAGCCGACGGCGCGGTAGACCGCGGACACGTCCCAGTCGGTGGTGGTGCCGGTGCCCTTGACGTTGCCGGTGCCGTCGAGCTCGGTGCGCTCGGTGCGCAGGCCCACGACCTTGCCGTCCTCGCCGAGGATCTCGACGGGCGACTCGAAGAAGTGCAGGAAGAGCTTGTGCGGGCGGTCGCCGATGTCGCGGATCGCCCAGTTCTCCAGGGTCTTCGCGACCATGTCGGTCTGCTTGTTCTTGCGCCGCTCGGCGATCGAGCCCTCGTCGTAGTCGATGTCCTCGGGGTTGACGATGACCTCGATGGTGGGGGAGTGGTCCAGCTCGCGCAGCTCCATGGGGCTGAACTTGGCCTGGGCCGGGCCGCGGCGGCCGAAGACGTGGATCTCCACGGCCTTGTTGGCCTTGAGGTCGGCGTAGACGTTCGCCGGGATCTCGGTCGGCAGCAGCTCGTCACCGGTCTTGGCGAGGATGCGGGCCACGTCGAGGGCCACGTTGCCGACGCCGAGGACGGCGACCTTCTCGGCTTCGAGCGGCCAGGTGCGCGGGACGTCCGGGTGGCCGTCGTACCAGGACGCGAAGTCGGCGGCGCCGTACGAGCCGTCGAGCTCGACGCCGGGGATGCGGAGCTCGCGGTCGGCCATGGCGCCGGTCGAGAAGATCACGGCGTCGTAGAAGGCGCGCAGGTCGTCGAGGTGTATGTCGGTGCCGTAGTCGACGTTGCCGAAGAGGCGGACCTGCGGCTTGTCGAGCACCTGGTGGAGGGCGTTGATGATGCCCTTGATGCGCGGGTGGTCGGGGGCGACGCCGTAGCGGATGAGGCCGAAGGGGGCGGGCATCCGCTCGAAGAGGTCGATGGACACGCCCGGCTCGGCGGCGGCGTCGGACTTCAGCAGCGCATCGGCGGCGTAGATTCCGGCGGGGCCGGCGCCGACGATCGCGACCCGGAGGGGGCGGGGCATGACGGGATTCCCTTCGCAAGCGACATGGCGGCGAAGCCGCCGACACTTAGGCCACCCTAAATAACCTCTCGCGCGGAGTGGTACCCGGGCCCGGTCTATGGGCCCATAAGGCGGACTTATGGCTTCCATAAGCGAGTGCGTGAATGAGCGGGGGTGCGCTCACAAGCCGTCGACGCCGAGGAGGGCGAGGACGGCGGCCGTGACCGCCCCGGCGGCACCGAGGAACCCGATGAGGAGACCCGCCCCCGCCAGCGTGATGTCCAGCCACCGCATGGTCCTGCTCCGCAGCACGACCACGCGCCCCGGGTCCCGCGGATCGTAGGCGACGTCGATGGTCCACGTGGGGGCGAACTTCCGCACGGTGCGGTGCAGCCCCATGGGGTCGACGTAGACGTACTGGCCCGGCTGGCCGGGCACCCGGTCGGCGGCCACCGTGACGCCGTGCCTGCGCAGCTGCCACTCCTCGTACGACGGGTACCCGCCGCCCGTGCCCAGCACCAGGAACAGCAGCCCGAAGAAGCCCGACGGGATGATCGCGAGAAGGGCGACCGCGTGCCCGGTGACGCACACGAGCACGGACAGGGCGACGATCACGAGGGAGCCGTACAGCCCCATCTGCTTGAGCCTGCGGAAGAGCCGCGTGGCGTGCTGGTCGCCCAGGCGGGTCCCCGAGAGGTACGGGGTGCCGTCCACCGCCTCGGGCTCCTCCGGCAGCGCCGCGTTCACCGCGTCGGCGAACGCCGCCGCGGCGGCCTCGTCCACGTCCTCGAACCGGTGCACGGCCGGCACGGCCCCCGGCGCGGCCGTCAGTTCGATGGCGACGGCCCGCCCCTCGGCGCGGACGCGACCGACGGCCCTCAGCGGGATGTGCACCTCCTCCTGGGGCCGGCGCAGGAGCAGCGCCTGGCCCTCGACGCGCAGGCCGGTGCCCTGGGGGCCCCTGAGGGGAGGTACGGACGGCAAGATCGACATGGCTTGATCGTAGGGGTGGAGGTGACACTCCGTGAAGCCGTTGAGCACGTTCCGTATGTGAAGGGCCGCCCCCGCCGACACCCCCCGTTACGCTGTGGCGACCGGCACGACCAGCGGTGCCGGCGTCGAAGGAGAGCCCCGGCGTGACCGACAGCAGCCCCCAGGCAAGGGAACGGATCGTGGCCGCCGCCGCCGACATGATCCGCCGCCGCGGCCTCAACGCCACCAGCATCCGCGAGACCGCCAAGCACGCCGCCGCGCCGCTCGGCTCCACCTACCACTACTTCCCCGGCGGCAAGCAGCAGCTCACCACCGAAGCCGTCCGCTACGCCGGCGACGTCGTCGCCCGCCGCCTCCGCGAGGACCTGGGCGCCGGCCCCGTCGCCGGCCTCCGCGCCCTCCTCGCCCTCTGGCGCGACATCCTCGTCGGCGCCGACTTCCACGCCGGCTGCACCGTCCTCGCCGTCGCCGTCGAAGAACCCCCGGAAGCCGAGATCCCGCCCGCCCTCACCGCCGCCGCCGAGGTCTTCGACCAGTGGGAAGAGCTCCTCGCCTCCTCCCTCCGCGCCCACGGCGCCGACCGCGACCACGCCGCCCAGGTCGCCACCCTCGTCGTCGCCTCCGTCGAAGGCGCGGTCGCCATGTGCCGCGCCAAGCGCTCCACCGCCCCCCTCGACCGCGTCACCCGCCAGCTGGAGGCCGTGGTCGCCGGGGCCATCGCCCCTGCTTCCCCTACCGCTCCGTGAGCGTCGCCAGGACCAGCCGGCCGGCCCCGTAGAGCCCGCCCCCCACCAGACCGCAGCCCACGACGGTCACCAGCGCCATCATGCAGCGCACGTACAGCCCCTCCGGGCGGATGGCCACCGCCGGGTCGCGCGGGTCGTACGCCACCTCGATCCGCTCCCCGCCCACCGGATCCGTGTACGTGTGCCCGTTCCCGGCCGGATCCACGTAGCGGTACACCCTCGTGCTGCTCGTGTGGTGCGACAGCTCCGCCACCACCGTGATCCCGTGCCTCGGCAACCACCACATCCGGTACAGCCCCCGGCCCACCACCCGCACCAGGAACCCGCCCATCGCGCCGACCAGGACCGCGAGTCCGAACATCACCGCGTACTCGCCCCGGCCCGCCACCCCCACGAACACGTCCAGGGCGACGACCGGCACGGCGGCCCCGAGCACGAGCGCCTTCCCCCGGGCCGGGGCCGGGGCGGCGGTGACCCGGGTCGTCACCAGCGCGGCACCGTCGACCGCCTCCCCCTCCCGCTCGGGCAGCGCGCCGTTCACGGCCTCGGCGAACGCGGTCGCCGCCGCCTCGCTCACGTCCGCCACGCCGTACGTCGTCGGCTCGGCGCCGTCGGGCGCCGTGAGCTCGATGCCGACCGTCCGCGCCTCGGCGCGAACCCGCCCGATCGCCGCGACGGGTATGCGGAGCTCCTCGCCCGCACGCCGAAGCGTCACGACCCCTTCCTCGCAGCGGAGTACGGCGCCGTCACGGCCGCGCAGGACGAGGGTGGGCAGGGAGGTCGTCATCTCGCGACGTCGGCGACGAAGGCGGACCAGGCGGCGGCCGGGACGATCAGGACGGGGCCGTCGGTGAGCTTGCTGTCACGGACGGGGACGACGCCGGGGACGTCGTCGAGGACCTCGACGCAGTTGCCGCCGTCGCCGTCACTGTAGGAACTCTTGCGCCACGCGGCGCCCACGAAGTCGTACGAGACCTCGACGCAGTCGCCGCCCGAAGCATTGCTGTAGGAGCTCTTGAACCAGTGGGCGTTGCTCAGGTCGTACGCGCGCATCGTCTGAAGTCCTCCGCCGCCGACTCGGTCAGTGCGAGGGACGCCTCCGGCGACAGCGTGGCGACCCTGAGCAGATCGTAGGTGCGCTGGGCCTGCTTCACCACTGCCGGATCATCGAGGAGGGTTCCCGAAAACTCGGTCTCTGTATAGGCCGTTGGCGGTTGGTCATCGAACTCCATGAGCTTGAGCGTGCCGGTCATGTGCGCGTGTGCGCCGATCGTGCGAGGCACTACGGTCACCAGTACCGACCGCCTTCGGATCAGCGCAATGATGTGCTCAAGTTGCTCGGCCATGACCTCGTGGCCGCCCACGGGAGCTCGTACAGCGTTCTCGTGTAGGACGACCCAGTACTCCGGCCTTGTAGCGTCCTTGAGGATCGCTGCCCGTTCAAGCCGTGCGGTGATCTGTTCGTCGACGTACTCCTCGGTGGCGAACGGATGTGTTGCGACCGTCAGCGCCCGTGTGTAGTCCGCCGTTTGGAGCAGGCCCGGCACCACCGTCGGCGCGAACTCGCAGATCTTCGTGGCCACGGCCTCCAGCTCCGCCACCGCGTGGAAATAGGAGGCGTACGGCGACGTGTCGATGAGTTTCCGTACCGTGCGTTCGAAAATACCGCCGGTTTGTAGGATCTCGTCGATTCGCTCCGCCACATCGAGCTGTGGCTTTCGAATTCCCTGCTCGAACAGGCCGATGTACGCCCCGGATACGAACACGCGTCTGCCCAGTTCGCCCTGTGACAGCCCCTTCGTCTCGCGGCGCTCCTTGAGGAGCTCGCCGAAGAACTCCCAGGTGTCCTGCTGCTTGCCTCTGGCCATGGATTAACTCCCCAACCCTACGCCGCAGTTGTACGGCCTGCGAGTCTGCCGATTCTACGGATCCTTCGTCAGCCTGGAGAGGCGAAGCGGGAAATGGATTCAGAAAGGCATACGTTGGTGAAGGAAGACTTCATGAAGACGACCACGGGGACAGTCGGAGCCGCACAGGAGGCGGTGGCGGAATTGCGTCAGGCGCTCGGGCGGGCGGGAATCACGCTCCCGTCGCTGGGGCTCGACGTCGTCACCCTCGCTGCCGACCCGCCGAGGCCGCTCGTGGAATTGGGATGCTGCACGGTGGAAACGGCCCGGCTCCTTGCCGCCGCCGTACTGCCGAGGGAGGAGAGTCGAACGTGACGCTGCCCATCGGGTCGTACGTCGTCGAGATCCGTACCGGACGGGTCGGGAGGGTGATGGGGCACGAAGGGCCCTACGTGCAGGTGCGTCCGCTGGGGGGCGGCCGGGAGTGGGACGTGGAGCCGGAGGAGGTGCGGGAGGCGACGTCGTCGGAGCGGTTGAGCGCGGCGACGGCGCACGCGAACGCGCGGAGCAGGGGCGAGGTGCCCTGAGGGCGCTCGCGGGCCGGTGCGAGGGAGTCGGCACCGGCCCGCGAGGCGGTCAGGCGGTCCCGCGGCGGATCCGGTGGAGCTCGCGGGTGATGGCCCAGGCGTCGGCGACGGGGCCGAGGTGGTCGAGCTTGTCGGGGTTGAGGACGGCGCGGATGGTCTGGATCCGGCCGTCGAGGACGTCGAGGGCGATGGCCTGGAGGACCTTGCCGTCACGGTCGCGGTAGATCGCGCCGGGCTGGCCGTTGATCTCGTGCGGCTCGCAGGTGACGTCGATCGCGAGGAGCGAGGGGAAGACGGAGCCGAGGAGGCGGGCCACGTTGTCCGCGCCGAGGATGGTGCGGGCGAGGTTGGGGGCCTTGCCGCCGCCGTCGCCGACCAGTTGGACGTCGGCGGCGAGGAGGTTCTGGAGTCCGCCGACGTCGCCGTTCTGGAGGGCGTCGAAGAAGCGGGTGGCCAGCTCCTGGCGCTCCTGCCGGTCGGCGGCGAAGCGGGGCCGGCCGTCGTGCATGTGGCGCCGGGCGCGGACGAGCAGCTGGCGGCAGGCGGCTTCCGAGCGGTCGACGGACGCGGCGATGTCGGGGAAGTCGAAGGCGAAGACCTCGCGGAGGAGGAAGACGGCCCGCTCCAGGGGGGTGAGGCGTTCGAGGAGGAGGAGCGCCGCCATGGAGACGGAGTCGGCGAGTTCCACCGAGCGGGCGGGGTCCTGGTACGGGTCGTCGAGGAGGGGCTCGGGGAACCAGGGGCCGACGTACTCCTCGCGGCGGACCCGCGCGGAGCGCAGGACGTCGATGGAGAGGCGGGTGATCGTGGTGGAGAGGAAGGCCTTGGTGGAGGTGGGGACGGTGGAGGAGCCGTCGAAGCGCAGCCAGGTCTCCTGCACGGCGTCCTCGGCCTCGCCGACGCTGCCCAGGATGCGGTAGGCGATCGAGAACAGCAGCGGGCGCAGTTCCTCGAATTCCTCGACCTTGCTCATGACGACTTCCTCTCCCCGTTCCGTGCGTCCGCGCGGCGCGGACGCCCTCGTGATCATCCAGGTGGATGGTGTCCGGCGGTGGTTGTCAGTGGAACCGTCCGGGCACGTAGTCGCCGGCCGGCTGGCGGGTGATGACGTTCATCCGGTTCGCCATGTTCATGAAGCCGATGTGCAGGACGAGGGCCATGAGCTCCTCCGCGTCGTAGTGGAGGGCGGCGCGCTCCCAGACCTCGTCGCTGACGCCGCCGGCCGCGTCGGCGGTCCGGGTGCCCTCCTCGGCGAGTTCGAGGGCGGCGCGCTCGGCCTCGGTGAAGACGGTGGCCTCCCGCCAGGCCACGACCAGGTTGAGCCGCAGCGGGGTCTCGCCGGCGAGGGCGGCCTCCTTGGTGTGCATGTCGATGCAGGCGGCGCAGCCGTTGATCTGGCTGACGCGGAGGGCGACGAGCTCCTGGGTGGCGGCCGGGATCGTCGACTCCTTGACGGCCCTGCCCGCCGCCATGAGGTGCTTGAGGGCCTTGCCGACGACGGGGCTGGCGAGGAGGTCGAGTCGCGCGTCCATGGGGTGCTCCTTCGGGTGGGTGTCGCTCGCTGGCTACAACCCCTGAGACGAGGTGGCCCGGCCGCCTGTGACACGGGCGCATGTGACCTGCGTCTCCCCGCCGGGGAACGTCCCGCCGTGGGCCCGGCTGTCGGCGCCGTACGCGAGAATGGGGCGCATGAGTCTGTTCCGCGACGACGGCATCGTGCTGCGCACCCAGAAGCTGGGTGAAGCGGACCGCATCATCACGCTCCTCACACGCGGTCACGGACGCGTACGCGCGGTCGCGCGCGGGGTGCGCCGGACGAAGTCGAAGTTCGGGGCGCGGCTCGAACCCTTCTCGCACGTGGACGTGCAGTTCTTCGCCCGGGGGAGTGAGCTGATCGGACGCGGACTGCCGCTCTGCACGCAGAGCGAGACGATCGCCGCGTACGGCAGCGGCATCGTCACCGACTACGCGCGCTACACCGCGGGCACGGCCATGCTGGAGACCGCCGAGCGGTTCACCGACCACGAGGGCGAGCCCGCCGTCCAGCAGTACCTGCTGCTCGTGGGCGGCCTGCGGACGCTCGCGAGGGGCGAGCACGCCCCCCATCTGATCCTCGACGCCTTCCTCCTCCGCTCCCTCGCGGTGAACGGCTACGCGCCCAGCTTCGAGGACTGCGCCAAATGCGGAATCCACGGACCGAACCGGTTCTTCTCGGTCGCCTCGGGCGGGGTCATATGCGGCGACTGCCGGGTCCCCGGAAGCGTCGTACCCTCCTCGGAGGCCATCGGCCTGCTCAGCGCGCTCCTCACCGGCGACTGGGCGACGGCGGACGCGTGCGAGCCGCGTCACGTCAGGGAGGGCAGCGGACTCGTGTCCGCCTACCTGCACTGGCATCTGGAGCGCGGCCTGCGCTCCCTGCGGTACGTAGAGAAAAGCTAAGACTTGATCCGTCATTCACCAGAGGGTGAGCTGCGGGTTGCGGCCGGGGCGGTGCCCGGGCTTTCCGACGTGGTCACGCTGAAGACGTGGCTCATCCGGGGTCGCTCGGGACCGCTGTCCGGCGGTTCGGGGAGCAGAGGTTCCACGGCGTTGCCGTGGGACTGCCGCGTGGTCGGCACCGCGTGCGGTGGTCCGGCTCGGTGCGGTTGACTCCCGCAGGGCTTCTTCCAGCCCTTGGGCGAAGGTGATCTGTGCGTGCCGGGACATCGTGGTGTCCAGGTACGAGGTCTTGGGGTCGTCCACGTCGTGGAAGCGGACGAACATGGCCAGGGCGGCGGAGACGAGGTCCCGCCTTCCGGCCAGGCCGCAGGCGGTGCACCGGTGTTCCCGGTCGCGCAGGGTCTTGGTGACGCGTACGCCGCACAGACAGTGCTGGGACAGGGCTGTGGACCAGGTGGACGCCGCGTACGAGTCGCCCGCCCGCGGCCTGGCACTCGTGGTCGAGGGCGGCGATGAGCAGGCCGGGGGTGGTCCGCGAGAGCCGCTTGCCCCACAGCCGGTACCAGGTGCGGATATCGCAGTCCTCGACCACGAGCACCGGGCCATGGACGGAGATGATCTCGCGGGACACCTGGCGGGCGCGGTGGCGGCGGCGCTCGGCGCTGCTGGCGGCGGCTTCGGCCTGCCGGGTACGCATTTCCCGGTAGTCGGTGGAGAGCCGGTCACGATGGAAGCCGGGACCCCGTCGGACGGATCAAGACTTGCGGGCAGGGAGACGATCGAGAGATGGGAGACGTTGCCGTCGATCCCGCCGATCCGGTCCAGGGCGGCCGCCCGCTCTCGCACACCCCGTGCGGCGGAGGAAGAGTAGCCGGGGCAGAGGACCATCAGGTGCGCCTCGTACACCCAGCCGCCCGGCGCGGACGCCTTGCGGCGCCGTACGAGATCGACCTTGTGCCACCGGCCCGGATCGGCGAGGAAGGCGAGGCGATCGCCCGCCCAGTAAGAGCGAGGCCTTCGCCGTGTGAAAATCGACTACGCGTGAACTACGGAACAGTTCTTTAGGAGATCCATCGCCATGGCCATCGCACGAATCCTCGGGCGCCAGCGCCGGGAATACAGGACCCCCGAGCCGCACCCGTCCGGTGCGCGTCCGCCGAAGCTGCAGTCCGAGCTGGTGCCGGAGCACGTGGCGATCGTGATGGACGGCAACGGCCGCTGGGCCAAGGAGCGCGGGCTGCCCCGCACCGAGGGCCACAAGGTCGGGGCGGAGCAGGTGCTCGACGTGCTCCAGGGCGCGATCGAGATGGGCGTCGGGGCGATCTCGCTGTACGCCTTCTCCACCGAGAACTGGAAGCGCTCGCCCGATGAGGTGCGCTTCCTCATGAACTTCAACCGCGACTTCATCCGCAAGACCCGCGACCAGCTCGACGAGCTCGGCATCCGGGTGCGCTGGGTGGGCCGCATGCCCAAGCTGTGGAAGTCGGTCGCCAAGGAGCTCCAGGTCGCCCAGGAGCAGACCAAGGACAACACCAAGCTGACGCTGTACTTCTGCATGAACTACGGTGGCCGCGCGGAGCTCACCGACGCGGCGCAGGCGATGGCCGAGGACGTCAAGGCGGGCCGCCTCGAACCCTCCAAGATCACCGAGAAGACCATCCAGAAGTACCTCTACTACCCGGACATGCCGGACGTCGACCTCTTCCTCCGGCCCAGCGGCGAGCAGCGCACCTCCAACTACCTGATCTGGCAGAGCGCCTACGCCGAGATGGTCTTCCAGGACGTCCTGTGGCCCGACTTCGACCGCCGCGACCTCTGGCGCGCCTGCGTCGAGTACGCCCAGCGCGACCGCCGCTTCGGCGGCGTCGACCCGGCGGACCTCGCCGTCCTCGACAAGGCCTGACGGAGCACCGCAAGGCGAAGGGCCCGTACCGAATCGATGCGGTACGGGCCCTTCGTATGTCAGGTCACTTGCCGGCGCACTCCGCGCAGGTGCCGAAGATCTCGACGGTGTGGGCGACGTTGACGAAGCCGTGCTCCGAGGCGATGGTCTCGGCCCACTGCTCCACCATGGGGCCTTCCACCTCGACGGCCTTGCCGCAGACGCGGCAGACGAGGTGGTGGTGGTGGTCGCCGGTCGAGCAGCGGCGGTAGACGGTCTCGCCGTCGCTGGTGCGCAGCGCGTCGACCTCGCCCGCGTCCGCGAGGGACTGCAGCGTGCGGTAGACGGTGGTGAGGCCGACGGAGTCGCCGCGGTGCTTGAGCATGTCGTGCAGCTCCTGGGCGCTGCGGAACTCGTCCACCTCGTTCAGCGCCGCCGACACGGCGGCCCGCTGCTTGGTCGAGCGGCCGCGTACGGGGGGTCCTGCCGTCACCACGGGGGCCTCCTTGAAGTGTGTTCGCCCCCGCCATTCTGCCAGTCCCCCGTGCTCGTGAGATCGAACAGGGATCAGACCTTCACGTCGTCGCTCGGCCGGCGGCTCGCCGGAAGGGGCGCGTCGCAGTCCTTCGTGGCCTGCTCCGCCGCGCGCGCCCGCCGCTTCGCGAGCGGGGCGGCGAGCAGGGTCAGGGCGATGAAGACGCCGATCGCGTACAGGACGATCGTCGCGCCGGGCGGCACGTCCTGGTAGTACGAGGTGACCGTGCCCGCCAGGGTGACCGTGACGCCGGTAGCCACCGCGAGGACGAAGGTCGCGCGGAACGACTTCGACAGCTGCTGGGCGGCCGCGACCGGCACCACCATCAGCGCGCTCACCAGGAGCAGGCCGACGACCCGCATGGCGACCGTCACGGTGACCGCGGCCGTGACCGCGATGAGGAGGTTCAGGGCGCGCACCGGCAGGCCGGTGACCCGGGCGAACTCCTCGTCCTGGCTGACCGCGAAGAGCTGCTTGCGCAGGCCGACCGTGACGAGGACCACGAACGCGGCGAGGACGCTGATCGCCGTCACGTCCGAGGTGGAGACGGTGGAGAGCGAGCCGAAGAGGTACGAGCTGAGGTTGGCGTTGGAGCCGGTCGGCGACAGGTTGATCAGCAGGACGCCGCCGGCCATGCCGCCGTAGAAGAGCAGCGCGAGCGCGAGGTCGCCGCGGGTCTTCCCGTACGCCCGGATCAGCTCCATGGCGACCGAGCCGGCGACGGCGACCAGGGTCGCCATCCAGACCGGGCTGGAGTTCAGCAGGAAGCCGAGGCCGACACCGGTCATGGCGACGTGGCCGATGCCGTCGCCCATCAGGGCCTGGCGGCGCTGGACGAGGTAGATGCCGACGGCGGGGGCCGTGATGCCGACGAGGACGGCCGCGAGCAGCGCCCGCTGCATGAAGGCAGGTTCGAGGAAGTCCATGATCAGGTCAGCAGTCCCGTGCGGAGCGGCTCGCCGGCCGCGTGCGGATGTACGTGGTCGTGGCCCGGCAGCGCGTGCTGGCCGAGGGCCTCGGGCGGCGGGCCGTCGTGGACGACGCAGCCGTCGCGCAGGACGACGGCCCGGTCGATCAGCGGCTCCAGGGGGCCCAGCTCGTGCAGGACGAGCAGGACGGAGGTGCCGCCGGCGACCTGCTCGCGCAGGGTCGCGGCCAGGATCTCCTGGCTGGCGAGGTCCACGCCGGCCATCGGCTCGTCCATGATCAGCAGTTCGGGCTCGGAGGCGAGCGCGCGGGCGATCAGGACGCGCTGGTGCTGGCCGCCGGAGAGCGCGGAGACGGAGTCCTTCGCGCGGTCGGCGAGACCGACGAGGTCGATGGCCCGCTCGACGGCCGCCTTGTCGGCCCGGGTGGTCCAGCCGAACCCGCGGCGGGACAGCCGGCCCGAGGAGACGACCTCGCGGATGGTGGCGGGGACGCCGCTGGCGGCGGTGGTGCGCTGGGGCACGTAGCCGATGCGGGCCCAGTCGCGGAACCGCTTCCGCTCCGTGCCGAACAGCTCGATGGTGCCGCCGGTCAGCGGCACCTGGCCGATGACGGCGCGGACGGCGGTGGACTTGCCGGAGCCGTTGGCGCCGAGCAGCGCGACGACCTCGCCGCGGTGGACGGTGAGGTCGACGCCCCGGAGGACGGGCCGGCCGCCGAGGGCGGCCGTGGCCCCGCGGACGGCGATGACGGGTTCCGGTTCCTGGACTGCCATGGCTCGTGCCTCCTGCTGTGCTGCCGTGGTCACTTGGCGCCGAGTGCCTTCTTCAGCGCGGCGAGGTTGGACCGCATGACCTCGATGTAGTCATCGCCCTTGGACTTGTCCGTGATTCCCTCCAGCGGGTCGAGCACGTCGGTCGTGAGACCGGTGTCGCCGGCGAGGGTCTTGGCGGTCTTGTCGCTCGCGAGGGTCTCGAAGAAGACGGTGGAGACCTTGTCCTTCTCCGCGATGTCCTGGAGTTCCTTGATGCGGGCGGGGCTCGGCTCGGACTCGGGGTCGATGCCGGTGATGCCCTCCTGCTCCAGGCCGTACCGCTCGGCGAGGTAGCCGAAGGCGGAGTGGGTGGTGATGAAGGTCCTGGTGGCGGTGTTCCTCAGGCCCGTCTCGAACTCGGTGTCCAGGGCGCCGAGCTTCTTCACCAGGGCGTCGGTGTTCTTCGCGTAGTCGGCCGCGTGGGCCGGGTCGGCCTTCTCCAGTGCGCTGCCGACGCCCTTGGCGACCTCGGCGTACTTCACGGGGTCGAGCCAGATGTGGGGGTCGGCGCCGGCCTCGGAGCCGTGGTCGTGCCCGGCCTCCTCGCCCGCGTGGTCGTGGCCGGCCCCGGTGCCGTGCTCCTCGAGCGCGGTGAGGGTGGCGGCGTCGACCGTGTGCTTCACGCCGGCCTGGGCTATCGCCTCGTCGACGGCGGGCTGGATGCCCTTGAGGTAGAGGACGACGTCGGCCTCGCCGAGCTCGCCGATCTGCCGCGGCTTGAGCTCCAGGTCGTGCGGCTCGACGCCCGGCTTCGTCAGCGTGTTCACGGCGACGTGCCCGCCGCCGATCTGCTCCGCCAGGTACTGCATCGGGTAGAACGACGCCACGACGTCCAGCTTTCCGGCGCTCCCCTTGTCCGCCGCGTCGGACGTGCCGGCGCACGCGGAGAGGGTGACGAGCCCGAGCGCGACGGCTCCGGCGAGGGCGGTGCTGGGTATGAGGCGACGTACGTTCATGACACTCATTTTCAACAAAAATGGAAACGGTTGTCAATTGCCCTTCGCGTGACCCCTCCCACGCGCGACCGGCGGGCCCTGGCAGCCGAACCGATTTGATACGGGGGGTGCGGGCGCCGGTAACCTGAGGCATTCGCACTTCGTCGTCGTAATGAAGAGAGCACCGTGGCCGCCGACAAGATCGACACCATCGTCAGCCTGAGCAAGCGCCGTGGCTTCGTCTACCCGTGCAGCGAGATCTATGGCGGTCAGCGTGCCGCCTGGGACTACGGGCCGCTGGGTGTCGAGCTGAAGGAGAACATCAAGCGCCAGTGGTGGCGTTACATGGTCACCTCGCGCGAGGACGTCGTCGGCATCGACTCGTCGGTCATCCTGGCCCCCGAGGTCTGGGAGGCCTCCGGTCACGTCGCCACCTTCACGGACCCGCTGACCGAGTGCACCTCCTGCCACAAGCGCTACCGCGCGGACCACCTGGAGGAGGCGTACGAGGCGAAGCACGGCCGCCTCCCCGAGAACGGCCTCACCGACCTCAACTGCCCCAACTGCGGCAACAAGGGCACCTTCACCGAGCCCAAGCAGTTCTCGGGCATGCTCTCCACGCACCTCGGCCCGACCCAGGACTCCGGCTCGGTCGCCTACCTGCGCCCCGAGACCGCCCAGGGCATCTTCACCAACTTCGCCCAGGTGCACCTGACCTCGCGCAAGAAGCCGCCGTTCGGCATCGCGCAGATGGGCAAGTCCTTCCGGAACGAGATCACTCCGGGCAACTTCATCTTCCGCACCCGCGAGTTCGAGCAGATGGAGATGGAGTTCTTCGTCAAGCCGGGTGAGGACGAGGAGTGGCAGGAGTACTGGATGCAGCAGCGCTGGAACTGGTACACCGGCCTGGGTCTCCGTGAGGAGAACATGCGCTGGTTCGAGCACCCGAAGGAGAAGCTCTCCCACTACTCGAAGCGCACCGCCGACATCGAGTACCGCTTCTCGTTCGGCGGCAGCGAGTGGGGCGAGCTCGAGGGCGTCGCCAACCGCACCGACTACGACCTGAAGGCCCACTCCCAGGCCTCCGGCACCGACCTGTCGTTCTTCGACCAGGAGGCCGGCGAGCGCTGGACGCCGTACGTCATCGAGCCCGCGGCCGGCCTCGGCCGCACGCTGCTTGCGTTCCTGCTCGACGCGTACATCGAGGACGAGGCCCCCAACGCCAAGGGCGTCATGGAGAAGCGCACCGTGCTGCGCCTCGACCCGCGCCTGTCGCCGGTCAAGGTCGCCGTCCTGCCGCTCTCGCGGAACGCGCAGCTCTCCCCGAAGGCCAAGGGCCTCGCGGCCGACCTGCGCCAGAACTGGAACATCGAGTTCGACGACGCCGGCGCCATCGGCCGCCGCTACCGCCGCCAGGACGAGATCGGCACCCCGTTCTGCGTGACCGTCGACTTCGACACCCTCGACGACAACGCGGTGACCGTGCGCGAGCGCGACACCATGAAGCAGGAGCGCGTCTCCCTGGACCAGATCCAGGGCTACCTGGGCAGCCGCCTGCTCGGCTGCTGAGTCACCCCGCCCGCACGCGAAAGCCCCCGGTTCCGTCACTCGGAACCGGGGGCTTTCCCGTGGTGTCAGGCGGTCGCGGCAGCGGCGGCCGCCGCCTCGGCCTCGGCCTCGGCCTGGCGCCGGGCGCCCTCGGCCGCCCGGCGCTTGCCGAACCAGGCCGTCCACACGCCCAGGGCGCCCAGGACGCCGTAGATCATGACCGGGCTGAGGGTGACCATGGTCTTCGTCGCCAGGACGTACGCCAGGGCGACCCGGACGAGCGCCTCGGCGACGTACGCCACGCCCCACACCAGCGTCATCGTGCGCATGGTGGAGCGGAAGCCCTCGTACTGCCACATGCCGTTCCACCAGGCCGTGCTCTCCGGGGTGCCGTCGGTCGCGAACTTGCGGCCGAAGTAGAACATCAGCGGGCGCGGCGCGAGCAGGGTGGCCAGGCAGAGCAGACCGAACAGGCCCGTCACGCACGAGTCCTTGACCAGGAGCGCGCGGGCGGTGTGGGCGCCGACCAGCGACACCACGGCCGTGATCACCAGGAAGACCAGGGTGACCACCGCGAACTCGTCGATCTTGCGGCGCCAGGCGGCCACGATCGCGGTGTCGAGGACCGGCCAGGCGCTGCTCAGGAGCAGCGCGGAGAACTCGGACCAGCCGTGGTCCTCGGTCAGGGTGTTGTACGTGAGGATCGGCGCGACGACGTTGAGGCCGATGGTGAGGACCCAGCCGATCGCGGACGCTCCGCCCGAGCGGGCCGGCTTGGCGGGTGTGGACATGGTTCCCCCTGGTGCTTCTGCGGTCGCGGTGCGGGGGAACGCTAGTCATGCACCGGACAGGGAAGGGGAAACTCCGAGCCAAATGATCTTCAAAAAGGTCACGGGTCCGGGGATTCCGGCCCTCAGGCGCGCAGCGCCCGCTGCACCAGGGAGACCACCGCCGCGAACGCGTCCTCGGCGTCCGGCGCCGACCACTCGCCCGCGTGCGCCGGATTGTGGAAGCGGTCCGTGGCGTGGAAGACCGCGCGGGCCGTCGACGTGACGTCCCGCTCGGGGGCCGCGAACAGGCCCTCGCGGTGCCCGTCCTCCAGGATGCGGGCGATCTGCTCGACCAGGTGATCCTCGTGCCGGTCCACGACCGCGCTGGTCTCGCCGATCAGCACCTGGAACGTGGCCATCAGCTCCGGATCGCCGCCCGCCTTCCTGCGCTTGAGCGCGAACAGCGCCGTGAGCCACCCGGTCAGCCGCTCGTCCGCCCGCTCCCCGGCCTCCGCGTACGGCCGCAGCGCCACGATCGTCCGCTCCAGCCACCGCTCCGTCACCGCCTCGCGCAGCGCCGCCTTCGTGCGGAAGTGCCGGTACACGCTGCCGTGGCTGACCCCCAGCACCCGTGCCACGTCCACCACGGTCGCCTTCGCGGGGCCGTACCGGCGCAGCACCTCCTCGGTGGCTTCGAGGATGCGCTCGGCGGTCAGGGTCTCGGTGGCGGCCATGGAATGACAGTACCTGTCAGCTGCGGGAGACCGGCTGACGCCGGTCAGTGCTCGCTGTCCAGGTGGGCCATCTGGGCCGCCGGGTAGCGGTCGCCGGAGGCGGCGCCCGCGGGGACGGCCGCTTCGACGGCGGCCAGGTCGGCGGCGTCGAGGGTGAGGTCGAGGGCGCCGAGGGCCTCGGTGAGGCGGTCGCGGCGGCGGGCGCCGACGAGGGGGACGATGTCCTCGCCCTGGGCGAGGACCCAGGCGATGGCGGTCTGGGCGACCGACGCGCCCTTCGCGTCGGCGACCGCGCGCAGGCGGTCCACCAGGTCGAGGTTCCGGTCGAGGTTCTCGCCCTGGAAGCGGGGGCTGAAGCCGCGGAAGTCGCCGGCGGCGAGCTCGCGGTCGCGGGTGAAGTGGCCGCTGATCAGGCCGCGGGAGAGGACGCCGTACGCCGTGACGCCGATGCCCAGTTCGCGGGCGGTCGGCAGGATCTCGTCCTCGATGCCGCGGGAGAGGAGCGAGTACTCGATCTGGAGGTCCGCGATCGGGGCGACGGCCGCCGCACGGCGCAGGGTATCCGCGCCGACCTCGGAGAGGCCGATGTGGCGGACGTGGCCCTGCTCGACCAGTTCGGCGATGGCGCCGACCGTCTCCTCGATCGGTACGTCCGGGTCGACGCGGGCGATCCGGTAGATGTCGATGTGGTCGGTGCCGAGGCGCTGGAGCGAGTACGCCGCGAAGTTCCGCACGGCGGCCGGGCGGCCGTCGTACCCGGTGAAGCCGCCCTCGACGGTGCGGAGCGCGCCGAACTTCACGCTGGTCAGCGCCTGCTCGCGGGCGGCGGCCGGCGCGGTCCGCAGCGCCTCGTTGATCAGCAGTTCGTTGTGGCCCATCCCGTAGAAGTCGCCCGTGTCGAGCAGCGTCACCCCGGCGTCGAGGGCGGCGTGGATCGTCGCGATCGACTCGGCGCGGTCGCTCTCGCCGTACAGGGCGGACATGCCCATGCAGCCGAGGCCCAGGGCGGAGACGGCCGGGCCGGTGGTGCCGAGGGAGCGGGTGGCGAGGGGGTTCTGTGTCGTGGTCATAGAAGAAGCATGGCATGACCGATGACAGATTTCAATATTTGTCATTCATGCGGGGCGGAGGGGGAGCCGCTCAGCTCACCGACCTCGGCAGCCGCAGCGCGAGCACCGCCGTCAGGAGCGCCATCGCCAGCTGGATGAGGAGGGTCACCGTCAGCGCCGTGCCCGTCGAACCCGACGCGGAGAGCGACAGGAACAGGGAGCCGAGGGTCGCGACGCCCAGGGTGATCGCCGCCTGCTGGGTGGTCACCATCACGCCGCTGCCCACGCCCGCCCGCTCCGGCGGGACGTCGGAGAGCACCACCCGGAAGAGCACCGGGAGCTGGAGCCCCTGACCGACCCCCGCGACCGCCATGCCCGGGATCAGGCTCGCCACCGACAGATCCGGCCAGGAACGCCCGGCCGTCACCGCGATCAGGCCGAGACCGGCCGCCTGGAGCAGGGCGCCCACCGGCACCACCCGCGTGCCCCAGCGGCGGATCAGGCGGGGGCCCGCCAGTGACGCCGCGAAGAACGCCACCGCCATCGGGACGAGCGCGAGGCCCGAGGCCACCGCGCCCAGGCCCAGGCCCTGCTGGAGCGAGACCGCGATCACGAACATGAAGCCGCTGAAGCCCGCCGACAGCGGCAGCACGAGCACGAGGCCGCGCCGCAGCGACGTCAGGCCGAGCAGGCTCGGCGGCACCAGCGGGGTGCCGCCCGTGCGGTCGAGCCGCCGCTCCACCCGCCAGAAGCCCGCGGCCACGAGCGGGAACGCCCCCAGCGCGAGCCAGGTCCACAGCGGCCAGCCCGCCGCCCTGCCCTCCGTCAGCGGGGCGAGCAGGGTGAGCAGGGCGGCGCCGAGGAGCAGCGTGCCCGCCACGTCCACCGGCGCAGGCCGCTCCGAGCGGGTCTCCGGCACGGTCCGCACGGCGAGCAGCAGGCCGATCGCGGCGATCGGCACGTTCACCAGGAACACCGCGCGCCAGCCCGAGCCCGCGAGGTCCGCCGCGACGAGCACCCCGCCCAGGATCTGGCCGCCCGCCATCGACAGGCCGGCGGTCGCCCCGTACAGGCTGAGCGCCTTCGCCCGCCGCGGCCCCTCCGTCGCCGCGTGGATGGTCGCGAGCACCTGCGGCAGCATCAGCGCCGCCGCGGCACCCTGTGCCACCCGCGCCCCGACCAGGCTCCAGGCGTCCGGGGCGAGCCCGCAGGCGAGCGAGGTCAGGCCGAAGGCGGCCATGCCGACGATGAAGAGCCTGCGGCGGCCGAAGAGGTCGCCGAGCCGCCCGCCGAGCACGAGCAGTACGGCGTACGGCAGCCCGTACCCGGCCACGATCAGCTCCAGCATCACCGGGCCCGCGGCGAGGTCGTGGTCGATGGACGGCAGGGCGACGTTGACGATGAAGAAGTCGATCAGCGGCAGCGCGGCGCGGAGGAGGACGGTGAAGAGGCCCAGGGTGCCGAGCGCCGCGGCCCCGCCGGGACGTGTCGAGGCGGGGGCGTCGGGCCGGGCGGAGGTGCGAGCGGACGCCGAGGCCGAAGCAGGAGCCGGGGGACGGCCGGAGGCGGGGCCGGAGGCGGAGGCCGAAGCGGGGCCGGAGGGGAGGCCTGGGGCGGGAGTGCGGCCGGAAGCCGGGGTCGAAGTCACGCATCAGACGATCCGCGTCCGCTCAGCCTGGTACCAGAGTCTCTTTATCCTGGTAGTACGAATACCTGGCAACGGGCTGACGGCCCCGGCACCCTGGAAGCGTGACGACAGCGATGACGGCGGCACCCGAGACCCGGCGGCACGAGCTCGCCGCCTTCCTGCGCAGCCGGCGCGAGCGCATCAGCCCCGAGCAGGTGGGCCTGCCCCGGGGCAGGCGCCGCCGCACCCCCGGGCTGCGGCGCGAGGAGGTCGCGCACCTCTCCGCCGTCGGCGTCACCTGGTACACCTGGCTGGAACAGGCCCGGGACATCCAGGTCTCCCCACAGGTCCTCGACGCGCTCGCCGCCGCGCTGCTCCTCGACCCGACCGAGCGGAGCCACCTCTTCGCCCTCGCCGGACACGCCGACCCGCACCCCGGGGCGCCCTCCCCGGCCGTCACGCCCGCGCTGCGGACGCTCCTGGAGCAGCTGGAGCCCGTACCCGCCGCCGTCCAGAACAGCCGGTTCGACTACCTCGCCCACAACCGGACCTTCGGGCGCCTCTTCTGCGACCTGGACGCGCTGCCGCGCGAGGACCGCAACTCGCTCTGGCTGGCGTTCACGAACGAGGACTTCCGGGCCGCCGCCACCGACCTGCCGGACCTCCTGCCCATCCTGGCCGGGAAGTTCCGCGCCTCCATGGCCGAGCACCTCGCCGAGCCCGCCTGGAAGGAGCTGGTCCAGCGGCTCGAAGCGGCCTCGCCCGAGTTCCGGGAGATCTGGGCCCGGCACGACGTGGTCGCGCCGGGCGGCCGCACCAAGGTCATCCACAACGCCCACGTCGGCCTCCTCAGGTTCGAGCACACCAACCTCTGGCTCGGCCCGAACTCCGGCCCCCACCTCGTCGCGTACGTCCCCGTGGACGCCGAGACCCGTGCGGGGACCGCCCGCCTCCTGGACGTGGTCACCCGCGGGCGGGAGCACGCGGCGGACGCGGGCCCGGTGCCGGTCGGAGCGTCCCCCCGGCTGTGAGCTCCGCCATGCGCGGATCGTACGGCTGACCGAGGCCCTCCGGGGTGCGCGACAATGGGGCGCATGACCGCGTTCACCCCTCTCGCCATCGGGCCGCACATCGTGCAGCCGCCGGTGGTGCTCGCCCCCATGGCCGGCATCACCAACGCCCCCTTCCGTACCCTCTGCCGCGAGTTCAGCGGCGGCAAGGGGCTGTTCGTGAGCGAGATGATCACGACGCGCGCCCTGGTCGAGCGCAACGAGAAGACGATGCAGCTCATCCGGTTCGACGAGACCGAGAAGCCGCGCTCCATCCAGCTGTACGGGGTGGACCCGGTGACGGTCGGCAAGGCCGTGCGGATGATCGTCGACGAGGACCTCGCCGACCACATCGACCTGAACTTCGGCTGCCCGGTCCCCAAGGTGACGCGGAAGGGCGGCGGCTCGGCCCTCCCGTACAAGCGTCCGCTGCTGCGGGCGATCCTGCACGAGGCCGTGACCAACGCGGGCGACCTGCCGGTCACGATGAAGATGCGCAAGGGCATCGACGACGACCACATCACGTACCTCGACGCCGGCCGCATCGCGGTCGAGGAGGGCGTCACGGCGATCGCCCTGCACGGGCGGACGGCGGCCCAGCACTACGGCGGCACCGCGGACTGGGACGCCATCGCGCGCCTCAAGGAGCACGTGCCCGAGATCCCGGTGCTCGGCAACGGCGACATCTGGTCGGCGGACGACGCGCTGCGGATGATGCGGGAGACGGGCTGCGACGGCGTCGTCGTGGGGCGCGGCTGCCTGGGCCGCCCGTGGCTCTTCGCTGACCTCGTGGCGGCCTTCGAGGGCACCGGCGCCCCCGGCGGAGCCGCTGAGGGATACAGCGCGCAGCCGGGTCTGCGCGTGGTCGCGGACGCGATGGTGAAGCACGCGCGACTGCTCGGCGAGTGGCTGGGCGACGAGGCACGCGGTGTCATCGACTTCCGCAAGCATGTGGCCTGGTACCTGAAGGGCTTCGCGGTGGGTTCCGAGATGCGCAAGAGCCTCGCCATCACCTCGTCCCTGGACGAACTGCGCGCTCAGTTGAGCGAGCTCGACCTGGACCAGCCGTGGCCGGTGGGTGCGGACGGTCCTCGGGGTCGTACGTCCGGAAACAACCGAGTCGTCCTGCCGGACGGCTGGTTGAAGGACCCGTACGACTGCGCGGGAGTGAGCGAGGACGCTGAGCTGGACACGTCCGGCGGCTGAGATCCGGCCTTTCTTGGGGAGTGATCCTCGCCACCCCTGAGGGGGGTGGCGCTCACATGAGCATGTTACGGGCGGCTGCACCGCCTGAAGGGGTGGCACTGGGTGCCACCCCTTTTGCGTTCAAGACTTGAACGCAAATGGTCGATTCGATGCTCATGTGAGCGTGATTCCCCAGGCTTTGGCCCGTGCAGCCTTCGGGCGGTGAAAGCGGAATGTTTTACTCGGTAACTTTCGAAGTGCTGGCGGACGGGTGGTTAAGACCGGGTGTCCGCTAGGCGTACCTCCCCAGAAGCCTTCGATCTGGGTATGTTCCTCGCCGTCAGGGCAGCCAACCGAGTCGTCGAGGAGTCGAGACCCGTGTCGGGAAACATTGATCAGAAGTTCGTGTACGACTTCACCGAGGGCAACAGGGACCTGAAGGACCTGCTCGGTGGCAAGGGCGCCAACCTCGCCGAGATGACCAACCTCGGCCTTCCGGTGCCTCCGGGCTTCACGATCACCACCGAGGCGTGCAAGGTCTACCTCGAGAGCGGCTCGGAGCCGGTGGAGCTCCGCGACGAGGTGTCCGCCCACCTCGACGCCCTCGAGCAGCAGATGGGCAAGAAGCTCGGCCAGGCGGACGACCCGCTGCTGGTCTCCGTCCGCTCGGGCGCGAAGTTCTCCATGCCCGGCATGATGGACACCGTCCTCAACATCGGCCTCTCCGACGCGTCCGTGGCCGGCCTCGCCCGCCAGGCCGACAACGAGCGCTTCGCGTGGGACTCGTACCGCCGGCTCATCCAGATGTTCGGCAAGACCGTCCTCGGCGTCGACGGCGAGCTCTTCGAGGAGGCCCTCGACGAGGCCAAGGCCGCGAAGAAGGTCGCCAGCGACACCGACCTGGACGCCGCCGACCTCAAGAAGGTCGTCAAGCACTTCAAGAAGATCGTGAAGGCCCAGACCGGCCGCGACTTCCCCCAGGACGCGCGCGAGCAGATGGACCTCGCCATCGAGGCCGTCTTCAACTCCTGGAACACGGACCGCGCCAAGCTGTACCGCCGCCAGGAGCGCATCCCGGGCGACCTCGGCACCGCCGTCAACGTCTGCTCGATGGTCTTCGGCAACCTCGGCCCCGACTCCGGCACCGGCGTCGCCTTCACCCGCGACCCCGCCTCCGGCCACGCCGGCGTCTACGGCGACTACCTCCAGAACGCGCAGGGCGAGGACGTCGTCGCCGGCATCCGCAACACCGTGCCGCTGGCCGACCTCGAGTCGATCGACAAGACGTCGTACGACCAGCTCATGCACATCATGAGCACCCTGGAGACCCACTACAAGGATCTCTGCGACATCGAGTTCACCATCGAGCGCGGCCAGCTCTGGATGCTCCAGACCCGCGTCGGCAAGCGCACCGCCGGTGCCGCCTTCCGCATCGCCACCCAGCTCGTGGACCAGGGCCTGATCGACGAGGCCGAGGCGCTCCAGCGCGTCACCGGCGCCCAGCTCGCCCAGCTGATGTTCCCCAAGTTCGACGAGGACGCCAAGGTCGAGCAGATCGGGCGCGGCATCGCCGCCTCCCCGGGCGCGGCCGTCGGCAAGGCCGTCTTCGACTCGTACACCGCGGTGAAGTGGTCCCGCTCCGGCGAGAAGGTCATCCTGATCCGCCGCGAGACCAACCCGGACGACCTGGACGGCATGATCGCCGCCGAGGGCATCCTCACCTCCCGCGGCGGCAAGACCTCGCACGCCGCCGTCGTCGCCCGCGGCATGGGCAAGACCTGTGTCTGCGGCGCCGAGGAGCTCGAGGTCGACACCAAGCGCCGCCGGATGACCACGGCCGACGGCCAGGTCGTCGAGGAGGGCGACGTCGTCTCCATCGACGGCTCCACCGGCAAGGTCTACATCGGTGAGGTACCCGTCGTACCGTCCCCGGTCGTCGAGTACTTCGAGGGCCGCATGCACGCCGGCGCCGACGACGCCGACGAGCTCGTCGCCGCCGTGCACCGGATCATGGCCTACGCCGACCGCGTCCGCCGCCTCCGCGTCCGCGCCAACGCCGACAACGCCGAGGACGCCTCGCGCGCCCGCCGCTTCGGCGCCCAGGGCATCGGCCTGTGCCGCACCGAGCACATGTTCCTCGGCGAGCGCCGCCAGTACGTCGAGCGCCTCATCCTGGCCGACACGGACGCCGAGCGCGAGGAGTCGCTGAAGGCGCTCCTGCCGCTGCAGAAGCAGGACTTCATCGAGCTCTTCGAGGCCATGGACGGACTGCCCGTCACGGTCCGCCTGCTCGACCCGCCGCTGCACGAGTTCCTGCCCGACATCACCGAGCTGTCGGTGCGCGTGGCCCTCGCCGAGTCCCGCAAGGAGCCGCACGAGAACGACCTGCGCCTCCTCCAGGCGGTGCACCGCCTGCACGAGCAGAACCCGATGCTGGGTCTGCGCGGTGTCCGTCTCGGCCTGGTCATCCCCGGCCTGTTCACCATGCAGGTCCGGGCGATCGCCGAGGCCGCGGCCCACCGCATCGACGCCAAGGGCGACCCGCGCGCGGAGATCATGATCCCGCTCGTCGGCACCGTCCAGGAGCTGGAGATCGTCCGCGAGGAGGCCGAGCAGGTCATCGCCGAGGTCCGGGCGCAGACCGGCGTCGACCTGAAGCTCGCGCTCGGCACCATGATCGAGCTGCCGCGCGCCGCCGTGACCGCCGGCCAGATCGCCGAGGCCGCGGAGTTCTTCTCCTTCGGCACCAACGACCTGACGCAGACGGTCTGGGGCTTCTCCCGCGACGACGTGGAGGCCTCGTTCTTCACCGCGTACCTGGAGAAGGGCATCTTCGGCGTCAGCCCCTTCGAGACCATCGACAAGGACGGCGTCGGCGCCCTCGTGCGCAGCGCCGTGCAGGCCGGCCGGGCCACCCGCCCCGACATCAAGCTCGGTGTCTGCGGCGAGCACGGCGGCGACCCGGAGTCGGTGCACTTCTTCCACGAGGTCGGCCTCGACTACGTCTCCTGCTCGCCCTTCCGGATCCCGGTGGCGCGCCTGGAGGCGGGCCGCGCGGCCGCCGAGTCGAAGGGCAGCGACAGCCGCTGAGCCGTGCTGAACGGAGGTTCAGCAGCGGCCACCGAGTCCTGCTGAACCGGGGTTCAGGAGTGGCGGTCGGGCCCTCCTGAACCCCGGTTCAGCAGCGGAAACCGGTGAACCACCGGGGCCACCGCCGGTCATTCACCCACCCTCACCGGCGGGCGGCGGTTCCGGAATCACAGAGACGGGACGGACACCTTTGTGCGGAGGTGTCCGTCCCGTCGTCTTTCGTCCCGCTCATTTTGCACGGCCGTCGATCGGATGTGAGTTCCTGTTCAATTGCGGCTGATTGAATTATTGGCTATTGAACTTTTCTGTTCCTCGCCGCAAAGAACGGTTCGGGCGCGACCTCCGGATCCCCACCCGGAGGCCGCGCCCTTTACCGATGCCGGGCAGGTGAGCCGCAACCCTCGCCGACCGCCGCCAGACGCGCAAAGCCCCCCACGGTCTTCGCCACGTCACCTCGGTCCTGAAGGTTTCCTGCCCGACCCGTACAGCTTTTCGGTTCCCCCCTGATCCCCGCGATGCCTTTCAACTGTGGCTGAAACACCCTGGTAACGTGCAGTGATGCTGTGCATACTCGTTGTCGGGGGTGGTTGCGAGTGCACAGGTGGGGACGTCATGCTGCGGATTCATTTCACCGGAAACGACTTGGCGGGGGTGAGGACCGCTGCCCGGCCCGATGTTCTGTGGGAAACGATTCTCAGCTTTCACCGTTTAAGAGACCGGCGCGGACCCGTGGTCTACGGGGAATGGCGCTCGGAAACCCGGATGAGGCTCGGCGGTGAGACCCGGCTCCTCGCCGCGCTGGTGCCCAGCCGCGGCTATTTTCCGGACTTTCTGACGCCCGCCGAGGGCGTCCACGGCCTCGACGAAGGCCTCCAGGCGATCCGCGCGACCGACACCGGACGGCTCCGCGACGAGCTCTCCCTGCTCGCCGCCGACCGCTCCGGCGGGCGGACCGTGCCCCACTCGCTGCGCGCCCTCGCCGACGGAGGCGCGGAGCCCTTCGACCGGCTCGTCGGCGCGCTGCGCGGCTACCACCGCGCCGCCGTGGAGCCCTACTGGCCGCACATCCGCGCCCAGGTCGAGGCCGATCGGGCCCGGCGCGGGAGGGCGCTGCTCGACGGCGGGGCCGACGAACTCCTCGCCTCGCTGCCGCCGATGCTGCGCTGGCGCGCGCCCGTCCTGGAGGCCGACTACCCGGTCGACCGGGACGTCCACCTCGACGGCCGGGGGCTGCTGCTCCAGCCCTCGTACTTCTGCCGGGGGACCCCGGTCGTGCTGCGCGACCCCGCGCTGCCGCCCGTCCTCGTGTACCCCGTCACCCACGGCGAGGCGCCGACCGTCCGTGCGCCCGGCGGCTCCTCGCTCGCCAAGCTGGTCGGCCAGACCCGCTCGGCGGTCCTGCACGCCATCGGCGACGGCGGGACGACGAGCGAGCTGGCCCGACGGGCCGGCGTCTCCCTCGCCTCGGCGAGCCAGCACGCGGGCGTCCTGCGGGAGGCCGGGCTCATCGCGACCCTCCGCAACGGCAACGCGGTCCTGCACACCCTGACGCCACTGGGCGCCGCCCTCCTCGGCGGCGCCCAGCGGACGGTCGACCTGCGGTGCTACACGGGTGCCTACGCCCGGAACGGGCCCTTCACCTCGTAGGTGATGCCGCCCGACGAGCTGCCGCTGGTGCCGCGCTGGCTGGAGAAGTACAGCCGCGTGCCGTCGGGGGAGAAGGCCGGTCCGGTGATCTCGGACGCGGACTGGCCGGTGATCCGCAGGAACGGCGCCACGACGTCGTCCGGCGTGATCAGGCAGATCTCCATGCTGCCGCCGTCCTCGGCGACGTACAGGTCGCCGGAGGACGAGCCGGTGATGTTGTCGACGCCGGTCAGCGGGGCGCCGCCGCCGACCACCAGTGAGTCGTCGTAGGCCAGCTCGTACGTGCCGGCGGCGAGGTTCACCTGCCAGACGCGGTTGTCGCCCTTGGTGGTGAACCACACGGTGTCGTCGGCGTAGTGGCAGCCCTCGCCGCCGTTGAAGCGCTTGGCGCCCGTGACCTGGTTGCGGGTGGTGGTCGGCGAGCCGTCCGGGTCCGGGACGTTCTGCCAGGTGAAGGTGCCCGACGTGGCCGTGCCCGCCTTGAAGACCTGGAGCGTGCCGGAGGACAGGTTGCCCCAGGTGGTGGGGATGAACCGGTAGAAGCAGCCGTCCGACTCGTCCTCGGTCAGGTAGACCGCCTGGCGCACCGGGTCGGCCGCCGCCGCCTCGTGCTTGAACCGGCCCATCGCGTCCCGGCGGGTCGCGGTGCCGCCCCACGGGTTCGTCTCGTAGACGTACCCGAGCGACACCTCCTCGCAGGACAGCCAGGTGTTCCACGGGGTCTTGCCGCCGGCGCAGTTCTGCCGGGTGCCGGAGAGGATGCGGTACGCGCCGGTGATCGCGCCCGCCGAGTCGAACCTCACCGCACTGGCGCCGCCGCTCGGGTTGATCTCCGAGTTCGAGACGTAGATCCACCCGGTGCCGTCGGCGAAGCAGGCGCCGCCGTCGGGGGCGTTGTGCCAGGCGTACGAGGTGCCGGTCACGGTCTGGCCGGACCGCGCGATCACCCGGCTGGTGAACCCGGCCGGCAGCTGGATGCCGTTCGCGTCCGCCGCGCCGAGCGCCCCGTACGGGCCCGCTCCCGGCTGGGCCGGTGCGGCGAACGCCGCGCTCTGCCACAGGCTGCCGCCGAAGGCCGCCGCCGACGTGCCGATGACCGCTCCGCGCAGGAAACTGCGTCGCTCCACGTCTCACTCCCGAGAAGGATGGTGATCCGCCCCGCCATACCGGTCGGCGACGGGGTCGCGCGCTTCCGGAACCTAGGAGCGCCGCATGGCCGGGGCCGCAACACGCGATGAAGCGGAGGCGGCGGGCGCCGGGCCCTTCGGCGGCGGGCGGGATCTTCGGGACTGGGGGAGCGGCGGCGGGCGGGAGCGACGTACGACATCGGCGGGCGCCGGCCGGGAGCGGCGTACGACATCGGCGGGCGCCGGGCGGGCCCTTCGGCGGCGGGCGGACCTTCGGCACTGGGGCAGCGGCGGCGGGCGGGGGACACTGGAGGACATGCGTGCCACCCGGGACATCAGCGACCGTCACGACATCGACGTACTGCTGCGCCGTTTCTACGGCGCCGCCTTCGCCGACCCGCTCATCGGGCCGTTCTTCACCGAGATCGCGGGCACGGACCTGGAGGTCCATCTGCCGAGGATCGGCGACTTCTGGGAGCGGGCGCTGCTGCGGAGCGCGGAGTACGGGCGGGACGCGTTCGCCCCGCACGCGGCGCTGCACTCGGCGCGGCCGCTGACGGCGGCGCACTTCGGACGCTGGGTGCAGCTGTGGCACGCGACGGTGGACGGGCTGCACCAGGGGCCGCGGGCCGAGCGGGCGAAGGCGCAGGGGGAGCGGATCGCCGTCGCGATGCTGGGGCGGCTGGCCGGGCCGGGAGCGGCGACGGGCGGCGGGGGCGGCGGGTTCGTACCGCTGGCGGCCCTTGAGCTGCGGTCGGTCGCCTGAGCGAAAAGAATGCTCCGGAGAGCGATGAGTTCCGAGGGGCGGGCCCGTCCTACCTCTCGACAGCACCGCACGACGGAAGAGAGCGCGCCATGGCCCCGCAGATGATCTTCGTGAACCTGCCCGTCAAGAACGTCGAGGCGAGCAGGCTCTTCTTCTCGAAGATCGGCTTCTCCTCGAACCCGCACTTCAGCGACGAGACCACCGCCTGTGTGGTCATCAGCGACACGATCTTCGCCATGCTCCTCGAAGAGCCCAAGTTCGCGTCCTTCATGGCGCCCGGCAAGGAGATCTCCGACGCGACCAAGACCACCGAGGTCCTGGTCACGCTGAGCGCCGGGAGCCGGGCGGAGGTCGACCGGCTGGCCGACGCCGCCCTCGCCGCCGGCGGCGGCCCGGCGAAGGAACCGCTGCTGATGGACTTCATGTACGGCCGCTCCTTCACCGACCTGGACGGCCACCACTGGGAGGTCTTCTGGATGGACCCGGCGGCCGCCCAGGGCGAGGACACCCCCTAGACGAGTAAGTCCGAAGTGCTGGTCAGTGGTCGTAGGCGATGAGTGACCTGGTCAGGGCTGTGGTGTTGGCCCGGTTGTGCCAGATGGCGGCGGTCAGGGCCAGGATGCGTTGTCCGACGCGGG